>NC_020908.1:3649500-3961000 GCF_000155735.2 Octadecabacter arcticus 238
TGAGCGGTGGTTCAGATGCCCGCATGGTTATTATCCCGACCGCGTCCCAATTGGATACAGCAGGGCAACGCACGCGCGATGTGTTTCGAGAACTGGGTCTGAGCGGCATTGAGATCGTCGACCTTGAAACCCGCGCCGATTGTGAAAGACCTGAGATCCTTGAGACATTGAGGACTGCGACAGGCGTGTTCTTTACGGGCGGCAACCAGCTTCGGCTCGCGACGACCATTGGCGGTACATCTGCTGCAAAAGTGCTGCGTTCTGGCAATGCAAGTGGGGTTCACATCGCTGGAACGTCCGCAGGGGCGGCGTTTGTCTGCGAACATATGATTGCAATTGGCAAGTCTGGTGGAACCCCAAAACGCGGTATGGCGTCATTGTCGCCGGGCCTTGGACTGACCAATCGCGTGATTGTCGATCAGCATTTTCGGGAACGCGACCGTTTGGGAAGGTTACTGACAGCATTGGCATATAATCCGTTTGCAACCGGCGTCGGTGTCGATGAAGATACAGCTGCGTTCATCGGGCCCGATGACGTGATCGAAGTGTTCGGAAGCGGTGGTTTAACGATCGTTGATCCGTCAGAACTCGAATTTTCCTCGATGGCGGACACGAACATGGGGGCAGCTGTTGGGCTTGTTGGCGTAAAGCTGCACATCCTCTTGGCTGGCGACAAGTACGACCTGAATTCACGACAGGCTTATCCAATCGGCGACGCTAACCATCCGTAAACCCACCAAACAGCAAGGGGAACCTTTATGAAGATACTTGAGACGTCCGTTTTTCGAGGTCCTAATATCTATGCAAAGTTCCCCGTCATTCGTCATGTTGTCGATATTGGCATTCTTGAAGATTGGCCGTCTGCCAAGATTGGTGAAGAATTCATCGACAAGTTGCTAGAGGTCTTGCCGGGATTGCGCGATCATGGGTGTTCGTATCGCGAACCCGGTGGTTTCGTGCGTCGCTTGCGCGAGGACGAGGGCACATGGATGGCCCACATATGGGAACATATGTCGATAGAACTGCAGAACGTCGCTGGACTAGAGGTCACGTTCGGGCGGACCCGCGGTGCCGGTGAAACCGGTGTCTACAACATGGTCTTCCAATATGAGGAAGAAGAAGTTGGGCTACGAGCCAGCCAGCTCGCTCTCGATTTCATTCACAACTTGTTGCCGCACAAACTGGTCGAAAATGGCGAACATGTTGCGGATTTTGATTTTACCTACGAAATTGAGAATTTCATCAGGGCGGCGCAGCGCAAGGCATTGGGACCATCGACCGCGTCTTTGGTGGCAGCCGCAGTCGGACGCGACATTCCGTGGATGCGTTTGAACGAATACAGCCTGATCCAGCTTGGCTACGGCAAATACCAAAAGCGCATTCAGGCGACGATCACGTCCGAAACTGATTACATCGCAACCGATTTGGCATCCGACAAAAAGGCGACCAACCGCATTTTAGGCGACTTGGGCCTGCCTGTGCCGCGCCAGATCGCAGTCACCAGTCCCGAAGATGCTATCAGGGCGGCCAATCGCATCGGGTATCCGGTGGTGGTTAAACCGCTAGACGGTAATCATGGAAACGGAATTTCTATCAACCTCAAAGAAGATCACGCCGTGTCTGAGGCGTTCGGTTTCGCGTTGGAATACAACAAACGCGGCGCCACGGTTATCGTCGAAACGTTTATTCAAGGGCTCGATCACCGGATGTTGGTGATTAATGGCAAGCTCGAAGCCGTCTCAAAACGCGTGCCCGGCCATATTGTCGGAAACGGCAAAAACACTGCAGCGGAACTGATTGAGATCGTGAATTCCGATCCACGGCGCGGTGTCGGCCACGAAAAAGTCCTAACACGTCTTGAGTTGGACAAAACGGCGACGATACATCTTGCAGAAGTAGGATATGACGAAAACTCGGTTCCCAAGGACGGCGAAGTCGTATTCTTGCGATCAACGGCGAACCTATCCACTGGTGGCACCGCGGTCGACGTGACCGATATCGTCCACCCCGACAACCGTAATATGGCGGAACGCGCGATCAAGGCGATTGGGCTTGATATAGGTGGCGTCGACTTCCTGTCAGCTGACATTTCACAATCCTACAAAGACAACGGCGCGGGCATCTGTGAAGTCAACGCAGCACCTGGATTTCGGATGCACGTTGCGCCAAGCGAAGGCAAATCTCGCGATGTTGCAGGCGCTGTGATGGAAATGTTGTTTCCGGCAGGCACACCAAGTCGTGTACCGATTGCGTCAATTACCGGCACCAACGGCAAAACCACCGTGTCGCGTATGGTCGCGCATATTCATAAACTAAGCGGCAATATGGTTGGTCTAGCGACCACCGACGGCGTTTATATTGACGGAAATTTGACGGTGAAGGGCGACCTCACTGGACCGCGCGCAGCGCAAATGATCCTGCGGGATCCCACAGTTGATGCGGCGATCCTTGAAACCGCGCGCGGCGGGTTGTTGCGCAGCGGTCTGGGCTATGAGCGATGCGATGTTGGGGCAGTTCTAAACATCCAAGCCGATCACCTTGGCCTGAAAGGCGTTGAAACTATCGAAGATTTGGCGCGGGTCAAACGGATCGTCATCGAAGTGGCGACAGATACCGCCGTCCTGAATGCAGATGATGAACTGTGCCTGAAAATGGCGGAACACACCAAGGCAGACCACATCTGCTACGTGACGATGAACGCCCATCACCCGTTGGTGCGCGAACATGTTCGCATTGGCGGGCGTGCGGTCGTGCTTGAACAGGGCATGAACGGCCACATGATCACCATCTATGAACATTCATCGAATATTCAGCTGATGTGGACCCACCTGATCCCAGCAACAATTGACGGCAAGGCGATGCACAATGTGCAAAACGCGATGTTTGCGGCGGCGATTTGTTATTCGATGGGTAAGTCACTTGAAGATATCCGGCAGGGATTACGCACCTTTGCGACGTCATACTTTCAGGCTCCGGGGCGTCTGAATATCTTTGAAGAACACCCTTTTAAGGTCATTTTGGATTACGGTCATAATCCAGCGGCCATCGAAGCCATGACCAAGCTGTGCACACAGTTAGAACCAAAAGGGCGCAAGATCATCAGCTTTTCGATGCCCGGTGATCGACGCAACGAAGACTATGCTGCTGCTGCCGCAATCGTTGCCGGTAAATTCGACCACTATATTTGTCGTGTTGACGATGGGCTACGTGGACGAGGACCGTCAGAAGTGCCTGATTTGCTGCGCGAAGCGTTGATCGAAAATGGTGTCCCAGATGACCTGATTCAGGTCATCCCCGACGAAGTCGAGGCCGTTGATGCGGCGCTGAAAATGGGGCAAACCGACGACCTTGTGCTGCTGTTCGGCGACAACATTGCGCGGACTTGGAAGCAGGTGATCTATTTTAACCGCCCGCAAGGAGAAACTGAGGCCGACGATAAGACAGGGTCAATGGCGCCAGTTGCGGAACCGTCAACAACGATCAACGACGCCGCGTCAGACCCACTTGCTGGGGCGACCCCAGTGGACGACGCCCCTGACTTTCCAGAAAGCGTGTTGGTCGGCGGGATGCGTATGATCCGTGACGCGCGCGGCGTTCGGCTGGAAAACTTCGAGGATGAAGACAGTGACTGAGACTGACCTTATTAACCTTCGTCGCCTCACTGGTGCCAATTTCCTGATGACAGACGTTGGGGCCGCAGCTGAAGCAACCATACCCGATGAAAACAAGGCATTGGTGCTGTCGATCTGGCGAAATTCAGCCCGTGAATTGCTTGACGGCGTTGGTTGGACACAGAGCAAAATTGCTATGCGTGCGTTTGATGGTGGCGCGACACTGCAGGTGAGCGCGCCGACGGATGCCTTGCATGCGGCGACCGCGCTGGTCGATGCCTCTTGGTGCGTGACGCATGAAAAGCTGGGGGGAAGACCGGTTGATGTCGCGGCGATTACCAATGGTTTGCGTCAAAAAATCGCGGATGAAGTGTCGCCAAAAGAAGTGGCGTTGGCGGACCACGCATCGGCGCATGGCCTGACGTATCTTGGTCATGACGACAAAATTTCGCTCGGATTGGGCAAAGGGTCCAAGGTCTATGATATTGCCGATTTACCGGATCCGGATGCAGTGGATTGGGACAGTTTGCACGACGTCCCCGTTGGAATGGTGACAGGTACGAACGGCAAATCCACCACTGTTCGCCTGACGGCGGCGATCGGTGCGGCGGCGGGTAAATGCGTTGGGATGTCTACCAGTGATTGGGTCCGTGTTGGCGGCGAAATATTGGACGAGGGCGATTATTCAGGCCCCGCAGGTGCGCGCCTTGCGCTGCGAGACCCGCGTGTTGACCTGGCAATCATTGAAACCGCGCGTGGCGGTTTGATGCGACGCGGCTTGCCCGTTCCGACGGCAGACGCCTGTTTGCTGACCAACGTAGCGGCCGATCATTTGGGAACCTATGGCATCATGGATGTCACAGCTTTGGCGGACGCAAAGTTTCAATTGTCCGATGCAATCCGCCCCGGTGGGCTATTGATTTTGAACGCCGATGACCCTGAGCTGGTCAAGAGAGCAGCGCAGTTTTCGGGCGACATCACCTGGTTCGGGCTTGAATTTGATCGCGCTATTTTGGACATCTGGATCATGGGCGGCGGTCGTGTGGCATTCGTTGAAGATGGGCAGATGGTTCTCGCGCGCAACGGCATTGTCGAACCTGTTTTGGCTGTGGCGGATTTTGTGCCGGCCTTGGGCGGTGCTGCAAAATTCAATGTTTACAATGCATTGGGTGCAATTTGTCTTGCCGATGCATTGGAATTGCCGATTAATGCAATGGCGAAGGGTCTGGCAGGCTTTACCGACACACCGGACGAAAATCCGGGGCGCGGTAATTATGTGAAGGTTGGCGGCCTTAACCTTTTGATTGATTTCGCCCACAATCCGCACGGGGTTCACGCCTTGTCATCTGCCATTAAATCAATTCCCGCAAAGCGGCGTTTGGTGATTGCCGGACAAGCGGGGGATCGCAGCGACAAAGACACCTGCGACATGATCCAAGCGATATGGACCTTTGAACCGGATATGGTGGTCGTGGCGGAACTTCCAGATTTGCTGCGGGGTCGTCAGCTCGGTGAAATGACCACAGTGATGGTAGACGAGCTCAAGCGACTGGGGTCTGGCCACGACAACATCATCACCACCGACACCGAATATTCGGCAGTCGTCAGGGCGATGGAATGGGCACGCCCAGGCGATTTTCTTGCGCTGTTGGTGCATGATGACCGCATTGAAACGATGCAGCTGCTCGACAAATTATCCAAAGCGGGCTGGCAAGCCGGCGATCCTTTACCGGCCTAGCGCGGATCTAGGGTTCAGGTTCAAACACCTGCACGACAGGGTTCATGGAGTTGGAAACAGCGGCGCGTTTCATGCCGTCGCTGTTATAGGGCATCGCGATATGTCCGGCAGCATCAATCGCAATCAGCCCACCATCGCCGCCAAATCGCGCAACGTCGTCCAGCACAGCGTGACACGCTTGCATCAACTTGACCTTGCCGTAGCGCATACGCGCGGACACGTCGTAAGCAGCGTTTGCGCGCATGAACGCTTCGCCCAGACCCGTGCACGACACCGCGACCGTGTCATCAGCCCATGTACCTGATCCGATAATCGGCGTATCGCCGACACGACCAACGCGCTTACCAAAGGTGCCCCCCGTAGACGTGCCAGCCGCCAATTCACCATGAATATCAAGTGCAACAGCCCCAACGGTGCCGTGATTGGCCTCCTCGTTGGACCCATGCGACACATGTTCTGAATAGTAGGTATCAGCGTCGTCAACTTCCGCCAGCCCAGCAGCCCGAGCCGCCATCTGCGCACCAGCGCCCGCCAACATAACGTGGCGCCCGTCATCCAGCACGACCTTGGCCGCGCGAATGGGGCTTATGATGCCCTCAATTGCGGCGACGGCACCTGCGCGCCGTTCCGGTCCATGCATGATCGACGCATCCAATTCAAATCCGCCCAGCGAATTCGGTGCTGATCCTTTGCCTGCGACATACAACCCTGACGCCTCCATCTCCTCAATAGCCCAAGCAACAACGTCCAAGGCCGACTGCCCGTCCACAAGCATCCCCTGCCCTGCGGTGATCAGCTGTCGCATATGTTCTTTTTGAACTGTGTAATCCACGCCCAATCTCGCGCCAGCGCCACCGTGAAGTACCAATGCGTATGTCATGTTCGATCCATTCTTATTTAGGCAGGGTGACAACAGCGGCTCGCCATAAGTTCGATTTGGCTGGTCCCTGTGCAAGCACATACAAAACGCAGCCGGATCTTTGAAGTCATCAACTGTGCCTTGTAACGCCTAAAACTTGCCGCAATGGTCATTCGGCAGGAACAACGTGGCGTCCCATTCCACTACATTTGATGTCTGCCTTTTCAGGAAACGTCCCCCCAGAGAAAAGGCGTGAAAATTTGTCCTCACTCGACATCACCGTTATTTCTTGATCAAGTCGGCGTAAGGTTCGCACCACCTGTTTGATGCGATCAACGCCAGCGCAACCGGAGGCATATGACCGACAAACCCATCATCGTGATCGGCGCAGGGATCTGTGGCGTATCCACCGCAATTTGGCTGCAACGATCCGGTCATTCGGTACTTCTTATGGACAAGGGGCTGCCGGGTATGGGGGCGTCTTACGGAAACGCAGGCCTGTTGGCGCAATGGGCAATTGCACCAGTGACGTCGCCATCGTTGTGGCGGGAGGCTCCGAAGTACTTGCTGGATCCAAACAGCCCCCTTTTCATGAAATGGTCCTATTTTCCAAGACTTCTGCCATGGCTTGGCAAGTTTTTGTCGCATGCAACCGATGCCGCGACCCGACGCATCGTCGCAAGCCAGATACCCCTCATTTGCGATGCGGTGGATCAGCACAAATCACTCGTGCGCGGTACTGATCTGGAAGGCTGGGTGTCTGACAGCAAGTTTAGCTATGCGTATAAATCCAAAGCGCATTTTGATGCTGATGCCTACACGTGGGGCCTGAAAAAATCCGCTGGTTTTGAACCCACGCTTGTGACAGGCGGTGCCGTGCAGGAATGTGAACCAATCTTGGGGCCCGCTGTTCAGTGTTTGGCAGTTCTAGAAGGCCAAGGCCATATCGTGAACCCGGGTCAATACATCACCGAGTTGACCAAATATTTCACTAAGAAGGGTGGCAAATTCATTCAGGCAGAGGTCCGCGATCTGCACAAAATAGATGGACGCATTTCCCATATTGAGACTGACAAAGGGTCATTCGAGTGTAGCCGGGCCGTGATAACGGCTGGCATCTGGTCAAAGGACTTGATGAAAAAGATTGGCTTAAAAGTACCGCTGGAAGCTGAGCGCGGCTATCATGTTATATTTGAGAACCCGTCAGAAATACCACGCAATCCGATGATGATTGCCGCTGGCAAATTTGCGGTAAATCCAATGGATATCGGCTTGCGATGCGCCGGCACTGTTGAACTTGGGGACCATCACGCAGGCCCAAGTGCCGCACCAATCAAGCTGCTCATGCGGCATGCGAAAGAGGTTTTTCCCAACCTCACCTATTCGGGAACTCAAGAATGGATGGGATTTCGCCCATCCACACCGGACAGCCTCCCGTTGATCGGCGAGCTAGGGAATTCAGGAATTTACACTGGATTTGGCCATCAACACATCGGTTTAACGGCTGGGCCTAAAACCGGTCGCCTCATCGCACAGATGATCGACGGCAATACGCCAAACATCGATATGTCACCGTACGCACCGGAAAGGTACGTTGTGTAATCCACATTCAGACTGCGAATGGGTTCGGGCTCGTTTCGTCGTGTGCGCCACAATGGGTGGGCCATACAGATGTCTGCATTGGCGCGCCTGCTATGTAAATTTCCGGAATAACTTTGTTTGATCAAACATGACTTCCAATGTCTCCATCCGTTCTTTGGTCTCGCCCCAGTTCAGATTTTGAACGGACGAAATCATCGTTTCAATCAAAAGCATGGTGGTCGCCGCGGAATCCCATGCCGATGGAACAACGATCCGGCAACTCAAACTGATGTCAGCCAGATGATGCACAGGTGAACGCCACTGATCAGTGAACAAGATGATCTGGGCACCAAGGGCGTGGGCCATTTCAGCCAGTTTTAGGGTGTTGTTTTCGTAGCGGCGCACATCGAAGATGACAAAGACGTCGCCCTTTTTGGCATTCAACAGATAGTGCGGCCACGTGTTTGATGTGGACTGAACATGCGTCAGATTGGGTCGAATGACCTGCATGTGCAGGTAGAAATATTCCGCCAAAGTATGGGTGATCCGCCCGCCGATAATGAATAGATGGCGTGATTGATCCGCGACCAGCCCACAGGCTGCATCGAACTCGACAGGGTTAATCTGGCTTAGGGTTAAGCGGATATTGTCCATAACCGCATCCGTAAACCTGTTTAAAAGATGTTCGGATGGGGCGGCCTCCGCCCACATGTCATGCTTGGCAATCGGGTTTTTCACCTTGGCGCGCAGTTCCTCGCGCAGTTCCGCTTGAAAGTCCGGATAGCCTTTATAACCTAGCTTTTGCACCATCCGTGCGACGGTCGGGACCGATACGTTTGCATCCTTGGCAAGGGCCGTTAACGGACCGAGACCGGATGCAGGGTAATTTTCAAGGATCGACAGGGCCAGTTGGCGTTCAGCGCGCGTTAGATCATCCAGCTTTTGCTGGATGCGGTCTGATATTGTCTGCGTCGCCTCGGCCATCAATGCCTCCATTTTGTTCCTTTTATATCAAAGCGACCCTATCTGTGAAATTACTTTCACAATTTTATTGACTCTTATCGGGCCGAGCAAGCACGCTGTGATCAAGGAGCCTAGATGAATCACCTTCAGCGAGCCATACCACACGACCCGGTTTTGGTCCTCAATCCTGAGGGGCGATCGAATGTGGTCGTGGTGTGCGAACATGCGAGCCGGTTTATTCCACCCGAATTTGAAAATCTCGGATTGGATGACCTCGTGCGGCAAAGCCATATTGCGTGGGACCCCGGCGCGCTGGGCGTTGCTCATGGTTTGGCAAAATGCCTGGACGCAAAATTGATCGCATCAAACGTGTCGCGGCTGGTCGTGGATTGTAACCGCCCCCCGTCGGCGCGTGATGCCATGCCCGAGCGAGGCGAAACGATGGATGTTCCGGGAAATATGAACCTAACGGCAGCGCAACGCGACAAACGAACCAGCCGTTATTATGATCCGTTTCACGCCAGCCTTGGTGCGGCCATTGCAGCCATTCAAGACCCGATCGTCGTCACTGTGCATAGCTTCACGCCGATCTTTCATGGAACGCCGCGCAACGTCGAAATAGGCATTTTGCACGATGATGATGATCGCCTTGCCAACGCGATGATCCAAGTTGCGCCGTCCCATACGGATTTGAAGGTGGCGATAAACGACCCTTACGGCCCGAAAGATGGCGTGACCCACACCTTAAAAGAACATGCGATCAAGGTCGGCCACCTGAATGTGATGCTGGAAATCGGCAATGACCTGATTGCTGACGCGCAGTCGCAGGACGCCATGGCAACGTGCCTTGCCAAATGGCTGTCGAATGCCCTTGCCATTTTGGGCGTGTCGGAGGGCGTACAATGCTAGCCCTAATGCAGCGATTTATCCGCGCTGTTGACGCTGTAAACTACCGCGTCGGGCGCGTTATCATGTACGGTATCTTCGTTCTGATGGGGATTTTGCTGTGGTCATCGATCAGCAAAACGTTCTTTTTGCCGACCCTTTGGACACTGGAAATGGCGCAGTTTGTGATGGTTGCCTACTACATCCTTGGTGGCCCCTATTCCGTCCAGCTGGGGTCCAACGTGAGAATGGATTTGTTGTACGGCGAATGGTCAATCCGCAAGAAGGCATGGTTCGATCTGTTCACCGTGCTTTTCCTTATCTTTTACCTTTGCGTCCTGCTGTACGGGGCCGTTAGTTCAACAGCCTATTCACTGGGTTATTGGGGCACAGAACCGTTCTCGTTCTTTAGTGGACTGGTCACCGGCGCGGAAGAAATCGGTCACATGGAACGCTCGCCAACCGCATGGCGTCCCTATCTGTGGCCGATTAAATCAATCATGATCTTGGGAATGTTTCTGATGCTTTTGCAATGCCTGTCGGAACTGTTCAAAGATGTCTTGCGCCTTAAGGGTGAATCGATCTGATGTCATATGAATTGATCGCAACCTTAATGTTCTCATCTATGATGCTAATGCTGCTGACAGGCCAGCGTGTGTTTGGCGCTATCGGCTTTATCGCAGTTGCCGCAGCACTGCTGCTGTGGGGTGACAAGGGCGGCTTTGACATCGGGTTTTCTGCGGCCATGAAGCTGATGAAATGGTACCCGCTTTTGACACTGCCGATGTTTATTTTCATGGGCTATGTGCTTTCGGAAAGTAAGATTGCCGACGACCTGTACAAGATGTTTCACGTCTGGATGGGTGGTCTGCGCGGCGGGCTTGCGATCGGCACAATCGGACTGATGGTGCTGATTTCCGCGATGAACGGTTTGAGTGTGGCAGGCATGGCTATCGGGTCCACCATCGCCCTGCCCGAACTTTTGAAACGCGGTTACGACAAACGAATGGTCACCGGCGTGATTCAGGCGGGGTCAAGTCTGGGCATTCTTGTACCACCCTCGGTGGTGCTGGTCCTTTATGCGATGATTGCGCGCCAACCTGTCGGGCAGCTGTGGCTGGCAGGGGTCATTCCGGGCCTGATGATGGCCGCGCTGTTTATCATCTACATTGTCGTGCGCTGCCGGATAAATCCGGTGCTTGGACCAGTTTTACCCGCCAGTGAACGTGACATTCCACGTGCCGAAAAACTGCGTTTGCTGCGCGCGGGCTTGCTCCCCGTCTTGATCTTTGCGGTGATGATGGTGCCGTTCGTGCGCGGGTGGACATCGCTTGTGGAAAGTTCGGCCATTGGCGCGATTGCCGCCTTCGTCGCTGCGGTGATCAAGGGCCGCATGACGCGCGAGGTTTTTGAAAACTCGGTGCGCAACACCCTCGGTATCACCTGTATGTTCATGTGGATTATCCTCGCGGCGTTGGCGTTCGGTGCCGTATTTGATGGGCTGGGTGCGGTCAAAGCGATTGAGTTCGTATTTACTGACCGCTTGAACCTAAGCCCTTGGACCATTCTGATCCTGATGCAGCTAAGCTTCATCTTGATGGGCACGTTCCTTGACGACACTGCAATGCTGGTGATCGTCGCGCCGCTTTATGTGCCGCTCGTTGGGGAATTGGGTTTCGATCTAATCTGGTACGGCATCCTTTATACAATCACGACGCAGATCGCTTATATGACACCGCCCTTCGGCTATAATCTGTTCCTTATGCGGGCAATGGCCCCGCCAGAAATCACCCTTCGCGATATCTATTCATCGATCACACCTTTCGTGCTGATCATGGTTCTGGCGCTTGCCTTGGTCATGGTCTTCCCCGGCATCGCCACGTGGCTCCCGAATTACGTGTATAATTAACCCAATAAGAACCGCCCCAAGCGGTCCAAATTCAACCAAGGAGAAAAGACATGACTTCTAGACGCAAATTTATCCAAGGCGCGGCCGTTGTTCCAGCCGCAGCTCTGGCAACGCCAGCTCTCGCGCAGAATACGATCAGATGGCGCATGCAAACCTACGCCGGCGCAGCGCTTGCGGCCGAGGTGATCGTGCCCGCAATTGAAATGTTCAACAAGATCGCGGGCGATCGCATGCAGATCGAATTGTTCTTCGCAGACCAGTTGGTCCCAACGGGTGAGTTGTTCCAAGCAATGCAGCGCGGCACAATTGACGCTGTGCAATCGGACGACGATTCAATGGCATCCCCAACCGAAGTGACTGTTTTTGGCGGCTACTTCCCGTTCGGATCACGCTATTCACTCGACGTGCCAGTGCTGTTTAACCAATACGGTTTGAACGAAATCTGGGGCGAGGAATACTCTAAAGTTGGCGTGAAACACATCAGCGCAGGTGCATGGGATCCGTGCCATTTCGCCACCAAAGACCCGATCCGCAGCTTGGCTGATCTCGAAGGCAAGCGCATCTTTACGTTCCCGACTGCTGGACGTTTCCTGACACGCTTTGGCGTCGTTCCGGTCAACCTGCCATGGGAAGATATCGAAGTGGCGATGCAAACCGGCGAACTTGACGGCATTGCGTGGTCCGGCATCACCGAGGATTACACCGTCGGCTGGGCGGACGTGACCAACTACTTCCTGACCAACAACATTTCGGGCGCATGGGCGGGATCGTTCTTCGCCAATATGGATCGTTGGAATGAATTGCCAGACGATCTGCAAACGCTGTTTCGCGTCTGCTGTGATCAATCGCACTACTACCGTCAGTGGTGGTATTGGGGCGGCGAAGCGAATTTGCGTGTCAACGGTGACAAACTGCAATTGACAACAATTCCGGACGAAGAATGGGATACCGTTGAAGCCGCAGCGCAGGAATTTTGGGAAGAGATCGCCGCTGAAAGCGATGTTAAACGTCGCGTGGTTGATATCTTCAAGCAATACAATGCTGATATGGTGGCGGCAGGACGCCCCTACCGTTACGGCTAAACAGACCCTCTGGGGGCGGCGTTGCGTCGCCCCCGAACCATTCTCGCGAAAATTGGATAAAACATGCCCGGCACACTGACATTTGACGACCTGAAATCCCGCGTGGCGGACGGATCAATCGATACCGTCTTGGTGTGTTTTGTTGACATTCAAGGCCGCCTGACGGGCAAGCGTTTTCATGGCGTTAACTTTGTCGAAACCTCGTTTGAAGAAACCCATTGCTGCAATTACCTGCTGGCCACCGACCTCGAAATGGCGACGCCAGATGGCTATGCGTCAACCAGTTGGGAAATGGGCTACGGCGACTATGTCATGAAGCCAGACCTTAGCACGATCCGCCCCGTTCCTTGGCTGGACGGCACCGCGATGGTGCTTTGTGACGTCCTCGATCACCACACACATCAACCCGTCCCCCATTCGCCGCGTGCAATCTTGAAGAAGCAAATCGCGCGGCTTGAAGCGCTGGGGTTCGAGGCAAAGATGGCGACCGAACTTGAATTTTTCCTGTTCGAGAAAAGCCTTGATGACATTCGCAAATCTGACTTTCGCGATATGCAGCCGATCAGCGGCTACAATGAGGACTACAACATTTTCCAGACCACCAAAGAAGAAGACGTGATGCGGCCAATCCGCAACCACCTCTTTGCGGCGGGTCTGCCGATCGAGAACACCAAAGGCGAGGCTGAGGCGGGTCAGGCGGAACTGAACATCCGCTACGCCCCCGCGCTCGATTGTGCCGATCACCATTCCATCGCCAAACACGCCATCAAAGAAATAGCGTGGCAAAATGGCCGCGCCGCAACGTTTCTGCCCAAGTGGCACAAAGACCGTGTCGGATCTTCCAGCCATGTACACCAGTCGCTGTGGAAAAATGACGACGCAGCGTTTTTTGACAAGTCGGCAAAGCACGGCATGTCCGAGGTGATGTCGCATTACATGGCGGGATTGATTAAATATGCTCCCGATTACACCTATTTCCTCGCGCCCTATGTGAACAGTTACAAGCGTTTTTCAAAAGGCACCTTTGCGCCGACCAAAACCGTATGGTCCGTGGACAACCGGACGGCGGGGTTCCGTCTGTGTGGTGAAAACACCAAGGGCGTGCGGGTCGAATGCCGCATAGGGGGGGCCGATCTAAACCCTTATCTTACACAGGCAGTGATGATCGCTGCAGGGATTAAGGGGATCGAAGAAAAGATGGAATTGGCCCCCGCAACGACAGGTGACGTCTATGAAGACGCCAAGGCCGCTGATATCCCGCAAACTCTGCGCGCAGCCACAGAAACGTTGCGAGGCTCGCAATTCTTGCGCGAAGCCCTCGGAGATGATGTGGTGCACCACTACACCCGCGCCGCCGAGTGGGAACAAGAAGAATTTGACCGCGCCGTGACCGATTGGGAAATCAAACGCGGCTTTGAAAGGGCTTAATTGTCATGACAATCCAATGCATCTCACCCATCGACGGCTCAGTTTATGCGACGCGCGAGACGCTGTCGCGGACGGACGCAGATGCCGCAGTAACACGCGCAAAAACCGCGCAGTCTGAATGGGCGGCGCGCCCCTTGGCGCAGCGCATCGTGCTCGTTCAGGCAGGCGTTGCCGCTGTTGGTGCCATGAACGACGAAATCGTACCGGAAATCGCGCACCAAATGGGCCGACCAATCCGCTATGGTGGTGAATTCGGCGGTTTTAGCGAACGCGCCAGTTACATGGCCGAAATCGCTGAAACGGCTTTGGCTGACATTGTGGTCGAGGACAGCGATGCATTCCGCCGTGTGATCAAACGTGTGCCGCACGGGATCGTTCTTGTCGTGGCTCCGTGGAATTACCCCTATATGACGGCCATCAACACAGTCGCCCCTGCCCTCATCGCGGGTAATGCGGTCTTGCTGAAACATGCGTCACAAACGCCGCTGGTTGGCGAACGGATGGTCGCGGCGTTTCAGTCCGCGGGGGTCCCTAAGGATGTGTTCCAGAATGTGTTTCTGGATCACCAAACCACGTCAGACCTGATCGCAGATCGCGCTTTTGGCTTTGTGCATTTCACAGGGTCCGTCGGCGGAGGCAAGGCGATGGAACGCGCCGCGGCGGGTACGTTCACCGGCATCGGGCTGGAACTTGGCGGCAAAGATCCGGGCTACGTGATGGACGATGCCAATCTGGACGCCGCAGTCGATACATTGATTGACGGTGCGATGTTCAATTCTGGCCAATGCTGTTGTGGGATCGAACGGATTTATGTCCACGAAAGCCTGTTCGATGCTTTTGTCGAAAAAGCCGTGGCGATCGTGAACGGCTATAAGCTTGGCAATCCACTGGACCCAGAAACGACCCTTGGTCCGATGGCCCATGTGCGCTTTGCCGATGAAGTGCGCGCGCAAACTGCGCAAGCTATCGCGGCGGGTGCCACGGCACAGATTGACCCAGCTCTTTTCCCGCAAGATGGTGGAGCCTATCTGATGCCGCAAATCCTGACAGACGTGACCCACGACATGCGGGTCATGCGCGACGAAAGTTTTGGTCCGGTGGTCGGCATCATGGCAGTCAAGGACGACGCCGAAGCGATCCGTCTGATGAATGACAGCAACTTTGGCCTCACCGCATCGTTGTGGACCCAAGATGCCAAACGCGCCGAAGACATTGCCGATCAGATCGAAACCGGCACCGTGTTTATGAACCGCGCCGACTACCTCGATCCGGCGCTGTGCTGGACAGGATGCAAAGACACCGGACGCGGCGGCGGGCTATCCGTTATCGGCTATCACAACCTGACCCGTCCAAAATCATACCACCTTAAGAAAGCCTAAAAACAATGAACATTTCCGCAAACTGGTCCTACCCAGCCGCCATACGTTTCGGTGCGGGCCGTATTTCCGAAATCGCAGATGCCTGCGCCGTCGCTGGGATCACAAAACCCCTGTTGGTCACTGACCGTGGCCTCGCGAACATGGAGATCACGACCAGAACGCTTGGCCTGCTGGAAGCTGCGGGTCTTGGCCGTGCCATTTTCAGCGATGTTGATCCAAACCCGAACGAAAAGAACGCCGCCGCAGGCGTCAAAGCCTACAATGAGGGCGGCTATGATGGTGTCATCGCCTTTGGTGGCGGATCCGGTCTTGATCTGGGTAAATTGGTGGCGTTCCTCGCCGGACAGACCCGCCCTTTGTGGGACTTTGAAGATGTTGGAGATTGGTGGACTCGCGCAGACGCCGACGCAATCGCACCGATTATTGCGGTTCCAACGACGGCTGGGACAGGGTCCGAAGTTGGACGCGCATCGGTTATTACAAATTCTGTAACCGAAGAGAAAAAGATAATCTTTCACCCGAAATTCCTGCCCACAGTTGTCATCTGCGACCCAGAATTGACCATCGGCATGCCGAACTTCATCACCGCAGGTACCGGCTTGGACGCCTTTGCCCATTGTGTGGAAGCGTTCAGTTCGCCACATTACCACCCGATGAGCCAAGGCATGGCACTTGAGGGCATGCGTTTGGTCAAAGACTATCTGCCGCGGGCCTACGCCGATGGAACAGATATCGAAGCGCGATCCCATTTGATGTCAGCTGCCATTATGGGTGCGACGGCATTTCAAAAAGGCCTCGGCGCAATCCACGCCCTGTCACATCCCATCGGCGCGATTTATCACACACACCACGGCACGACGAACGCGGTGTGTATGCCAGCCATTCTTCAATTCAATAAAGCCCCGATTACCGGCGTAATTGGGCAGGCTGCCGACTACCTTGGCATTTCCGGCGGTTTTGACGGCTTTTGCGCCTATGTCGATGGTCTAAATGCGTCACTTGGCATCCCCAAAAACCTCGCGGGGCTTGGGATCGAAAACCCCGATATTGACCGCATTGTGAACGGTGCACTGAAAGACCCTAGCACAGGCGGAAATCCTGTTAAGATGACGCAGGAAAACACGACTCGGCTTCTGCTCGATATTATCAATGCATGACCTTTCACAGCCGGCAATTTGGGCGTAAAGATTGCTTTTTCTGCTTGGTGATGTCGTAAATATTTCACGAAGGAACACTATGGACTCTCTTTAGACAGGTTGCCTCAATGGCGGCTATCACCCCTCGATTAGATGGAGATTTACTATGAAATTCGGACTGCTCTCAACGACAGCACTTGTCGTCGCTCTTGCTGCATCCTCGGCTTCCGCTGAAACTTTGCGCCTTTTGACCTGGGGCGGCTACGCACCCGAAGATGTTATTGAATTATTTGAGGCCGAAACTGGCCACACGGTTGAAGTCACAACATCCAACAATGAAGAAATGATCGCAAAGCTGCGGGCCACAAACGGCGGCGGTTTTGACCTTGCGCAACCGAGCCAAGACCGGATCGCGAGCGCGCAAGAAGAATTCGGTATCTACAAGCCGATCGACATGTCCCGCGTGGACGGCGCGCAATTCATCCCATCGATGCTCAGTGCGACAGCGACAAATACGACATTTGACGGCGAAGTCTTTGGCCTGCCCCACGTTTGGGGCACCAGTGGTCTGGTGGTTAACACCGCTGAGGCCAGCCAAGTTGTCGACTATACCGACCTATGCGATGAATCTGTTGCGGGTGATGTATCCTACCGCTTGAAGCGTCCGACACTTATCGGATTTGCCCATGCAATGGGCCTTGATCCATTTGCGGCATATTCAGATCTGGATGCCTATCAGGGCATTCTTGATCAAGTCGAGGAAACGCTTATCGCATGTAAGCCCAATGTAAAAACCTATTGGGACGGCGGCGATGAGATCAAGAACCTGTTGCGCTCCGGCGAAGTTGTCGCAGCAATGGCGTGGGATACCGGCGGTTGGCAGCTGAATGCGGACAATGCAGACATCACGTTTGTTGCGCCTGCGTCCGGTGCGCTTGGCTGGATCGACACCTTCGTTTTGCCGTCACGTGGTCGGGCTGATGATGCAGCCTACGACTGGATCAACTTCGTCATGCGCCCTGACATCGCAGCAATGATCACCAATACGGCTGGCAATTTTACAGCCGCAGTTGACGGTGACGCGGGTGTAAATGCAGACTTGAAAGCGCGCTACCAAGCGAGCTTTGATCAGGCGTCCATCGACAACATTAAATGGTATCCGCCAGTGCCAGCTGGTCTGGAAGCCTTGGAAGGTGCCACCCTAGATCGCATTAATGCTGCGAACTAAATACCTGTCTTGAACCAATAAGAAGGGCGCAGATCGCGCCCTTCTTTGTGACTTTGAAAGGTCCAGATCGATGGCCCAAACAGCCGACCTTGAATGCCGCGATCTGACCAAAGATTTTGATGATTTCCGCGCAGTCGATCATGTCAACTTCGACGTACCGCAAGGCTCGTTTTTCTCGATCCTCGGGCCGTCTGGCTGTGGTAAGACCACGCTGCTGCGGATGATTGCAGGATTTCAATTTCCAACCAGTGGCGACCTTTTGATCAAGGGCAATTCGATGATTGGCGTCGGACCCAATAAGCGTCCGGTTTCGATGGTGTTCCAACATCTGGCGCTGTTCCCAATGATGAACATCGGGAAAAATATCGGCTTCGGGTTGCGCCAGCGCGGTGTATCCACGTCAGACATTAAAACGCGTGTTGGGCGGGTGCTTGAACGGGTCGGATTGCCCGGTATTGAAGACCGCCGCATTGACCAGCTGTCAGGTGGGCAGAAACAACGTGTGGCAATTGCACGCTGCATGGTGCTGGAACCGGATGTTCTGCTTTTGGATGAGCCCCTCGGCGCACTTGATTTGAAACTGCGTGAACACATGAAAATTGAACTGAAAACCCTACAGGCCGAATTCAACACGACCTTCGTTTACATCACTCACGACCAATCCGAAGCTTTGGTGATGAGCGATAAAATCGCCGTTATGAACAAGGGTCGTTTTGACCAAATCGGCACGGCCAAAGACCTTTATTATGACCCCGCCAATGCCTTCGTCGCGGGGTTTGTTGGCGACTCGAACCGGTTTGAGGGCAAGGTGAAAGCCCTAAACGGGCAGATTGTCTCGCTCATCACTGACGGCGGTGTCGAACTTCACGGACAGGCCACAACGCGGGTTCCTAAAATTGGGCAGCGCGCGCAAATCTTCGTGCGGCCAGAAGCAATCCAGCTGTCCAAAGATCCAGTTCAAGGCGGCGGCCCCCCGAACGCAAGCGAACGTGTCGTAGACAGCGTATTGTTTAATGGCGCCAATAGTATGGTCATTCTGCGCGACCCAAAATCAGGCGAAACGATCCAAGTCACCCTGCCCCAGACTGGCGAATTTCTTAGTCTTTCGAAGGGTGAAACCGTTTACACCAGCTGGAACCCCACACAGGCGCGCTGTTTTGCGACCGAGGGTCAATAGATGGTGTCTGACAAATCAAAGCTCGGATTTTACCTGCTCTTGTCGCCGCTGCTGCTGTGGCTGGTGACATTGATCATCCTGCCCCACATCGGTCTGTTCTTCGTCTCGATCAGCGAAAAGGTGGGCGTGCGAGAATATGAAACCGGTCTTGGCAACTACGCCGTTTTCTTCAATGAACCCCTGTATTGGCGCACATTTGCGCGCACGGCATATATGTCCATCTTCACAACGGTCCTGACATTGCTATTGGGATTTCCGATTGCCTATTATATCGCAAAGCTGATTCGCGGCCGCGCGAAAACTACATTGTTTTTGATGTGCCTGATCCCGTTCTGGGTGTCTGAATTGGTCCGCACTTTTGGTTGGATGATCCTGCTGCGCGAAACCGGCGTATTGTCCAGTTTCCTGCAATATACCGGCGTTATCGATGGTCCAGTCGAATTTTTGTATAATGACGGTGCCATCATGGTTGGCCTTGTCTACACATCGATCCTGTTCATGATTGTGCCCTTGGTGACGACCCTCGATAGCCTTGACGACAGTTTGATCGAGGCTGGATATGACTTGGGCGGGTCTGGCTGGTCCATCCTGCGCGAGATCGTGATCCCACACGCCATGCCAGGAATTGTGTCCGGCTGTATTGTGGTATTCATGCTGTCGCTCGGCAACTATCTGACGCCGATCCTGCTGGGGGGCAAAGACAGCCTGTGGTTCACCGGCCTGATCTACACCCAGTTTATCACCCGCTTTAACTGGGAACTCGGCTCGGCTTTTGGCTTCCTCCTGTTGGGCCTGTCATCGACGATTGTATTCCTTGGGCTAAAGCTGTCACGTCAATCCCTGTCCGACACGTTAGGACGATAAATGATCCCCACCGTTCCACAGTCTTCTGCCCTAAAATGGTCCTACCGTGCCTATGTGACATTGTTCTTCATCTATCTCGCATTGCCGCTCACGGTCGTCTGCGTCTTCGCATTCAACAACAGCGTTTTCCCGTCACTGCCGTGGGAAGGCTTCACCATGAAATGGTTCTTCGGGACCGAAGCGCCATTCATCGGGGTGTTTCACGAACGCTCAATTTTGCGCTCAATCGGGACGTCAGCGTTTGTTGCAGTCTGGGTTGCCGGACTCGCTGTCGTCGTTGGTACCTGCAACGCGTTTCTGTTCGTACGGCATGATTTCCGCGGCAAAGGCCTTTTGTACATATTGATGCTACTGCCTTTGATCATACCGGGTGTCATCCTTGGCATCTCAATCCTGGTTTTTGCCAGCTCAGTCGCAAACACGCTTGAAGACGCGACCGGCCTTTGGTTTGACGGGTTACGCCCCGGTTTGATCCTCGTGATCTTAGGCCAATTTTCGTTCATCACGACCTTCGCAACATTGGTGATCCTAGCGCGATTGCAAAAGTTCGATCTTAGCCTTGAAGAAGCCGCGCTGAACCTCGGGGCGACCAAATGGGGCGCTATCCGTCAAGTCACTTTGCCGTTCTTGATGCCCGCGATCGTCGGCGCTGGCGTCGTCGCCGTGTTGATGAGCTTTGAAAACTTCAACACAACTCTGATGCTCGTCGGGTCGGATTCGCCTTTGACAATTACCATGTTTGACAAACTCAAGCACGGCTCGACACCAGTTCTAAACGCAGTATCGCTGCTGTTGATTATTGTATCCGCCGCGCTTGGATTGCTGTCGCTGATGTTCCAAAAGTCAAAATAAAGGGGCGTCGCGTCAACCCGACCAATGCCAGATCAAGTGTCGGCATAATCTTTTCAGGAACGACTAACCGCGAACAGGTGTAACCGCACCATTGATACCGCAGCTTGACTGTTCTCGGCTCCGGCTGGTGCCCAGTTCCGCGGTAGCAATTCATCCAGCCTGTTAATCTAGTGTTCATGGATACCGTCGAGGATGTCGGCGATATACGCCTGTGGATCGATGCCATTCAGCTTGGCGGTCACAATTATGGTCATGGCGCGGGCGAGTGTCCCAGCCCCGGTATCGGCCCCTGCAAATAGCCAATTCTTCCGCCCTATTCCAATCGGACGCAGGGCCCGCTCGGCTGGATTGTTGTCGATAGCAACACGGCCATCGGCCGGGAACAAGCTGAAGGCATCCTGCCGACTGAGGCCATATCGGAAAGCTTTGGCGAGAACGCCCTTGCCCGGAATGCGCAGGAGTTGTTGTTCGGACCGGGCAAAGAAGGCCGTGACCTTTGACTGGCTCAGTTTTTGACGCGCGGCATGGCGGACGTCGGCAGACTGGCCGTTGATGTTACGCTCAACATCATAGAGCTTGCCAATCCGATCAAGCGCCTCGCGGGCGATCTCGGATTTGGTTGAGGTCCAAAAATCATGGAAGTCGCGCCGCAGATGGGCCCTACAAGCCGCTTCGCGCAAACGCGGCACACCACCCTGTTCAGGAGCGTAGAGTTTGGCATGGCCCTTGTAACCATCCATTGCCCTGCAGGGCATCGCACCGCGATGTCCCGAGAGGGGCCTGAAGGATGCCACGTGCATTGGCCAGATGGCTCAGGACGTGCTCTTCCTTCCAGTTGGGCGCAAACCGATAGACGGCACCGGGTGGAGATGATCCCGCCCGTCCGCCATTGGCCCTCGAACCGATGGCGGCCACATGGCGAATGGTCTTGTCACGCACATAGGCCCAGATCCGGCCTTGTTTGCCCCCTTTGCCAAGCCCCTTGTCGCGTAAGGAGCGATCCAGCACCCGGATTGGCGTATCGTCCACTGCCCGGCAGGGCATGTTTACATGCCCGAGAGGGGGCATTCAGCAGATTGCTGCCCATGATGTCGGCCTCGATCCTCTCAATCAGCGGTGACAGGGTTTTCATGGCGCGGCCACCCGGGGCTCTGCCCGTTCTCACCTCAGACTGTCCACCGGACAGTCTGTCGCTTCGCGAACCGGCGTTCACCCAACCGACAAGTGTACTCTCGGGGATGTCCGCGCCCATGCGCGCGAAGATTTCGTGTTGGCGATATAAAGGAAGGTGATCGTCAAACTTCGAGACGAGAATGTGGGCCAGCAGGTTTGGGTCCCACTGCCCGGCAGGGCATGTTTACATGCCCGAGAGGGGCCATGCTGCCGGGGATGGGGCGGCTTGGTGCGGGCTCCTGCAGCATCTTTTCGCAGCGGCGGCAGGACTTCTTGATGCGGGCGACCTGGATCACCTTCATCTGCGCGGCGATCATATCAAACAGTTCACTGACATCCTCGCCCATCGCACCAGAGGTGCGTGATAAATTATGCACGCCTGTGTCGCGACACGTAAATCGCCGCCGCAGTCAGGGCAGCAGGTGCCAGGATCAAGCTCAAGGCGCTCGCGCAGGGTTGCGTCAAAGACACGTGGACGGCGGCGCAGGGGGATGTCCCGTACGATGTTGAAAATCGGGCGAGTGGCGCTGCTTGATTGATGGTTAGGCGACGTCCTTGATTTGGTCAAGCGTTACGGTATTGCGATGATCTAGCAAAGCTTGCTTGAGAATGGGGAGTTGCTTGTAGGCCTTTAGGCGGCGGAAGCCTTTCGCGGCTTCCAGCATACCAGCCCCTGTCCAGCGCAGCGCCATTTTTGCATCGCGCCAGCGTTTGACGTTTCGACAGACCTGTCGGATCACGCTGTTCATAGATTCAATGATGTTGGTGCTGGCCAATGAGCGTCTCAATTCCACAGGTAGCCCCAACCTAACAACAGTTAGAATTTCGTCTAGGCCCTCAAGGATCGACTTTGAAACGTCCGGAGCCTCAAGCTCTAGTCGCTGGGCAAGATTCCGCATCAACCGCTCGGCTTTGTCGGCATCATCAAGCTCCCATGCTTGCTTCAGCGCGCGGCGTACGGAGGCGTGCAGCTTTGGAGGAAGCCTGTCAGTTATGTTGCGGGCCTTGTGTATCTGGCATCTTTGGATGGGAATATCGGCACCAAATGTGCGCCGAATTGCCTTGGTCAGTGCCTTAGCCCCATCTACGATGAACAAATAGCAGCCCGCTGGATCGAGCCCACGCTCTATCAGATTGTCCAAAAGCGCCTGAACCGTCGCGGCGTTCTCGGTCGCCCCTTCAATGACGCCCAGAGGGTGCTTTTCGCCTGAAACCTCCACACCCACGGCCGCAAGCACCAACAAATGATCGTCCAAATGCAGCCCGTCGATCTGGATCGCTACAAGGTCAAGCTCCGATAGATCAGATGACATCCACTCATCCAGGCGCGCTTGGGTGAGTGCTTTGAAGCGACGCGAAACTGCTGACCTGGACAGCCCGCTCCCTGCCTTATTAGGCACCTTCGCTTCGGGCAGCCGTACAGCTCGGTCATACTTACGGGTGGAAACATTCATCAACATTAGGCTCATTGCCCATTGTTCAAGGAAGCCACCCGAGGAGGCCTCTTCCCAGCTCGGCAGGACAATCTCTTTACCGGTCACTTTATCGCGCACACGGGCGCGCTCCAGCTCAATCTTCCCACCATGGAACCCAACCTGACCTTTCGCGGTGCCCCATCTGTGGCCAGGCTTGTCAGTGCAATGCTCGTATCGGCCACCCGCCAGCGTATCTGCGTCCTCACCAAACATCTGAACCAGACTGGCGACGCCCGCCGTCAGGCAGAACTGCTCGAAGCTCTCGCCAACTTTGTCCCAGGCTGTTTCCACGAGTTGATGAACATTCGACGCGCTGGCAAGTCCAGCGCTTGCTGTGATAGTCTTCTTCATGGTGTTGCTTCCTTTTGCGATTAAACACCCAGAGCCTACGGCTCAGGGGAAGCAACGCCACCCTAAATTAAAATTTCAACATTCTTCGGGACATTCCCCGGCGCAGTGTGGGGGCAGACACCTCATCGAGTTTTGGCTCGTCCTGACCTTCATCTATGAGGTCATCGTCCCCTTCGGCGACAGCAACAAGCAAGTCTTCCAGTGCCAGCTCCAGCTGCTCGATCTCACGCTCAATCTTTTCCGATGATTTGCCAAAGGCCAGTTTCTGGAGTTTGGCGATCCGCAGACGCAGCGCCTGAACAAGTTGGTCATGGACCCGCAAACTGGCCGATATCTTGACATTCTCGGCCTGCAACGCAGTAATCATCGCCTTCAAAACGGCGGGGTCGTTGGGGAGATTTTGGACATCAACGGCCATACGCCTGATTGCTAAAAAGCAGGTATAAACGCCATATAAATAGCACTAATCAGGCGTATAATTCACCCAACTCGAGCCGGTGGTGCGCCCCAATCTGGCCTGCGCCAATCCATACCCTGCCACAACATCGCCAGTTGCGCACAGGTCAGTCGCGCCGCGCCTTCTGATGCTGTCGGCCAAGCAAAGCGGCCCCGTTCAAGCACCTTGTAGTAAAGGCAAAAACCCTGGCCATCCCAATAAAGCAGCTTGATCCCCCTCTCACACATGTAAACATGTGTTGCTGGGCAATGAATCACCGCGTCGTCCCCGTAACGCAAACACCGCACCACTGGCAGGCTTCTGACGCAGAAGCATCTTGGGTCAATGCCGCTAAGCCAGCAATCCCCTTGCGCATATCAGTCACGGTGAACCATTTCGCGCCATTGGTCCGAGCGACCATGGCGAGCGGCCAGATAAACCCAAACCCCAGTGCCCGGACCCCAGTGCCCGGACCGATCATGCGGCGACTACCGCACGGATCAGGGCCGTCAGCGAGACCGGGTCCATTGTGCTGTCAAAATGCAGACAACGACTATATAGCAAGCGCAACTCAACTGCGGCCGGGGTGGCGTTTCGCTGGCACGGCACTGCGGCAACGGATTCCCGCCTGCCATGGGACTATCCAATGGATAAAAAAGGGCCCCAGCGTCAGGCGACCAAAGCCCTTTCTGCTTCAGGTCATGCCGCCACGCATAAATTTGTTGCCACCTAATCTCATGACGCTGCGCTACCTGCGTCACGCTCGCCCCGCTGACACCAACCGACATGACAATCTCGAGCTTGTCGTCGTCATACCAGAAGCGTCGCCGCTCCACCCCAAGAAATTGGCCCCGCATCGCACACCCCACATAAGACATGTCGCTAATGACGTCATTAAACACGTGTCTTAAAACAAAGCTCCAAGCTCAGGCAGGCGAGGCCAATCGCGCGGTTCCGTTAGTTTGAGCGAATGAGCAGCTGCACACCAACAACATACAAGACCTGGAACTGGTCTGGTCTTGTCTCGGTTTAGTTTCGGTCTCTTTCGAGCAATGTTTGCTATGAAGGAGATATGGAATGGCAACGAGATATACAGACGCGTTTCGGCGTGATGCGGTGCGCATCGCGATCAGCAGTGGCTTAACCCTTGCCCGACAGTCGATACGCAGTATCGATGAGAGGGACGACCGCAGGTATCATCAGATTTGGGCGTTGGCCTTTCGACGCTAAACAAGTGGGTTCAGCAACATCCGGCGCCCGTCAGGGTATTGCGCAGCAATGTCCCGAGAGGGGGCAATCACACATTCAACATCGCGCCTCATCTGCTGGATCAGGATTTCTCAGCGGATGGCCCCAACCAGAAATGGGCTGGCGACATGTCCAATATCTGGACCAGTGAAGGGTGGCTGTATCTGGCTATCATCTTTGATTTGCACTCCCGTCGCGTCATCGGATGGGCCCCCTCTCATCGATACTTTGTATCGACTGCCGGTCAGTGGTCAGTAACCGCATGAAACGGGATCTGGCGATCCGGGCGTTAGATATGGCCGTCGCTTTGCGACAGCCGCCCGAAGGCTGCATTCACCATACGGATCGCGGGTCGCAATATTGTTCCAACGAGTATCAACGCCGCCTATCAAAGCACGGCTTCAAGGCTTCGATCAGTGGTAAGGGCAATTGTTACGACAATTCCATGGTTGAAACGTTCTTCAAATCCATTAAGGCTGATCTTATTTGGCGTAACCGCTGGAAAACACGCCGTCAGGCCGAGTGTGCGATCTTCCAATATATCAATGGGTTCTATAACCCGCGCCGCCGCCACTCATCACTAGGCGGCAAAAGCCCCTTGGCATTTGAGCGAAAGGCCGCATAAATGAGTTCAGGGACCGGAACGTAAGCGTGACAAGACCAGATTGAAATCCCGCGCGATCGCCCCTCTCATCGAAACTGCGTCTCGACTGCCGGGCAATGGATGGCAGTTTTGAGCCGGAGCTGATCCAGAAAGGCCAGACCCGGATCGATGGGATGGATAACAAGATCATTCACTGCCCGGCAGGCGATTGCACGGCAATCTGCCGAGAGGGTGGCTTTATGCGGCGGGCCTGTCGACCCGCGACATTCGCGCGCATCTCGAAGAGGTTTACGGCCTGAATGTGTCTGCCGACCTTATCAGCCGTGTCACCGACGCTGTTCTGGCTGAGGTGTCTGACTGGCAAAACCGCGCCTTAGAACCGATGTTTCCTGTCCACTGCCGGGCAATGGACGGTCTCAAGGGTTTTCCTGACGCCATCAACGCAGCCTTCCCGGAGACCACAGTCCAAGCTGGGGCGCCGCCCGTTCAGGGCTGAATTGGTCCACTGGGCCAATTCCAGGACGCGCCTCACCCTGCATCGTGCATCTGGTGCGCCACTCGCTGAACGTCTGCGGCTGGAAGGATCGCAAGGCTGTGGCTAAAGACCTGAAGCGAGTTTATCAGGCCACGGATGATTTCGAGACTGAATGGGGCCAGAAACACCTCTCAATCGCACCCTCATAGCGACGGGCATGGCAGGAGATCATCCCGTTCTTTGCCTTCCCACCAGCGGTGCGGAAAATCATCTATACTCCCGCGCCTGAATTGACCTGAGGTTTTCCCCTCAAATCACTTTGTATTCCTTGAGCGATATGACGCGGAAGTTGTCGGTGACGGTGTCGCGGAACTCTGGCTATTTTTCTGGCAGGGTCTTGCGGAAGAAGTCGAAAATGGCCTCTGTGAATTGGTTGAACGTTGCATAGTGCCGATTGTGGGTGACCCATTTGTGCATAACACCCCAAAGACGCTCGATCGGGTTGAGGTGCGGGGCATATGCTGGCAAGAAATGCAACTTCACCCGACGTTCTGGGCTGTCCAGCCATGGCTGTAGTATCTTGGCATGATGATAGCGGGCATTGTCGACAAAGACGTGGATGGCCGTCTTGGTTTGGTTGTTGCGTTCCAACTTTTCCAGCATCTGTCGGGTTGTCTGGGCATTGATCTTCTCGCCTTCCACAAAGGTGAACTGGAAAGTCTCAAGGTCAAGCGCGCCCTGAATGTTGAGCCGCTTGCGCCCTGATGTCGCCTTCAGGGCCGTCTTTTGTCCCTTGGGGAACCAACCATGGGCGGGGCGGCTCTGGTGTTCGGGGTGGACAGCGTCCGAAAAGACAACCATCTCATCTGCGGCCAACCCGTTCATCAGGGCCTCATATTTGGCAATAAACGCAGCCTGCTTGGCTTCATCGGCCTGTGCAGGCAGCAATTGTGGTTTCTTATACGCGAACCCCAGGCGGCGCATCAGCTTGGCGGCTCCCGACGTGCTGTAGTTTTGGTCGCACTCGGCTAGAACATAGGCACAGACCTCATCGGCATTGCGGGCAGGCTGCGCGGTGAAATGGGCTCTCACCGCCTGCTCTTGCACGACGGACAAATGACCCTGACGCTGGCTGTAGTCCTTCAGACCGAAAAACGATAGTCCCGCACCGGCAAAGGCAAATCGCCACTCCGTCAAAACTGTCGGGCCAATATCCAAAATCCGGCAAACCGTTCCGGCGTCTTCTCCTGCGTCCCAAAGAAGAAACGCGCGCGCCCGTTTCCAAACAAGGGCGTCAACTTTGCGGCGGCGGCAAAGCGCTTCAAGTGCTATGCGCTGCTCGTCGGATAAGGAGACTGTTTTGTAATGCTTGCTCATAAACTCAAAATACAGACTGAACCGCCTTTGGCCATGCGACGAAGTGAATCGCAGGCCCAAAATCGTCAGGTCAATTCAGGCGAAGGAGTATACACCACAAATGCGATTGAAAGCTTGAACCGAGTGATCCGAAAACCCACCAAAACGCGCGGCAGCTTTCCAACAGACGATGCCGCAACCAAGCTAATCTATCTCGCGATCCGCAGTTTCGAGAAGGCTAGCAGATGCGTCAGAGAATGGGCCGCTGCCCGCAATCAGTTCGCTATCCTATACCCAGAACGGTTCAACAGATGACCCATCAAATCAGCATCGGCGAAGCCTCATACACAGAACTTCGGATACTCCCACGAGATCGCAGATCATCCCCGCTTCACACTGGCAACTGATGTTGATGTCTACTTTTGCGACCCGCAATCACCCCTCTCGGCAGATTGCTACGCAATCGCCTGCCGGGCAATGCGTGGCAACGCAGCTCAAATGAAAATACCAACCGGCTTTTGAGGCAGTATTTGCCAAGAGGCACCGACTTATCCGTCCATTCCCAAGCAAAACTCAGCGCAATGGCAAGGCAACTCAACGAACGCCCGCGCAAGACCTTGTAATATCACTTTCCAGCAGAGAAGTTCGTTGAGTGTGTTGCGTCGATCGGTTGAGTTCGCCGGACAAAGCTGCGATTCAATTGCACCATCCCAATTGACGTTCTTTTGCGTGTTAATACTGCAGCACGGCCAGCGGGAGGAGAGCTTAAACGGTGCCGTTAGTGGTACCCTTTTGTGCAAACACAGTTTCACTACGCTGCTGCCGTTCATCGGTCCAATCGAAATTACTTAGAGTATACTCCCGCGCCTGAATTGACCTGAGGTTTTCCCCTCAAATCACTTTGTATTCCTTGAGCGATATGACGCGGAAGTTGTCGGTGACGGTGTCGCGGAACTCTGGCCATTTTTCTGGCAGGGTCTTGCGGAAGAAGTCGAAAATGGCCTCTGTGAATTGGTTGAACGTTGCATAGTGCCGATTGTGGGTGACCCATTTGTGCATAACACCCCAAAGACGCTCGATCGGGTTGAGGTGCGGGGCATATGCTGGCAAGAAATGCAACTTCACCCGACGTTCTGGGCTGTCCAGCCATGGCTGTAGTATCTTGGCATGATGATAGCGGGTATTGTCGACAAAGACGTGGATGGCCGTCTTGGTTTGGTTGTTGCGTTCCAACTTTTCCAGCATCTGTCGGGTTGTCTGGGCATTGATCTTCTCGCCTTCCACAAAGGTGAACTGGAAAGTCTCAAGGTCAAGCGCGCCCTGAATGTTGAGCCGCTTGCGCCCTGATGTCGCCTTCAGGGCCGTCTTTTGTCCCTTGGGGAACCAACCATGGGCGGGGCGGCTCTGGTGTTCGGGGTGGACAGCGTCCGAAAAGACAACCATCTCATCTGCGGCCAACCCGTTCATCAGGGCCTCATATTTGGCAATAAACGCAGCCTGCTTGGCTTCATCGGCCTGTGCAGGCAGCAATTGTGGTTTCTTATACGCGAACCCCAGGCGGCGCATCAGCTTGGCGGCTCCCGACGTGCTGTAGTTTTGGTCGCACTCGGCTAGAACATAGGCACAGACCTCATCGGCATTGCGGGCAGGCTGCGCGGTGAAATGGGCTCTCACCGCCTGCTCTTGCACGACGGACAAATGACCCTGACGCTGGCTGTAGTCCTTCAGACCGAAAAACGATAGTCCCGCACCGGCAAAGGCAAATCGCCACTCCGTCAAAACTGTCGGGCCAATATCCAAAATCCGGCAAACCGTTCCGGCGTCTTCTCCTGCGTCCAAAAGAAGAAACGCGCGCGCCCGTTTCCAAACAAGGGCGTCAACTTTGCGGCGGCGGCAAAGCGCTTCAAGTGCTATGCGCTGCTCGTCGGATAAGGAGACTGTTTTGTATTGCTTGCTCATAAACTCAAAATACAGACTGAACCGCCTTTGGCCATGCGACGAAGTGAATCGCAGGCCCAAAATCGTCAGGTCAATTCAGGCGCAGAAGTATAAATGCGAAAAAAGCTGTATAGGTTCAGGTGTTTTGAGACTCACACGACTTTGGCCTGAGTGATTCGAATTTACTCCATTGGTGTCTTGCCTTTCAAGGCATGATGAGGCCTGAATGTGTTGTATTTATCGACGGCTTTTCGAAGTTCAAACCGCATCGCTCCTATGCTGTCGGCAATGAGATCACGACATGCATAGAACTCTTCGCGGAAGGTGCGGTTACCGCGCTCGACACCACCGTTGTATTTTGGCCTTGCTGGCGGCAGCACAATGAGCGGGATCTCCATCTGTTCGCACGCTGTCTCAAAATCGGCCATAAACTCAGACCCGCCATCGACTTGAATTGAGATGATCTTATAGGGAGCTATTTCCACGAGTTCTTGCAAAAACCGTTTGGCAGAGCGTGCCGTGGCATTCGAATAAACTTGCGCGTGGATATGCTTGCTACACCTCTCCCAGGCTTGAAAGTGTTTGCACGTGACGCCGTTCTTCGTGGCAGTCATATGATCGATCTGCACACGCTCGCCAACCACAATATCTTTGTAATCCCTATATTTCCATCCCTTGGCATGCCCCTTGGAAAAATTACGCTTGCGCTTTTGGGGCGCAGATCTTGATCGTGTGATCAGGCCTTTTTTCCTTAGAAAGCTCAAAATGCGCCCCACGGTGCTATCGCTCATGGTTTGCTTTTTGTCGCGACGCAAGATGGCCCCTATTTTCTCCTTACCGTAGGTTTCATTGTCGCGGCGGGCCTCAAGCACCAATTGCTTTTCTGCCTCGCCCCACTGTGACTTGTTGCAGCGTTTGGGAGCCTTTGAAGGCGGTATGATTGCCTGCGCCAAATCCTTCAAAATACGCTTGTGACGGTAATATGTCGCGCGCGAGATGCCGACGAATTCAGCGCACTTTGATAGAGAAACGCCCTCTGTACGTAAGTCGTCCCATTGCCGAACCTGACCTTCGTATTTGATACGGTACACGTCCAAACATTCTTGTGTCCGCGCCCAAGCATAAAGTTTATAAACGTTCTTGTGCAGTCCGATGATTTGCATATTGGCCTCGTGAGCTGGTTTCTTTCAATTCTCAGTCTCCGAGGTCGCCTAAATCTTGGCAACAAAATTTTGTCTCACATCTATCTGAACTTATTCATAGCATAACGCTTTAGCCTTTGTCGAATGTGTGTCGCCTACGCGATGTTTGAGGCCGGCCCGGTAGGCTAAGCGCAGCGTTCGCACGCGGGGTTTGGCTTATGACGCGGCCATTCGCAATGACGCATAGTCGGGTTGCGCGCAGGCGCAGGGCCTCAATTGGGTCGCCTGCGTCTAGTATGACCAACGACGCCTTTGAACCGACATGCAGCCCATAATCGGTTAGCCCCATTGTTGTGGCGTTGTTCACGGTGACCATATCAAAACAAGTTCGCATATCTTTAGGGCTGGTCATCTGTGCCACATGCAGCCCCATAAAGGCCACATCAAGCATATCGGCGGTGCCGAGTGAGTACCATGGGTCAAGAACACAATCCTGCCCCCAACCGACGTTAATGCCCATAGCCAGCATTTCCTTTACACGCGTCAGCCCACGTCGTTTGGGGTAAGTGTCATGACGTCCTTGAAGGACGATATTGATCAGCGGGTTTGGGATGACGTTGATGTCTGCCTCAGCGATAAGTGGCAGCAGTTTGGACACGTAGTAATTGTCCATCGAATGCATCGAAGTCAAATGTGACCCTGCTACACGGCCCTGCAAACCAAGGCGCTGTGTTTCATACGCAAGGGTTTCGATGTGGCGTGAATGGGGGTCGTCGCTTTCGTCGCAATGCATATCGACCGACAATCCACGCGCGGCGGCAATTTCGCAAAGCTCGCGCACTGAGGCCGCACCATCCGCCATTGTGCGCTCGAAGTGGGGGATGCCGCCCACAACATCAACGCCCATATCCAGAGCCCGGATCGTATTTTCACGTGCTGTCGGGTCACGATAGAATCCGTCTTGCGGGAACGCTACGAGCTGTAAATCAATGTAGTCTTTGACGCGATCACGGACCTCGATCAGCGCCTCGACACCCAACAATCGATCGTCACATGTGTCGACATGGCTGCGGATCGCCAACACTCCCATACTTGCTGCCCAATCGCAGTATTTCAGCGCGCGGTTAACAACCTCGTCCTGTGTCATGATTTGTTTGAGCTCACCCCAAAGCCCGATCCCCTCAAGCAGCGTACCAGACGTGTTGATGCGCGGCAGACCGTAGGACAAAGTTGCATCCATATGGAAATGGGGGTCCACAAAAGGCGGGCTGACCAGATCGCCAGTCGCGTCTATGATCTGTCCTGCCTGCGCATCGCTCAGATCGGCTAAGGCGGCTATTTTTGAACCTTTTATGCCAATGTCCACAACCTGCCCATCCGGCAGCGTTCCGCCTTTGACGATCAAATCAAACATCAGCGTTCTCCTTTGTTGAATGGCACCATCAGGGCGGCGGGCACTTCGGCGCGGCGTGACATCAAAACAAGGGCCACGATGGATAGTATATAGGGCATCATTAGGAAAATCTGGTATGGTACCAGTGAGCCCAAGCTCGTTTGTTGCACTCGGATTTGAAGTGCATCAAATGCTGCAAACAGTATTGCGCCCAAGAGGGCCTTTCCCGGCCTCCACGACCCGAACACGACAAGTGCAATGCAGATCCAGCCGCGACCGTTGACCATTTCGAAAAAGAAGCTGTCAAATGCGGACATTGTCAAAAATGCGCCGCCCATCGCCATGAACCCGCTGCCGACAACGACAGCCCCCATGCGGATTGCATTGACCGACAGGCCCTGTGCCGCAACCGCTGCGGGGTTTTCGCCCGCGGCACGCACTGCAAGCCCGAGCGGCGTGCGGTACAGAATAACCGCCACAACCGCAACCAATACAAAGGCCAGATACGTAAACGGCGTTTGCGAAAACAGCGCGGGCCCAATCAATGGAATGTCCGACAGGATCGGGATTTCGAACGGTTGGAAGGCTTCGATCTTTGGCGGGCTCGTGACCTCCGGCAAAGCGAGGCGGTAGGCATAATATGTCGATGACGTCGCCAACAGCGTCACGCCTAGGCCGACTACGTGCTGGGACAGCCCAAACGGTACCGTCAGGATGCTGTGAAGCAACCCGAACAGCATGCCCACAAGCATAGCAACACCTACCCCAACCCATAGCCCCGTGCCGGAATAAACCGCCATCCAGCCCGCAAATGCTCCCGCAACCATGATCCCTTCGATCCCCAGATTCAGGACGCCCGCACGTTCGCAGATCAATTCCCCCAATGTCGCAAAGATCAACGGGCTAGCGATGCGGATCGCGGCCGCCCAAAAGCTGGCGGTGAACAGGATATCGATGATTTCCATAGCGTTAATCCCTCACCACACGAAACCGCGTCAGCATGATGGCGAGAACCATCAACAACAGCGCGGTCGCAAGCATGATGTCGGCCAGATAGGTTGGTACACCAGCGGCGCGGCTCATGCTATCAGCGCCCACAAATATTCCCGCGACAAACAAGGCCGCGACAATCACACCAAGCGGATGCAGCAAGGCCAGCATTGCGACAATGATGCCTGTGTAGCCAAAGCCGGGGGACAGATCGAGGGTCAGGCTGGCCTTTACTCCCGCCACCTCCGAAAATCCGGCAAGCGCTGCCAGACCTCCAGACAAAAGCGCGGTCTTAACTAAGACGAGGTTCACTGGAATACCTGCAAACGCGGCGGCCTGTTTGTTCAAACCGACGGCGCGCATTTCATACCCCAGCGTGCTTCGGGTCTGGATGATCCAGATGACAAAGGCTGATAGAATTGCGAGCCCAAAACCCCAATGTAAACGCAGGCCGTCGACCAGCCGTGGCAATCGCGCCTCGTCGATCAAACGCGCCGATTTGGGCCAGCCCATGCCCATTGGGTCTTTCAATGGCCCCTCAAGAAGCATCGAGATAAACAGCAGGAATATGAAGTTGAACAGCAAAGTCGTCACAACCTCGTCTACGCCGAATCGAGTTTTGAGCAGCGCAGGTATTAACAAGACGAACGCACCCGCTAAGATTGAAAACACAACGAGTGTTGGCAGAAGCGCGAAGCTGGGCCAAGGCAAAACGCCGGTGCCAAGCATGACCGTCAGTAACGCACCTGCGTAAAGCTGCGCCTCTGCGCCGATGTTCCAGAATTTGGCACGGAACGCGACTGCGGCTGCAAGGCCTGTGAAAATCAAAGGGGTGGCGCGGTTCAGCGTTTCAAGCAGCGCAAATTGTGACCCGAACGCGCCGCGCAGGATCAACCCAAAAACTGAAAACGGGTTTGCCCCCGCGGCCATTGCCAGAAGCGAGGCAATTACCACAGTCGCGCCCAGTGCAATCGTAGGCGGCAACACGCTTCGCGCCAGTGACGGGTTTTTGATAGGTTCAAGACGCATGGGCCACCACGTCGTCAAATCCTTGACCTGCCATCCAGATTCCAAGCTGCGCTGGTGTCATTTCAGCGCGTCCAAATGCAGGCGACAAACGCCCACCCACAATCACGTGGATAACATCTGACAGGGCCATAACCTCGTCCAGATCTTCCGAAATCAAAAGCACGGCCGCACCCCGATCGCGCGCCGCAAGCAGCTGGCCATGCACATAATTGACGGCACCAATATCAAGGCCGCGCACGGGTTGGTTGGCTAGAATGATCTGCGGGTCGGCTTCAAGTACGCGACCCAAGATCAGCTTTTGCATGTTGCCGCCTGAAAGCAGCCGGATCGGCGTATCTGTACCTGGACAACGCACATCGTATTTGTCGATAATACTTTGCGCAAATAAGCGCGATTTTCGCCAGTCGAGCCACCCACTCGTGCTAAACGCCGCAGTCTTGTAGCGTTCTAGGATAGCGTTTTCAGTGAGATCGAAATCCGCGATCGTGCCCGTTTTGTGCCGGTCTTCGGGTATCCGCGCGACCCCACTTTGAACGGCTCTCCGCGGGCTCCATTTTTGGATACGGGTGCCGTTCAGCGCAACATATCCACTGGACGGGCTGCGCAATCCACCCACAACATCCGCCATGGCCGCTTGACCGTTGCCGGACACTCCCGCAAGACCAATAATCTGACCCGCGCGCAGCGCCAGTGACACTGATTTCAGACCAGGGGCACTGGCGATATTCGGGGTGGTAACGTCCTGCAACTCAAGAAGTGGCGGACCGGGATTGGCGGGTGCAACTTGCGGCGCGGTCGCTTCTGTCCCCATCATCATTGCGGCGAGGGCGTGCTTGTCAGTATCTTGCGTCCGTGCTCCCCCGATCATCTTACCATGCCGCAGCACGACGACGCGGTCGGCAATCGCCATGACCTCGTGCAATTTGTGCGAAATAAAGATGATCGAAAGGCCGCTCTCGATAGCCAGTCTAAGTGTGGCAAACAAATCATCGGTTTCTTGTGGGGTAAGCACGGCAGTCGGTTCGTCCAAGATCAAGATACGCACGTCTCGGTATAGCGCCTTGAGGATTTCCACACGTTGTCGCTCCCCCACCGTCAAGCTGCCAACACGGGCATCGGGCGACACGACAAGGTGGAATTTCGTGGATAAATCAATGATCTTGGCACGCGCGGCGGCGCGCCCCGATCGTAGGCTGAATAAGCTGCGCACCCCGAGGGTAATGTTCTCTTGGACGGTTAGATTGTCGGCTAACGCAAAGTGTTGATGCACCATGCCGACGCCTGCATCCAACGCCGCGCGTGAATTCCCGGGCGGCAGGGTTTTCCCGAATACCGCCACGGTCCCGCTGTCAGCCGTGTATTGGCCGAAGAGAATGTTCATGAGCGTCGTTTTGCCCGCACCGTTTTCACCCAAAAGCGCAACAACTTCGCCTTTGTCCACGGAAAAGCTGACCGCATCGTTTGCGGTCAACTCTCCAAAGCGTTTGGTTATGGCGTTCAGGCTTAGGGCCTCAACAGGGGCATCTGCCATAATCGGTTAGGAAGACGTCGGTTCGTCGTCGTTGACCGTTACCGTAAATGCTCCTGACATGATTTCAGCCTGACGGGTCGCGACCAATTCCATGGCATTGGCAGGAACCTTACCTTCAAAAGTACCCAGCGGCGCCAATTCGTTCCCACCTTGGTTCATGAAGGAATAGACTCCGTAATCCGCTGCCGTAAAGTCGCCTGCCTGCACAGAGGCGATCGCCATATCCAGAGTTGGTTCAAAATTCCAGATTGCAGACGCAACAACCGTTTCGGGATAATCGGATTGCGTGTCGATCACATTACCAATGGCCAGAACGCCCTTTTCTTGCGCGGCATCAGAAACGCCAAAGCGTTCTGCATAAAGGACATCAGCACCATTTTCGATCATCGCAAACGCAGTCTCTTTGGCCTTGGGCGGATCAAACCAGCTGCCGATAAAGCTGACTTGGAACTCAATGTCAGGGTTCATTTCAAGTGCGCCTGCCATGAACGCATTCATCAGACGATTGACTTCGGGGATTGGAAAGCCGCCAACCATACCGATATTATTCGTTGCGGTCATGGATCCTGCTATGATGCCGGACAGGTATGCCGCATCTTGGATATAGTTGTCGAACACTGAAAAGTTCGGCAGCCCGGCATCTTCTTTGAAACTGGAGCCCATCAAAAATGCGACGTTGGGGTAATCAGCTGCGACCTCGCGCGCCTCTTGTTCGGCGCCAAAGACTTCGCCGATTATCAATGTGTTACCAGCCTCGGCGTATTCACGCATCACGCGGGCGTAGTCTGTATTGCTGACATTCTCGGAGAACGAATATTCGATTTCACCACGTTCTTGTGCCGTCATTGCGGCTTTATGAATCCGGCTGACCCACTGCTGTTCGACAGGCACCGTATAGATGCCCGCCGTTTTTATAGGCTCCGCCGCTGCGGCGCGGCCAGCTCCTAGCATCAGCGATGTTGCTGCCGTAGACGCCATAAAGTGGCGGCGATTGAAAATTACTCTGTCAAACATTGTGAATCCCCTTGGTTGCGAGCCAATTAACGCCATTTTCGACCAAATGATCAAGAAATGAATTTCAGCTCACTGCTTCAACGTTCGCTTGCTCAAAGAATCCGATACAAAACAATGCAGCGCACATATTTTGATCGTTAAGCAAATCAATCAAGCGATCAATCACATCCGCGAAGACAACCCTGTCCGAGAGATCACCAGCACATTCGTCCACGTTGAGGTCGTTTTCGCAGAGATGGGCTGACCTGCTCCCCGAGGCTCCCTCATTCATAACGAGAGTTTGCGGGTTTGGATTTCATATTCTTCGTCGTCAGTTTGAGCAAGCGCGTCATGCGCGGAGCCCTCAAATTGCTCAAGCGCTCGGCTGGTCTTGCCCCGTTTAAGTTCCGGTCTCTTTCGAGAAATGTTTGCTATACTCCCGCGCCTGGATTGACCTGAGGTTTTCCCCTCAAATCACTTTGTATTCCTTGAGCGATATGACGCGGAAGTTGTCGGTGACGGTGTCGCGGAACTCTGGCCGTTTTTCTGGCAGGGTCTTGCGGAAGAAGTCGAAAATGGCCTCTGTGAATTGGTTGAACGTTGCATAGTGCCGATTGTGGGTGACCCATTTGTGCATAACACCCCAAAGACGCTCGATCGGGTTGAGGTGCGGGGCATATGCTGGCAAGAAATGCAACTTCACCCGACGTTCTGGGCTGTCCAGCCATGGCTGTAGTATCTTGGCATGATGATAGCGGGCATTGTCGACAAAGACGTGGATGGCCGTCTTGGTTTGGTTGTTGCGTTCCAACTTTTCCAGCATCTGTCGGGTTGTCTGGGCATTGATCTTCTCGCCTTCCACAAAGGTGAACTGGAAAGTCTCAAGGTCAAGCGCGCCCTGAATGTTGAGCCGCTTGCGCCCTGATGTCGCCTTCAGGGCCGTCTTTTGTCCCTTGGGGAACCAACCATGGGCGGGGCGGCTCTGGTGTTCGGGGTGGACAGCGTCCGAAAAGACAACCATCTCATCTGCGGCCAACCCGTTCATCAGGGCCTCATATTTGGCAATAAACGCAGCCTGCTTGGCTTCATCGGCCTGTGCAGGCAGCAATTGTGGTTTCTTATACGCGAACCCCAGGCGGCGCATCAGCTTGGCGGCTCCCGACGTGCTGTAGTTTTGGTCGCACTCGGCTAGAACATAGGCACAGACCTCATCGGCATTGCGGGCAGGCTGCGCGGTGAAATGGGCTCTCACCGCCTGCTCTTGCACGACGGACAAATGACCCTGACGCTGGCTGTAGTCCTTCAGACCGAAAAACGATAGTCCCGCACCGGCAAAGGCTAATCGCCACTCCGTCAAAACTGTCGGGCCAATATCCAAAATCCGGCAAACCGTTCCGGCGTCTTCTCCTGCGTCCAAAAGAAGAAACGCGCGCGCCCGTTTCCAAACAAGGGCGTCAACTTTGCGGCGGCGGCAAAGCGCTTCAAGTGCTATGCGCTGCTCGTCGGATAAGGAGACTGTTTTGTATTGCTTGCTCATAAACTCAAAATACAGACTGAACCGCCTTTGGCCATGCGACGAAGTGAATCGCAGGCCCAAAATCGTCAGGTCAATTCAGGCGCAGGAGTATATGAAGGAGAAAGGCTTATCCCTTTTAGTCCGGTTGCCCCACATGTTGACGCGGCGCAGAATCTTGCCCTTGTGGCTTTAGAGGCGGATCGGATCAGTTTGTAACGTCTGGTGGGTTTATAGGGCGTGGCTTTTGCCGTGAACGAGGCCCTTCAGGCGCGCTGTTCAACAAAATCACGATATGTCGCTGGCCCGAGACCAACACCGATCCCCAGCAGCGTGTCGAAGGCGCTTCGCATGTGTCGCCGTCGGTTCCAGCGGAACACGAATTCGTCGAGATAGCGTTGTAGATGGCACTTTCTGAGGCCGTGGAAGACGCCTTTTGCCCACGTTTTTAGGTTGGAGAACACGCGGTGGACCCAGTGGAGTATGTCGTGTGCCTTCTTGCCGCTGACGACCTTTGCCTCATGCGTGTTTGCAGGAGGATTTTCGTAACCGAGCCAGCCATCCGTGATGATGTGAGCGCCAGGCTCTACAGCCTGACCAATGAACCCGTGCAGCGTCTTTGACGCGCCGTCGGGAATGTGTTTCATCCTGATACGGCGCGGATGTCCGTCACTTGATAACTCGACGGCACAGACGACAAACATCTTTCCAACCGGGCTGCGCCCACCCTTTGGCCGGTCCTCGGGATCATGCCGGGACCGGAACGGCATCTCTGTTTCATCGATTTCGACAAGGTCTTTCAGGGGGTTGCGGTCAGGGTTGACCATCGACCGCCGCAGCTTTTGCAAGAGGAGGTCGCCGAGAAGCGCCATCGGTCCGAGCGACGATGGCGACCCGTCTTGTAGCTGCCAAGGCCAAGTTGCGCCTGAAGTTGCAGCGCTGACATGCCGTTGGAATGGCTGGTGATGATGTGCGCGGCAAGAAACCAAATTCGCAACGGCAAATGGCTGCTGTGCATTACCGTGCCAGCCGTCACGGATGTCTGCCGTGCGCAACCGGCACATTCCCAAGTCGCGCGATTTCGCTTTAACGGCCAGCCCTTGCAGGTGCCACAGGAAGGACAGACGAAGCCCTCAGGCCAACGATGTTCCACCAGATAATGCGAACACGCTTCCTCATCAGAAAACCTGGCGTCGAACGCGGGGCGGGACATGGGTTTGTCGTTTTTCCATCTGGCTGGCATGGGAAGAACAATACCAGAACATTCTAGATTGGCAAGCCGCTTCGCACTACATCAGGTGCCGCCGGAGCAAAGGGGATAAGCCTTTGAAGGAGATATGGAATGGCAAAGCGATACACAGACTAGTTTCGGCGTGATGCTGTGCGAATGGCGACGACCAACGGCTTAACGCGCCCGCAGCTTTCATCGGATTTAGGGGTTGGCGTCTCTACGCTGAACAAGTGGGTTCAGCGACGCTAATTCCTCGCCCTGCCCGCCTCAACAAGTATTCTTCTGATAGTGCCCGCAGGGGAGCTTGTCGCATGTGCAGAGAATTGCGCCGCTGACTTGACCGTTGCGGGCTGCCATGGTTTGGGGGCGTTTCTGGGCCTTCATTCAAGGGAGCACATCCCTGAAGGTCAACCATCTGGCAAAATGCGCCTGTCTGACGGTTGTATGACGATCAGTTTCTGACCCTCGGTTAGGCAAAACCACGATCCCTCAGATACGGCCCTTTCTGGGCCTATCAAAACTCAAAAAAGCAATGCCGCGATTGCGGCGTTGTCGGGCTTTTGCGGGTGCAGCCTTCGATGGCATGTGCCCGATAAAATACGATAAACTAAGGAGAGACGCGATATGAAGAGAATTATTATTGGTGCCGCATTCGCAGCACTCGCAGCCCCAACGGCCGCCTTGGCGCAGGATCAATGTGGCGAAGTCACAATCACCCAGATGAACTGGGATTCAGCCGCCATTGTAACGGCCGTCTCAAAATTCTTGATGGAACAGGGGTATGGCTGCGACGTAACGGTGGTGCCGTCCGATACCACACCGGCGATGACATCCCTGTCTGAAAACAACGAGCCCGACATCGTGACCGAACTATGGGTTAATTCTGCGGGCGAGGCTTACACAAAGCTGCGCGAAGACGGCATGATCGAAGAGTTGGGCAGCGTGCTTGACCCCGGCGGTGTCGAGGGCTGGTGGCTACCGACCTATCTGATCGAGGCGCATCCAGAACTTGCGACAATCGACGGCATTATGGCCAATCCTGAACTGGTCGGTGGCATGTTCAACAACTGCCCAGACGGTTGGGGCTGCCGCATCGTCAACGACAACCTGATCCGCGCGCTCGACCTTGAGGACAGCGGGATCGAGGTCTTTAATCACGGGTCCGGCGAAACACTGGCAACGTCAATGGCAGCGGCCTACCAAAGCGAAGAACCTTGGTTCGGCTACTATTGGGGTCCAACGACGCCGCTTGGCATGTTTGACATGACAAGCATTGATCTTGGCGAATACGACGAAGCCGTTCATGCGGCCAACCAGAACGCCGACGCGCCAGATCCGGGCGTATCGGCATTTCCGGCAGCACCCGTGCTGACGATCGTGACCAAGGACTTCATGGAAACCCGTCCCGACGTCGCAGAACTGATGGGCAATGTGACCTTCAAGACGGACACGATGAGCCAGCTTCTGGCATGGAAAGAAGACAACAACGCTTCCAACGAGGAAGCGGCTGTGTATTTCCTGAGCAACAATCCTGACGAATGGAGCGGCTGGATCAACGATGCCGCGCGCGAAAAGCTGGCCACGCTGCTGCAATAAACTCGATCAGGGCGGTGCTTTTGGCGCCGCCCCTTGATTGCTGCAAACGCCCGCCAAGGGCGTGCCATCTACCAAGGCAGACCAACAAACGGGGCCCAGGTCAAATGATCCGGCCCTGTCATTGAATTAGAGAAATAAAAAAAGGGCCGCACTATTATGCCCGGATGAGGGACACATGGCGACTTACGATTTCATTTTCGACGGGCTGGGACTGCGCAATTGGTGCGGCACCAGCGGTGAAAACAGCGGTGACATGACGTCTATGGCGCAGCTTCTGGCGGAAACTTCAGGCGACGACATTGTCGTGACGAGCTGGGAAACACCGTTTCCATCCATGGACGCGCTCCATGAGGCCTGCCCGTCATTTCCACAATCGCGCGAACTGACGAGCGGTTTGGAGGAAGGTTTTTTGGCAATCAAAGACGGCCTGAAAGTGGTCGTCGACCCGCTGACCCAACCGCTTAGCTGGGCGCTGAACGAAGCATTGTGGGTAATGCAGGCCGTGCCTTGGTTCATCATGATCCCGCTGCTGATGCTGGTTGCTTGGGTGGTAAGCCGCCAGTTGCAACTGGTCGCACTGGTCGCGGTCTGTTTCGGGTTCCTTGGCTTCGTTGACTATTATTCCTACACCATGCAGACGCTCGCAATCATCTTTGTGTGCGCGCTGACTTGTGTTGTATTGGGCATCCCCATCGGGATTGCCATGGCACGTAGTGACCGCGTGCAGCGCATCATGATACCCATTCTGGATATGCTTCAGACCCTCCCGCCCTTCGTTTATCTGATCCCCTTGATCTTCCTGTTCTCAGTGACGGAACCGAAACTCTACGGTATCGCGATCATCCTTTATGCGATTGTGCCGGTGGTGCGCCTGACCGATCTGGGTATCAGACTTGTGGATCCTGACGTGACCGAAGCCGCAGACGCCTTTGGCATGACCAAACGGCAAAAACTGCTGAACGTGCAAATCCCGCTCGCGCTGCCCAACATCATGGCAGGCGTGAACCAAACCATCATGATGAGCCTTGCGATGGTCGTGATTGCATCGCTGGTGTCGGCCCCCGGTTTGGGTGTGTTGGTGCTGCGCGGCATCCGCTCATTAGAGCTTGGCGTCGGTTTGCTGTCCGGTCTGGGGATCGTTCTTCTCGCAGTCATTCTCGACCGCGTGACCAAAGCTGCCCTCGCCCGCATCAATGTAAGCCAATCGAAATAGAAGGTGACGGATATGAACGATACAGACATAAAAATTTCGATCCGCAATCTCTATAAGATTTTCGGAAACGATCCAGATACGGCCCTGCAACTTGTGAAAGACGGCATGAGCAAGACTGAGCTGCTGGAAAAGCACAATCAGGTGCTGGGCCTGAACGACATCAATGTCGATGTCCGCGCCGGAAAAACGACGGTGATCATGGGGCTGTCGGGGTCGGGCAAATCGACGCTGATCCGCCACCTTAATCGCCTGATTGAACCGACAGCGGGCGAGGTTTTGGTCGCAGGCGAAAATATCCTGCAATACAATGAAAAGCAGTTGCGCGATTTGCGGCAACACGAAATGTCGATGGTGTTCCAGAAATTCGCACTGCTGCCGCACCGGACCGTATTGCAAAACGCCGGTCTCGCACCTTTCATCGACGGCCAGAAAGAGCGCAAATATGCCGATGAGGCCCGCAAATGGCTTGACCGTGTCGGGCTGCAGGGGCAAAGCGAACAATATCCACACCAGCTATCTGGCGGAATGCAGCAGCGGGTCGGCATTGCCCGCGCGCTGACCAGCAATTCCGACATCATGCTGATGGACGAGGCGTTCTCTGCTCTTGACCCGTTGATCCGCACCGACATGCAAAACCTGTTGAACGAATTGCAGGCAGAATTGCAAAAGACCGTGGTGTTTATTACCCACGATCTGGACGAGGCGCTGAAACTGGCGGATCATCTGGTCATCCTCAAAGACGGTTTTGTTGTCCAACAAGGCGAACCGCAGCACATATTACTCAATCCGGCGGACCCCTACATCGAAGATTTCGTGAGCGATATCAACCGCGCACGTGTGCTTAGGGTCCGTTCCGTTATGGTTAAGACACCAAACGCGTCGGGCGAACAGGCGGGCGAGATCGATCATAACGATACGCTGGAGTCCGTGATTGCAAAATCCGAAGGTGACACCGCCCTGTGTTACCGGGTGATGAAGAACGGCACGCCAGTTGGTGAGCTGGACATGCGCAAACTGGTACGCGCACTGGTCCCTTCAGAACAATCAGACGACCCCGAAAGTGCCCGTCTGAGCGGCTGATTGGACAACCCGCTTAAGGTGGCCCTAACGATTAATGGCGCGCGATCAGCGCGTCATATCCAATCGCCCGTATGCCACCTTGGCAGTCCTAGCAGGCCGAAGAACCATCTCGCGTCGCAGGTAAACTGGACGCCAACACTGTGGGGCAAAGCAACCAACAATCTAGGGGCGGTGAGGACCGAGTATCAACACACGTTTCTGCGTGAATTGGCACGCGCCCTCGCCCCAACCTTAACTCCCGCCCGACGTCCGCAAGCTCTTGTTGGTGCTCCAAGCGTTCCAGGCTTAGCGTGTCAGAGTGATTTGCCCGACGGGACCGATTGAACCGACCGTAAAAGACACTGCAGTGCCACGGCTCTACTTTTGTTCGTATTCGATCCATTCTTTTGGAACCATCACACCTGCGTCCCGGAACGTGTCAACGACTTTGAGACAGTGGCTTTTGGACTTTAGGCTTGGGTTTCTTCGGTTGGTTTTGGTGGGTTGATCCAGACGGCGGTCGGGATTTGAGGCGGTTTTGGTGGTTTGTGTACGAAGCGTTCGGGCGTGGCGAGGAATGCCGCGTCTAGTGTTGCTTGTCGCGCGGTGTAGATTTCTTGGGCCTGCCCAAAATGGATTTGGTCGGGCGTCATCAGACCAATCCCGGCGTTATGATGGTCTTGGTTATACCATGCAAAGAACCTGCGGCAGAATGCGCGAGCCTGCTCGATGGTTTCAAAGTTCTTGGGGAACTCTGGCTGATATTTCAGTGTTTTGAAGTGGGCTTCGGAGAACGGGTTGTCGTTTGAGGTGTGGGGCCGACTGTGGGACTTGAGCACACCAAGATCAACCAGCATCAGGGCTGTCGTCTTTGCCTTCATGGGCCCACCGCGATCTGCATGCAATGTCAGCTGATCGCGTGGAACCTCGTGTTTTTCCATCGCGTCGATGAACAGCTCTTTGAACTGGCTGGCGCTCTCCGCGTGCTCGACGCGCCAGCCAACAACGCGGCGGCTGAAGATGTCGAGGATGACATAGAGATAGAAGTAGGACCATTTCACCGGGCCCCTCAGCTTGGTGATGTCCCAAGACCAGACCTGATTGGGGGCTTCAGCTAGAAGTTCAGGCTTTTGATAGACGGGATGTGTGCGCTGTCGGCGGCGTTCGCCAACTTCGCCCTGCGCGGCCAATATCCGATACATCGTGCGGATTGAACACAGATAGGTGCCTTCATCCAGCAAGGTGGCAAAGACCTCTGTGGGCGTCTGATCCGCAAAGCGGGGTTCGCGCAGGTGGTGCAATACCTGGTCTCTTTCCCTTTCCGGCAGAGCCCGCGAAGACGCTGCGCGCGGTGGGCGTGTGCGTGGTGGTGCCGTCAGCGCCGCACGCTGTCGAAGAACGCTCGCGCGCGATAATGATAGCGCGGCGCAGACAGCCGAGGTCAAGCCGCTGCCGGTGGGCAATGCAATCGCGACGGCCATCATGATTTGCCGCTGCGCTCTTGCGTCTGCTCCATCTCGTCCAGAAGTCCCGCCACTTTTTTTTGGATGGCAATGATGGCTTCCGCCTGATCCAGACGGCGCCGCAAGGCTGTCACCTCACGGTTGGCCTTAGCCAGCTCAGCTTGCAATGGATTGGCAGGTGCCTTTTGTGGGCCACGGCGCATTGGCTGCAATGCACCCAATGTGCCGGCCGCCCGCGCACGGCGCCAATCGGTCAGTGCAGAGGAATAAAGCCCCTCCCGCCGTAGAATGGCGGAAACCCCGCCAGTGTCTGCCACTTGGTCCGTCTCATCCAGAATGCGCAGTTTGTATTTGGCTGTGAAGTTGCGTCGCTTCGGGATGCTCGTCAGTTCCGCTGTGGGAGCCAACGGCGCATTAACAACGCGGGGAGGCGACGTCGGGGCCAAAACGGCTCCAGATCCAGCATCTGGCGAAAGTGGTGATTGTGAAGGCATAACCATGGGTTCGTTCTCCTACGCCCTCAAGTGTAAACTTTAGCCAGTCAATTGTCTCACGCTTATTGGCACGGAGGGGGCAGTGCTATGGTCCCGGAATAATTGCGCATTATCAATCGCCCTGACGAGATCGAGGCGCGATTGGTGCCAGGCCACTGGGAGGGTGATCTGATCAAGGGCGCGTTCAATCGCTCGTCAGTGGGCACCTTGGTCGAGCGCAAGACACGCTTTGTCATTCTTTGCAAAATGGACGGCAATGGGGCCGAGGCCGCGCTCGACAGCTTCACCCGCCAGATGGGACTACTACCCGCTGCTTTGCGCAAGAGCATGACCTATGACCGTGGCTCCGACCCTCTCATGGTTTGCGAGCAAACCACTGCCAGGCAGTGGATGGCCTGCCACCCCGAACTGGCCAGACGGTTGAAGATCGATATCTGGTTCTGCGATCCGCATGCGCCGTGGCAGCGTGGCAGCAACGAGAACACCAACGGACTGCTGCGTCAGTACATGCCCAAAGGAACTGACCTGAACGGTGCAAGCCAAACATGGCTGAACGACGTTGCAAACCTGATGAACAACCGTCCGAGAAAAACCCTCGGATGGAGAACACCCGCTGAAGCCATGGCCGACGAAATAGCGGCTTTCAAATCAACCGTTGCACTTGATGTTTGAATCTAAGGACTTGTTCGACCAAGGCATAGTTGGGCGACCTCAGGCCTAGAATTGTTGTTGCCGTCATACCCGCAACTGCAAACTTCGCAGCACCGTCCACAAATTCACGCTTGGTGATTTTGCCATGATCATAAAAATCGTACAGTTCCAAAAGCTTAGGATCAAAGTCTTTTGCGGTGAGCCTTGTCATTGTTGGTCCTCCAGAATGGGAAATTACAAAATAAGCGATCCTAACAGGTGTCGCGACACCCTTCTTTGTTAAAAAAATAGTGTATACTCCTGCGCCTGAATTGACCTAACGATTTTGGGCCTGCGATTCACTTCGTCGCATGGCCAAAGGCGGTTCAGTCTGTATTTTGAGTTTATGAGCAAGCAATACAAAACAGTCTCCTTATCCGACGAGCAGCGCATAGCACTTGAAGCGCTTTGCCGCCGCCGCAAAGTTGACGCCCTTGTTTGGAAACGGGCGCGCGCGTTTCTTCTTTTGGACGCAGGAGAAGACGCCGGAACGGTTTGCCGGATTTTGGATATTGGCCCGACAGTTTTGACGGAGTGGCGATTAGCCTTTGCCGGTGCGGGACTATCGTTTTTCGGTCTGAAGGACTACAGCCAGCGTCAGGGTCATTTGTCCGTCGTGCAAGAGCAGGCGGTGAGAGCCCATTTCACCGCGCAGCCTGCCCGCAATGCCGATGAGGTCTGTGCCTATGTTCTAGCCGAGTGCGACCAAAACTACAGCACGTCGGGAGCCGCCAAGCTGATGCGCCGCCTGGGGTTCGCGTATAAGAAACCACAATTGCTGCCTGCACAGGCCGATGAAGCCAAGCAGGCTGCGTTTATTGCCAAATATGAGGCCCTGATGAACGGGTTGGCCGCAGATGAGATGGTTGTCTTTTCGGACGCTGTCCACCCCGAACACCAGAGCCGCCCCGCCCATGGTTGGTTCCCCAAGGGACAAAAGACGGCCCTGAAGGCGACATCAGGGCGCAAGCGGCTCAACATTCAGGGCGCGCTTGAACTTGAGACTTTCCAGTTCACCTTTGTGGAAGGCGAGAAGATCAATGCCCAGACAACCCGACAGATGCTGGAAAAGTTGGAACGCAACAACCAAACCAAGACGGCCATCCACGTCTTTGTCGACAATGCCCGCTATCATCATGCCAAGATACTACAGCCATGGCTGGACAGCCCAGAACGTCGGGTGAAGTTGCATTTCTTGCCAGCATATGCCCCGCACCTCAACCCGATCGAGCGTCTTTGGGGTGTTATGCACAAATGGGTCACCCACAATCGGCACTATGCAACGTTCAACCAATTCACAGAGGCCATTTTCGACTTCTTCCGCAAGACCCTGCCAGAAAAATGGCCAGAGTTCCGCGACACCGTCACCGACAACTTCCGCGTCATATCGCTCAAGGAATACAAAGTGATTTGAGGGGAAAACCTCAGGTCAATTCAGGCGCGGGAGTATAGCAGGAAATACTTTCAACATTTTGACCGCGATCTGGCGTATTGCGCAATTCTACCCCAACCGGTCATTCACAGAATTTCAGTTCAGGAATGAGATGGCGGATGATGCCATGATCATTCCGTCCATCGCCACCGTTATTGCCAGCCAATCCACCTGCCGGTCGTTCGAAGACGGCAGATCAATGAGCGGGCTATTCAAAGAATAAAGCGTGATTGTGTATTCATGCCGCGCGCCGGGGGGCGAACAGGGTGGCGTATATCCCGTGCGTCGGCCGTCCTTGTCCGCGCCCTCAACCCCCAAATGACGCGGGATTGCCACGGGAATGTCGGTGGAGTCTGCGGAAATATTCTACAAAAGCCAATATTGGCTGTACGCATCCACGCCAGCAACAGTGCCGCGCGGATAATGGTGCATGATAATGGCCAAACTTTCGGTCCCTTAGGGAACCCCAGTCCATGCAAGCGGCGGCGTCAAACCATCGCCGCCGTCACGGGTGCATTTCAGATCGGCGGGCAGCGTGGCACAGTCGGTAAACGCGGGGCTGGACAGGGCAAACCCGTCCTGCGCCCAAGACGGTCCAGCCAAGGCCCCAAAGACAAGGGCAGCAATCGACCACGAAACAGCCGCATGCCTCATCTGCAATATTTCCCTGTGGCGATATCCCCACCGTTGGTGACTTCTTGGATTCAAACATCAAGTGCAACGGTTGATTTAAAGGCCACGATTTCGTCGGCCATGGCTTCAGCGGGTGTTCTCCATCCGAGGGTTTTTCTTGGACGGTTGTTCATCAGGTTTGCAACGTCGTTGAGCCATGTTTGGCTTGCACCGTTCAGGTCAGTTCCTTTGGGCATGAACTGACGCAGCAGTCCGTTGGTGTTCTCGTTGCTGCCGCGCTGCCAGGGAGCATGCGGATCGCAGAACCAGATATCAATTTTCAATCGTCGCGCCAATTCACGATGGCAGGCCATTTCGGAGCCACGGTCATAGGTCATGCTCTTGCGCAAATCAGCGGGTAGTCGTCTCATCTGGCGGGTGAAGCTGTCAAGCGCGGCCTCGGCCCCATTGCCATCCATTTTGCAAAGAATGACAAAGCGTGTCTTGCGCTCGACCAAGGTCCCCACTGACGAGCGATTGAATGCGCCCTTGATGAGGTCGCCCTCCCAATGGCCTGGTACCAGTCGTGCTTCGATCTCTTCAGGGCGATTGATAATGCGCAATGATTCCGGGACCATAGCACTGCCCGCCGCTGTCCTGCGCTTGAGCCCACGCTTAGGCTTCGCTTGACGCAACGCCTCGATCATCGCCGCCTTCAGCCCGCCACGTGGCTGCGCGTAAATCGCGGCATAGATGGTCTTATGGCTCACATAGGCGGATGGATCATCAGGCTTCATGAGACGCAGTCTCTGCGCAATCTGCTCAGGCGACCAGTGCAGATGTACGAGCTTGCCATGAACGAAACGATTAAGATCGCTCCCCTCCACAAGCTTGCGCTTGCGGCGGCAGCGCGCGCGCCGGGCATCATAGGCCTGCCGCGCCGCTTGCGGGCAATAGCTGCCGTCTTCCTGCCGACCTCGCGCCAGCTCACGGCAGATCGTGCTCGCCGGGCGATGCAAAAGCTGGCCGATCAACCGCGGACTGCTGCCCCTATTATGCTCGGCTAATATCACGCCACGGTCCTCGCTGCTGAGGTGCTTGCTTCGTATGTCCATCACAACATCCTATGCCCAAAGGGCTCTGAGTGTTGCATTTGAAACTTGAGTCTAAGCTGTCCGTGTCTCATAGGTATAGCAATTGGGTGTCTGCGACGGTGTGTAGCGCATGTAATACGCCTCGCCCTCATAGGAATAATCCATACTGCGCAGGCCGGATGCATCTTGGGTGAAGGTCAGTCCATCAACACCGCCACGTGGTGGCCTGCTCGGCTCCATCCCTCTGCCGCCTACAGCGGGCGTCAACGGTGCAACACGGGGCAATTGTTCCATGTTTGCAACCCCACCCATCAAACATTGGACAATATAGGGGGCATCAGTCGACGTATGGTAGCGATAACCAAACCTACCATCGGGCTGTCCGTTGCAGTCGTCCAAAACAGCGGCGGCGATTGGTGTACCATCAGGATTGTTGTCGCCATAAATGGGGAAACCGTCATAGGCCCAGCCGATGATCGCGTCGTCGCCCGCATTTTTCATCTGTGCAATCATGCAGACCGGTTTGACGTGGTAGTGGTAATCATCACCCCGCCCCGCATGACCGCCACATACGTCAAGCTGCTGGGTTAACAACGTGTCGTTCTGCGCCTGATGATCGGACAGGTCTGCGATGCTCATCTCACCGCCGCCTGTATAGTCGTAGATCGGCACACCATTCACGGCGACACCCAGCGCGGCATCACGAGTCTGCGGCGTTGTACCAAGGACAGGTTGCAAAGGGATCGGCGCTGCATAGGCGTTGGCAGGCACCGGAATTTGTTCGTTCGTTCCCACAATGCCAGTCATCAAATCATGATCGGGATACGTGTACGAGGTCAGGACCGCCTGCCCGGACTCACACTCAACAGCGACCTCATCTGCAAATCCCGCCTCCGCAACCGAGGCTATAACCGCAGCGCAGTGCAGGTCGTCTTCATGTGCGACAGCACCCGTCGGTATAATCGCTGCCGAGCCGAGCACCAAGGCGAGTGATGCCGCCCCACAGACTGACAGTAGAAGGTTCTCTAATCGCAAAACAGATTTCCTAACTTAGGGGATCACACCCCAGCGGAGATGTGAGTGGTTTCAAACTGTATCTTTGTATTTGTACGTTTGGGCCTGCGGCTTCCGTCGTACCACCTTCAAACTTATTCCGGATGGACGCGGCGGGTCACTCTTTGAGGGGTGACCCACGAAGCAACACAGCTCTGGCTACGTAACTGTTCCGCGAAAGGCGAACGACGCCGGTGTTGAATTTGGTGCAGAACAACGGACCGGTTGCCAAAAGATCGCAGGATCTTACGGATCAAAATAGTCCGCATGCGCGGTTAAGACCGCGGCGATCGCATCATCAAGGCGCGACAAATGACGCACGCCAGCGGCCACAGCGCCGGCCGCATCGTGGGCTTTTTTGCGCTACACTGAAACCAGCTCCAACAGCTCGCTGCGCGTCACCTTTGAAGACGGTTGATCAAGCGTCACGCTGCCACGGTTCATGGCCACGAACCGATCACCGAGATCGAAGGCAAAATCGAAGTATTGTTCAACCAGCACAATCGCGATTTCGCCCTGTTCACGCAGTGTGGCGATCACATCGCCGATGTGTTTGATGATGTTGGGCTGGATGCCTTCGGTCGGCTCGTCCAGCAGTAGCACCTTTGGCTTGGCGATCAACGCACGAGCGATGGCCAGTTGCTGTTGCTGCCCACCCGATAAATCACCGCCGCGACGGTTCGACATTTCGCGCAACACGGGGAACAGATTATAGATGTGATCGGGAACCGTGTGCCCGCTACCCGCCAGACAGGCAAATCCGGTTTCAAGGTTTTCCGTGACGGTCATCATCGGAAACACTTCGCGGCCTTGCGGCACATAGCCGATGCCCGCCTTGGCCGCGTTGACGGGCGCGTTCGACCCGAGCGGTTTGGCGTCTACCGTGATCGTACCACTCGCAAACGGATGGCGCCCCGCGATGGCCTTAAGAAGGGAGGTCTTTCCCACACCGTTGGTGCCCATCACCGCCGTCACCTCACCGCGTTTTGCAGTCAGGCTGATCCCGTTCAAAATTTGGCTTTCGCCATATTTCAAGGTCAGATCATTGATTTCCAGCATCGCTATCGCCCCAGATAGACGTCGATGACGTCTTGATTTTTGGTGACATGATCAAGGCTGCCTTCGGCCAAAACTGCGCCTTCGTGCAGCACAGTCACCTTGCAATTCAAACGGCGCACAAATTCCATATCGTGTTCCACAACCACCACCGCGCGGGTTTTGGCGGCACGCACCAGCAGGTTGGTAGTGTGTTCGCGTTCAGCGGGCGTCATGCCAGCTGCTGGCTCGTCGACCAACAACAATCGCGGGTCTTGCGCCAGCAGCATCCCGATCTCAAGCCATTGCTTTTGCCCGTGCGACAATGCGCCCGACGCCTGGTCAAGCGCGTCTGTCAGGCCAATCTCATCGCTCACCTCGCGGATGCGTTCCTCACGATTGTCCGCGCGGCGCCCGAACAAAACATCAAACGGTCCGCGCGTGTTTTTCAGCGCCATTGCGATGTTTTCACGCACGCTTTGCGCCTCAAACACTGTGGGTTTCTGGAATTTGCGACCAATGCCAGCCTGTGCGATCTGGCTTTCAGACATGCCGAGCAACGACACCGACTTTTCGCCAAATATCACGCGACCTTCGTCCGGCTTGGTTTTACCGGTGACAATATCCATAAACGTGGTTTTGCCTGCACCATTCGGGCCAATAACCGCACGCAATTCAGGTTCCGCGATCTGGATCGACAGATTGTTAATCGCGCGAAAACCATCAAATGTGACAGACACGCCAGAGACTTCTAAAAGGGTCGTCATGATGGTTTCCCTTCGTCGTTACGCCATGCACCCTTGTCAGGTCCATAGTCTCCCTGCCGCTCCACCGCTGTCTCACGGACAAGCGCGTCGAATATCCCACCAACGCCTTTAGGAAAATACAGTGTGACCAAAACGAACGACACGCCAAGCAGCACAAGCCACCAGTCGGTCCATTTGATCTCATAAAATCCAAGGTTGATGTTGGGCGCCGATCCACCGGTGAACCACGACGACATCAGCGATACCAACGCCGCGCCAATCACCGCACCATACAGCCGCCCCCTCCCCCCAATAGCCACCCAGACCGCCAGATATATTGACGCGATGGGCGCGATCTCGGTGGGGTTGATGATGCCCGCTTGCGGGTAATACAGCGCCCCCGCAACGCCTGCGACCATGGCCGTCAGCGTAAAGATGAACAGTTTGTAATGTTCGACATGATAGCCCAAAAACCGCACGCGGGCTTCGTTGTCTCGGATCGCGCGGATGACCGATCCGAACTTGCCGGACACGACATAGGCGAACAAAACATAACCCATGCCCAGCGCCAGTGCGGATGCCCAAAAGAACCAAAGCGACACCACTGCTTGGCCGCGCGCCTCAAGTCCAGGGATGTTTTGTAGGCCCGACAGCCCGTTGTTGCCGCGCAATCCGGTGTCGTTCTGGAAGAAATACAGCGACAGGGCCAATGTCATGGCTTGCGTCAGGATCGACAGATAAACACCCGTGACGCGGCTGCGAAAGGCCAGCCAGCCGAACACCAGCGCCAAAAGGCCGGGGGCCAAAACCACGGCCAACAGTTGCAACGGCAAGCTGTGGGAAAACGCCCAGAGCGCGGGAAAGTCCGAACTGCCGACCACTCCAAAGATCTGACTGCCAATCGCGTCAGTTATTTCTTGCGGCGTCGGGGGCAATGCTGCGGACTCCAGCGACGTTGCCACGATCCCTTCGGTGCGCGCATACATCAACCACATGCCAATGGAGTAGCCACCGATCCCAAAGAACGCGAAATGCCCAAGGCTCAGGATGCCGCAATAGCCCCAGACCACGTCCATCGCGATGGCAACCAGACACAGGCACAGCGTTTTGCCCAACGTCTTGAGGAACGAGGTCGAGATCATATCGACCCCTGCAGCTTCGCTCATGAAGGTCACACCAAGGGTGAAGATCGCAAGACCCGCAAGGAACCACAACACCGACGGGTTTTGGGCGATGAACGATTTGCGCATGATCAATCCCCCGCCGCCCGAGCCTTGAGGGCGACGATGCCTTTAGGTCGGAACTGAATGAACAGGATCACAAACAAAATCATGTAGGTTTGCGCCGCCAGCGTGTTGGACGGATTGAAAAACTCGATCCCCTTTTGCGTAAACCCGATCAGGGAAGCGCCCGCGAGCGTCCCCCAAACGTTACCGACGCCGCCAACCACAACCGTCATGAACGATTGCACGATGTAATCTGCACCCATTTCGGACGTGACCTTGGCATACAGCCCAATCGCAACGCCAGCGATGCCCGCAATGCCCGATCCCAGCCCGAAGGTCAGCATGTTGATGCGGTCAGGGTTGATCCCCATGGACGCCGCCATGCCAGGGTTTTGCGTCACCGCGCGGACCTCAAGCCCAAGCCGTGTGCGTTTCAGGATATACAAGATAAGGCACAGAAACAGCAGTGCCAGCGCGAAAATCGCGATGCGGATTGTGCTGATCTGGACCACATCGTTCACCACCCATGCGCCTGCCAGCCAGTCGGGCGACGTCAGCGGGCGGGCCTGCGTGCCAAAGATGTTCTTGGCGAGCTGTTGTAGAACGATAGCGATACCGAACGTCGCCAATAATGTCTCAAGCGGACGGTGATAAAGGTGCCGGATCACCAGCCGCTCCATTGCCACCCCTGCCGCAAACGTGACGGCAAAGGCCATCGGCAGGGCAATGATGATCGACAGGGTGTAATCCGGCACGATCTGCTGCACCACATAGCCGGTGTAGGCACCCATCATGATGAATTCGCCATGCGCCATATTGATGACGCCCATGACCCCGAATGTGATCGCAAGACCAATCGCTGCCAAGAAATAGATCGACGCAAGCGACAGTGCATCCAACGTCAGATCAAGGGTTTTGCCCACATTAAGTTGCATTGCAATCGCGGCCTCAGCGTCTTCGGCGGCGGCGGTGATGTCGGTGTTCACTTCGGTGTAGGCGAGGTAGAATGTATGTGCATCAAGGGCCGACGCGCGGTCCTCGGGTGCGATAAATGGCGCAGCATCACCCCTTGTGACCAGCATGTCATAGGCCGCAATGCGGGCAGCGTCCGTGCCCAACGTCGACACATCAACGCCTGCCACTTGCCCGTCTTCGATTTGCGCGGTGAGTGTCGCAACAATATCGTCTGGCGTAACCGTCGCAGGCACGAGGTCTGCGTCGACCAACAACTGATAGGCCTCGACCTCATTCAGATCGTCCCCGATCTCCATGATTTGCGCCACGTTGGTGCCTTCGGGAATTGAAATGCCGACGAATTGCCGCGTCGTCAGGATTTGGCTGATCACGCCACGCACCTCAACGCTCAGGTCGCCAGACAAAAAATTAATCGCGGCGACGCGTTCTTGCATGCTGTCGCCGAATCGCGCTGTCAATTGGCGTTCCAACTGGACTTTCCGCGCAAGGATCGACGTATCCGGTTCACCGGGAATGGATTGGCGCAGCGGCACAAGCTGGTCCGCAGCCGGATCACGGCTAATCGCGTCAAGTGCTGCAATGCGGCGGGTCACATCGGCATCTGACAATTGAAATTGCACAAGGGCGGCGTTGATGACGCGGCGTACTCCTGCGTTGGGTCTGATTTGATCGAAACCGTCGTCATCGGCCACCGTGGTCTGTACGCCAGTGTCCAGATTGGTCAGAACCAACCCATCACCATCCTCAGCCGCGCTAAAGAAAATGCCATCGCTTAACCGCACCCAGATTGCCTTGTCGCGCCAATCCTCAAGAAACCTGGGCGAACCCTCTACCGGGGCCTCCGCAAGCGCCCTGACAACGACGTCAACCGTGCTTCGCGACGGGTTTGCGACGGCGTCGGCATTGTCTTGCAACAGGGATTGAAGGGATTGGGCATGGACCACAGGGGCTACAAAAATCAGGCAAAGGCAGACGAGCATGAGGCGCAGCATCACGGGTCTTCTTTCATAGGGATATCTCGGACGTCATTTGGAAGCGGGCAAGGCACACTGCCCCGCCCGCCAGCCGATGAGAAGCAGCTTAGTAGTTGGACGTCAGCTGCACACAAGTCTCGGTTTCGGTGTTGTACATCCCACAACCGAGGTCTTTCCAATCTGATGTCAGGACGGCGGATTCTGGGAGGAAATCCGTCCATGCATCGCCGGGAACCTCAGATGTCTGGCTGATGATATCAAACTGACCATCAGCAGTAATTTCACCGATCAAAACAGGCTTCGAAAGGTGGTGGTTGGGGAGCATGACGGCAGTGCCACCTGTCAGGTTCGGGAACTCCTGACCATACATTGCGGCGCGAACTGCATCGACCTCAACGGAACCCGCTTCAGTCGCGGCGTTGATCCACATGTTAAAGCCAATGTAGTGCGCCTCCATCGGATCATTGGTCACACGCATATCGTCGCCCGTGTAGGCCTGCCATCTTTCGATGAACGCGGCGTTGGCTTCGGTGTCTGCCGACATAAAGTAGTTCCATGCCGCCAGGTGACCGACCAATTCGGACGTATCGAAGCCTGACAGTTCTTCCTCACCTACAGAAAACGCAATAACGGGGATGTCATCCGCGGACACGCCAGCGGCCGCGAGCTCTTTGTAGAAACCGACGTTCGCATCACCATTGATGGTCGACACAACACCGACCTGATTGCCACCCGCACCCAAGGCCGCGACATCACTCACAATCGTCGCCCAGTCGGACTGACCGAACGGCGTGTAGTTGACGAAAATGTTCTCTGGCGCGATGCCTTTTTCGATCAGGTAGGCTTCCAGGATATTATTGGTGGTGCGAGGATAGACATAGTCCGTCCCCAAGAGCGCAAATTGCTCAACGCCCAGCTCTTCGAGAAAATAATCGACAGCCGGAATGGCCTGCTGGTTTGGTGCGGCACCGGTATAGAAAACGTTACGCGAGGATTCTTCGCCCTCGTATTGCACCGGATAGAACATCAAACCGTTTAATTCTTCGAGAACTGGCAGCGCGGACTTACGCGACACTGACGTCCAAGCACCGAAAATCACATCGACCTCTTCGACGGTCAGAAGTTCGCGGGTCTTTTCTGCAAACAGCGGCCAGTCGGACGCCGGATCAACGACAACGGCTTCAAGGTCACAACCCAACAGGCCGCCAGCTTCGTTTTGACCCTCAACGAGCATCTGCATCGTGTCAGCCAGCGTCGTCTCTGAGATCGCCATGGTGCCGGACAGAGAATGCAGCACACCAACTTTGATGGTGCAGTCTTGCGCGGCAGCCCCGGAACCCGCAGCAATCAGCGTGGTTACGGACAGTGTAGACAAAAGGTTTTTCGACAGTTTCAAGGATACGTCCCCCATTTATGTTCATCTGCGGGCCGCACCAAAATGCCGCCTATGCGTGGCGCAATCATTATGATATTGGAACTACCGCAGCTTATTGTTGCAGCCATGCGAGGGTTATTTTCTTCCACGATCACGCCCTCGCGTGGCACTCATCGCCTCGATCTTTAAGGCAAGGGTAACGTCAGCGCCCAGCGCCGTGTTTGCAACTGCAGCATTTATATTTGAGGTGGATGCGCTGGATATGCTTGCTTTAGCGCCATTTTAAATGCCGACTGCCTACTAATCAGGCATTAGACTCTCTGCGTCGGGTTATTTTAACGGTTCAATCAGTGAAGATCAGGCCTCAACCGCCCAACTGGGTGCGCATCGCCTGATAGATCACGGCCGTGGCCACGTTTGCGAGGTTGAGGGACCGCACAAGCGGATTGCGCATCGGCAAATGAAAGACGCGATCATCCATGCCATCCAAAACAGTCGCCGGCAGACCTTTGGATTCGCACCCGAAGACCAAATAAGCATCGTGTTGATAGTCGGGTGCGTAAACGCTCTGCGCGCCGTGTTCTTCAAAGAAATACAGACTGTCGCGCGGTGGCTTTCGATCATCCATAAAATCTTGCCAACTGTCATACTCGCTAAGCTGAACATGCTTCCAGTAATCCTGTCCAGCACGCCGCACAGCCTTTTCGTCAAGCGAAAACCCGTAAGGTCTGATCAAGATCAGCTCCAGTTCCAGCGCCACACAGGTCCGACCGATCGCGCCGGTATTGTACGGAATTTCAGGCGTCACCAAAACCAGTTTCATGCGCGGATCAGACATCGGATGTTCAGGCTTTCAAAAACACGGGCGCAGGATAAGCCCGTTATCCTATCCTGTTATCGTGATCAAAGGAGGCTTAACACCGCCTATTTCGACGTCCCATGTGCGAACAATCTGCGACTTAGCTGACATCGTCCGATCAAATAATCGCAACATCTCCAACGATGCCACAATCACGTCGCGCAAGACAGGACGCATTAACAATTTCAAATGCGCGGTCGCGATCCGGTTTAGAAACACCAAAGTTCAATGCAATCGGCCCACTTTGGTTATGCTCAGGACTCATAACCAAAATATGACGGTTGCGGCGAGAGCGATTGCGGAGAGGAAGACTGTTGGTGATCTGTCGTAGCGAGTTGCGACGCGGCGCCAATCTTTGAGCCTTCCGAACATTCTCTCGATACGGTTGCGTCGTTTGTAACGGCGCTTGTCGTACTTGACGGTCTTTTTGCGCGACTTGCGACCGGGGATGCAGGGCGTTGTGCCCTTGTCTACAAGGGTTTCACGGAACCAATCAGCATCGTACCCTCTGTCAGCGAGGAGCCAGTCAGCCTCAGGCAGATTATTCATCAAGGCGGCTGCACCAGGGTAATCACTGACTTGTCCTGCTGTGATGAAGAGGCGGATTGGTCGTCCGCTGGTGTCTGTGACAGCATGTAGCTTTGTATTCATACCGCCCTTGGTCAACCCGATCAGGCGTCCTCGCCCCCCTTTTTTAACCGCAGGCTGGCGGCCGTACGATGTGCTTTGAGGTAGGTGGCGTCGATTGAGATGGTTTTGTTGTCGGGGGCCTGCTCGGCCAGCCCCATCAAGATTTGGGCAAATATGCCCATATCACTCCAGCGCTTCCATCGATTATATAGCGTCTTCGGCGGTCCATACTCGGAAGGTGCATCACACCACCTTAAACCATTGCGATTGATGAAGATAATGCCACTCAAAACACGACGGTCATCCACACGAGCACGACCTCGGCTCTTTGGAGAGTACGGCCGGAGACGCTCCATCTGCGCCTCAGTCAGCCAATACAAATTGCTCATAATACCCCCCTACAATTGAAGACTATGAATCACCACAACGCGACAAACTCAATCAATTAATGGGTCCTGACCCTAGGACCAAACCGAAGGCGCATTACCAAGCGGCGACACCCGTTAGGGCCGGAATTTCGCTCCAAAAACCAACATCCGCTCCATCACATTTATCTAAAGATACCTCGTCGCACCCTAAGATAGTGCGCATTTAAGATGAGTGTGCCGTATACTTAAGAGTGTATTATTTAGTGGAGTAGTTCGATGTTCTTGACGATTTCGTGGGGATCCCACAAGGCTTGCCGTTTCGGTTTGAGCGATTTCATGTTTGACATTCATTCCAGAAATCGAGCTTGAAATGGATACTATACTCCCGCGCCTGAATTGACCTGAGGTTTTCCCCTCAAATCACTTTGTATTCCTTGAGCGATATGACGCGGAAGTTGTCGGTGACGGTGTCGCGGAACTCTGGCCATTTTTCTGGCAGGGTCTTGCGGAAGAAGTCGAAAATGGCCTCTGTGAATTGGTTGAACGTTGCATAGTGCCGATTGTGGGTGACCCATTTGTGCATAACACCCCAAAGACGCTCGATCGGGTTGAGGTGCGGGGCATATGCTGGCAAGAAATGCAACTTCACCCGACGTTCTGGGCTGTCCAGCCATGGCTGTAGTATCTTGGCATGATGATAGCGGGCATTGTCGACAAAGACGTGGATGGCCGTCTTGGTTTGGTTGTTGCGTTCCAACTTTTCCAGCATCTGTCGGGTTGTCTGGGCATTGATCTTCTCGCCTTCCACAAAGGTGAACTGGAAAGTCTCAAGGTCAAGCGCGCCCTGAATGTTGAGCCGCTTGCGCCCTGATGTCGCCTTCAGGGCCGTCTTTTGTCCCTTGGGGAACCAACCATGGGCGGGGCGGCTCTGGTGTTCGGGGTGGACAGCGTCCGAAAAGACAACCATCTCATCTGCGGCCAACCCGTTCATCAGGGCCTCATATTTGGCAATAAACGCAGCCTGCTTGGCTTCATCGGCCTGTGCAGGCAGCAATTGTGGTTTCTTATACGCGAACCCCAGGCGGCGCATCAGCTTGGCGGCTCCCGACGTGCTGTAGTTTTGGTCGCACTCGGCTAGAACATAGGCACAGACCTCATCGGCATTGCGGGCAGGCTGCGCGGTGAAATGGGCTCTCACCGCCTGCTCTTGCACGACGGACAAATGACCCTGACGCTGGCTGTAGTCCTTCAGACCGAAAAACGATAGTCCCGCACCGGCAAAGGCAAATCGCCACTCCGTCAAAACTGTCGGGCCAATATCCAAAATCCGGCAAACCGTTCCGGCGTCTTCTCCTGCGTCCAAAAGAAGAAACGCGCGCGCCCGTTTCCAAACAAGGGCGTCAACTTTGCGGCGGCGGCAAAGCGCTTCAAGTGCTATGCGCTGCTCGTCGGATAAGGAGACTGTTTTGTATTGCTTGCTCATAAACTCAAAATACAGACTGAACCGCCTTTGGCCATGCGACGAAGTGAATCGCAGGCCCAAAATCGTCAGGTCAATTCAGGCGCAGAAGTATACATGTAAGACTCTGACCGTTTCATACGGCGCCTTCTCGTTCACATTGGAAAAACTTTCCGACCCCGTTGAAGCGCTGAAATTGATCACGGACAATTTCAGAGATTTGGTCGCCGGTGATCGATATTTTGGGTCGGAGCCACGGACCCCAAATGATCAAGGGTTAGCCAAAACTGTCGAACGCGACACCGCGAACAGCGATGACGCTGTCGCACTCCATCCAGACTCTGAAACCACTTCTGTCAAATTACAGGCAGCGCAGGCGCGTTGCGCGGGATGCGTTCTTCTGGCGGATTGTCAGTATCAACGATGCGGTCCGGTCCCAACCCGATACCACCGTCACCGATGGCCAAAGACACCCCGTCCGCTGTGCCCAGCGTCGGATGGTGGCACGTCGCGCAGGCGATGTTCTGGTTGCCGGACAGGATTGCGTCGTAAAACAACAATTGACCCAAACGAACCTCTGCGGGGTTTGTGACTTCATAATCAGCGTCCACCGCCGCGTCCGGCAACACTTGTGCTGCCACAGGTCCTGCCAATGAAAACGCGATCAAACTTAGAACTGCACAGATTTTCCTCGTCGTCATACTTGATCCCCTCGCGCTGCCCTCCCATTGATGGGCGCAACGGCAGCGCGATGCAATCGCCAGATTAACGTCGGGAAGTATCGCCTAGACAGTCCCGCCGAGCGACCCTTCAAGCGTCGCCATCTCTTGGCCACCCGCCATCATATCCTGCAATTTTTCCGGCGTAATTTCGCCTTTCAACGCAGTGCCCAGCGTTTTGCCACGGTTCAGCACCGTGAACCGATCCCCCACCGCCATCGCATGGCGCACGTTGTGGGTGATAAACACAACCGCGATGCCCTGTTTGCGCACCTTGTCGATGGTCGCCAGAACATTCGCCGTCTGGCGCACGCCCAGCGCGGATGTCGGCTCATCCAAAATCAGCACTTTGGCGCCAAAATGCACCGCGCGGGCAATCGCAACAGTCTGACGTTCACCACCAGACAAGGTGCCAACCGCCTGATCGGGGCCGCGCAGATTGATGCCCATCTTGCGCATCTCGGCCATGGCAACGTCGTTGGCATAGTCATGATCAAACATCTTGATCGGTCCAAATTTTTTGATCGGCTCATTGCCCATAAAAAAGTTCCGGCTCACGCTCATCAATGGGATCATCCCGAGGTGCTGGTGCACCGTCGCAATCCCAGCGGTAATCGCATCGCGCGGGTTGGCGAAATTCATCGCCTTGCCCTCAAACACGATCTCGCCTTTTGTGGGTTTATGCACCCCCGACATGGTCTTGATGAACGTCGACTTTCCGGCGCCGTTGTCACCCAATAGGCAATGACATTCGCCTGCTTGGACATCGACAGACACCCCTGCCAGCGCAATCACGCTGCCAAAATGTTTTTCGATATTCTTCATCTGGATAATAGGATCAGACATATCAACGCTCCCCCGTGATGGTGCGACGAATATAGGTGTTCAGGATTACCGCCGCGAGAAGGATGACACCAAGGAACACCCGGAACAGGCTTGATTCGACGTTGGCAAAGAACAACCCCTGCTGCACGACACCAAAGATCAACGCGCCCAAGGCCGCGCCGATCACAGACCCATAACCACCCGTCAACAACGCGCCGCCGATGACGACCGCGATGATCGCCTCAAACTCTTTCAGGATGCCGCGATCCGCACCTGCGGACCCGAATTCCATCACCTGACAGACCGCAAAGACTGTGGCGCAAAAGGCTGTGAACATGAACATTCTGATCTTCACACTGTTTACGGGAACACCGGCATTGCGCGCTGCATCGGCGTCACCACCAGCGGCGTAAATCCAATTACCGAACCGCGTGCGGGTCAAAATAAAATGCCCGACAATCACCAGACCAAGCGCCCAGACAATCAGCATCGGTATGCCATTTACAACAGGTTCGCCCGCGCGATTACCGCGTTCAAAAACATTGATAATGCCCCTGTCGCCCAGCCATACAAAAATTGGCCCACCGATCTCGGCCCCGAAAATCGGTGCCAGCCAGTCGCCTTCAGCCGCCTCGCGGATGCCACCGATAATGGTTTTACGTTCCAGCGTCTGCGGAATGAAAATCGTAAATCCGCGCAGGATGAACAATGTCGCCAGCGTGACAATAAAACTAGGCAATCCAGTCTTCACCACGATGTAGCCATTCAACGCCCCGAACGCGACGCAGATCACAAAGGTGATCAGAATTGCTATCCACATCGGCCAACCCAACGTCACCCCGAAAATGGCGATCATCATCCCCGCAAAACCGATCATTGACCCGACGGACAAATCAAACTCGCCCGCGATCATCAAAAGACACGCACCCACTGCGATAATCATGAATTGCGCAGAGACCACGGACCAGTTCATCACGCCTTGTGAATTGAACATGCCGCTATCGAAAGCAAACAAACCAAAGAACACAAAAACCGCGACCGTACCAACCATGCCACCCAATTCAGGGCGCATCAGGGCTTGTCGAAACTTCGACGTTTCTTTGATTCTTTCGTCACCATTTGAGACGTCAGACATCGGGATTTCCTTTAGTCAGATTGAGAAAAATTGGATAAAAAAGGCGGCCACAGCGCTTGCCACGGCCGCCCATTTTTTTTCAGACGCTAAGTCTAGCGGTATTCGCCTGCGAACTTTTCTACCAACTCAAGGCCGTCAGCTGTCACAAAGCCCGGACCGGAGTTGATGTTGTTGCCTGGCAGAACGCCCAAGCGGTGGTAGTTGGCCATCACGACAACCGGCAGGTAGGCCTGCAGGAACGGCTGCTGGTCGATGCCCCATTCAATGGTGCCCGCCTTGATGCCCGCCACGATGTTTTCACCGAGGTCAAACGTGCCAAAGTAGATCGCGCCAGCCATGCCGTTTTCGTCCAGCGCCAGAAGCGTCGGATCAGCCGAGGTTGGCCCAAGCGTCAGGATCGCATCGGTTTCCGGATTGGCCGAAAGGTAGGCCATAACACGGTTCTTGACCTCGGACGGGTCTTGACCGGAATCGATCATCTGGTTGCCCAGTTCGATGCCCAGACCATCGGCGAAACCTTGGCAACGCTCAGTGGACGACGGGCTTGAGATGTAGTGGTTAACGCAAAGGAACGACCCAACGCCGTCACCGGATGCACGCAGACCAGCCGCAAAGCCAGCATCGTATTCAGGCTGACCAACATACATCAGCGCACCAACTTCACGTGCTTGCGCAGGCGAGCCGGAGTTCATGATGATCACATCAACACCGCTATCAACAGCAGCCCTGATTGGGCCACTTAGAACATCATAATCTGCCAGTGTCGTAATGATACCGTCTGGCTGGGATGCGGCCGCTTGTTCGATGATGCGGGCCATATCAGCCAAGTCACCTGTTGGCGGGTTGCGGTATTCAACGTTCACGTCCATCTGCTCACCCGCGAGGGCGATGCCGTTTTTGACAGTGTTCCACCAGCTGTCCGAATCAGGTGCGTGGCTGACCAGAATATAGGTCAAATCATCGCCGTGGCCGTCCGCAATCGCAGTGCTCGCCATAAATGGCGCCGCAAAGATCGCAGCCGTCGCAAAGAGCGTGGCTTTCGAAAATTTCATGTTTTCCTCCCAAGGAATTTCAATTCTGAAACGTAAAGGGGGTTCACACACCCCCTTCTGCACAGATTGAAGCATGAGTCGTTTCTTTTTGCAACCGGTTGCAAAAAGAAGTTACAAAGTTCAGGCTGCAATCCACGTGAAAGCTGGATAAACACGGTGGACCCGACTGCGGGACAGATTGCGAAAATGGACCAATAAACCAATGCCAATGATGACCAGACCCGTCACCCTGAAAGATGTCGCGAACCGAGCGGGCGTTTCGACCTCCGCCGTGTCGCGCGCCTTTACCGATGGCGCGTCCGTGTCTGAAAAAATGCGCCGCAAGGTTGAAAAGGCCGCGTCGGACTTGGGATACTCGCCCAACGCCTTGGCCTCGTCCCTGACCACGGGGCGCACCAAATTGATCGGGCTGGTGTCCAACAACTTTCACAACCCGATTTTTTTGCAAGTCTTCGATCTGTTCACCCGCAAACTTCAGGACAAGGGCCTGCGTCCGCTGCTGATGAACCTGAGTGATGAACAAGACGCGCTGACCTCCGTGCGCCGCTTAAAACAATATTCCGTCGACGGCGTCATCGTCGCGTCTTCTACCTTGCCGCCAGAATTCTCCAAGGCATTTCGCGACGCAGGCGTGCCCGTAGTCAACAGTTTTGGGCGCTTTTCAACCACACCGGACGTCCATGTTGTCGGCGTCGACAATTCCGAATGTGGTCGCATGGCGGCGCGCGAACTGGTGGCGCGCGGCTATGCCTCTGTTGGTTTTATGGGCGGTCCGGAAACCGCCACGTCGACGCAAGACCGCTTTCGCGGCTTCTCGCAAGAACTCGCCAAACACCCCGACGTCGCGCGGCGCCATTCATTTGCCAGTGATTATTCTTTCGACGCAGGCCGCGCTGAAATGCAGCGCCTCATCGCAGACAGCCCCCTCGCAGAGGCTTATTTTTGCGGCGACGACGTGCTGTCCATCGGCGCACTCTCCGCACTTGCGGACGCAGGCCTGAACGTGCCGCGCGACATCGGCATTATCGGGTTCAACGACATGGAAATGGCACGCTGGGAGAACATCAACCTGACCACAATCGGCCAGCCAATCGAACAGATCATCCATTCTTCCGTCGAACTGATCGTTGCGATGCTGGATGATCCCGACCGCTACCCCGAGGTCCGCTTGTTCCCGTGCAAAATGGTAGAACGGGGCACCCTGCGCCCCGCTCCATAGCCTTAACACCTTGTTAATAAACGATAACCTTACCCGCGGATAAGGTCACCTCAGATACGTTCATCTGAACAACGCGTCATCTAAACATAGGCGGCCTTGCGTCCACCCATTCACCATCCGCCTTGGCCGATGCCACTGCCTGATGCACCGCCGCCATGGATCGCAATCCGTCCTCAGCTGTCGGCAACCCGTCGCGGACCTCGCCACGGATCGAGGCGGCCAGATCAACGTAGATATTGGCCACCGCCAACGGGAATCCTTCGGGGTGCGCAATCGCGACACGCGACAGGCGCGATGCCTCATCCGACAGCCCGCCTTCGCCCTTTTCCATGATCTGCGTGCGCCCGCCAACGGGCGTGTAATAGACTTGGTTGGGCTGCTCGGACGCCCAACGCATGCCGCCGGTTTCACCAAACACCTGAATGTCGAACCCGTGCTGGCGACCAATCGCCACCGAACTTGTCCAAAGCCGCCCAACCGTGCCGCCCTCAAGCCGAAAGTTCACCATCGCGTCGTCTTCCAACGTGCGGCTGTCAATGGTCGACGCGAAATCCGCCGACAGCTTGCGCACGTGGTCGCCTGCGATAAACGAAGCCATGTGCAGCGCATGAATTCCGCAATCGGCAAATTGGCCAGACACACCCGCTATGGCCGGATCATAGCGCCACCTTACCCGCGGGTTATCCGCATCGCTCGCGTCACCGTGGTGTCCATGACTAAAGTTCGTCACAATCAAACGCACCTTGCCGACCTGCCCCGTATGCACGATCTCTCGCATTTCGCGCACCATCGGATAGGCGGAATAACAGTAGTTCACAGCACAAATTTTACCAGCTTTCGCGGCGACCTTCACGATCTCCTCGCCTTCTTCCACGCTCATCGTCATCGGCTTTTCGCACAGCACATTGAACCCACCCTCAAGGAAGGCCTTGGTGATCTCAAAATGCGTCGAGTTGGGAGTTGCGACGGTCACAAGATCGACGCGGTCGTCGCGCGCGGATTCCCCCGCCAACATCTCACGCCAATCGCCGTAAGCGCGGTCTGCATCCACGCCCAAAGACTGCGCGTAGGCGCGCCCCTTGCCGGCGTCGTGATCCAGCGCACCGGCAGCCAAAACAAAATTGCCATCAGCTTGCGCGCCCAACCGGTGCGCGGGGCCGATCTGGCTGCCTTCGCCGCCACCAATCATTCCCCAATTCAATCTCTTCATCAATGTTCTCCCGACTGGGGCTCCCCCCATGTTTCATCTTTATTCCAGACCAGGGCTCCGCCCGTCTTGGGCTAAAACGATCCAAAGGACCGTTTCTTTTCCGCCCGCGACACTCTCCCCGAAGGGCCGGTTGGCCTAAAACCCTATGCTTTGCAGGTATTCTCGGTTGGCTTTCGCGTCTTCCATCGGCGTCCCCGGCATGCTGGGATCACAGTCCTGTTCGACCGTGCACCAACCCTCGAACCCAGCGTCGATCAACACCTGACGCACGGCTGCAAAGTCCACATCGCCCTGTCCTAGATTGCAGAAAATCCCCTGCCCGCACGCGGTGTAAAAATCAGTGCGCTTGGCCACAACATCGGCCTTCACGACCGGATCAATATCCTTGAAATGCATGTAGCTGATGCGATCCATATGGCGCTTCATGAACGCCACCGGATCAAAGCCCGCGTAGGAATGGTGGCCCGTGTCGAAACATATTTTCAGGATGCTGTCATCGACCTCATCCAGAAGGCGTTCAAGTTCAGGCTCAAAATCCATGAACCCCGCCGCATGGGCGTGTATGCCAACCGTCAGCCCGTGATCGACACCGATCCTGGCGGTCTCGGCGATGCGGTCGCGGTAGGCGGTCCATTCCGCCTTGTCCATCTGTTCGGCCTCATTCACTCGGCCCGCCGTCGGGGCACGACGCGGTGAAATTGAGTCGATTAAAACCAGATGTTGCGCACCATGTGCTGCCAACGCCTTGCAGGTTCGCACGGTGCCATCCAGCACGTCGCCCCACGCATCAGGGTCATGATAGGGGCGAAACACCACGCCGCCGATTAGTTCGAGATCGTGTTCAGCCAGACCCTCTCCCAGCTCGACAGGGTCTTCGGGCATGAAGCCGACAGGCCCCAGTTCAATCCCCTTATATCCGGCGTCAGCGCATTGCTTCAGCACCGATTTCCACGTGGGATACGCAGGATCGGACGCGAATTCGATGCCCCAAGAACAGGGCGCATTGCCGATACGAATTGTCATATTTTTAGCCTTTCGGATGGATGTTCAGCCAGCTGCGCGTCTGCGCAGAGGCCAGTGCAGTATGGACAATACGGGCCACATCAAGCCCGTCGCGAAACGTTGGCCAAACTGGTTGGCCGCTGTGAATTGCATCCAGAAAATCGCGCGCTTCGATGATGATCTGGTCTTGATAGCCGGTGCCATGGCCGGGGCCTTGGCAAAACGGTTCATAATCAGGATGCGCAGGTCCAGTCAGTATTTTGCGAAAGCCGCGCTCGGCTTCATCATCGCTCATCTTATAAAGCCAAATCGCATTCTGGTCTTCTTGGTCAAACCTGATCGCGCCTTTGGTGCCCGTGATCTCATAGGCATAGCCCATTTTACGGCCCGTCGCGATGCGGCTGAAAAACATATGTCCCATAGTGCCATTCGCAAAGCGGCACATGATTTGGGCGTGATCATCATTCGTAACCTCCCCACCAGGGCGGGTCTTGTGAACGGTCTCTGCTTCGGCAATCAGGCTGTCAATCGGGCCGATCAGCGCCAAGGCCGCGTTGATCATATGCGGCGCAAGGTCGCCCATCGTGCCGTTCGCCATCCCATCCGTGCGCCACGTCGCCGGGGCCTTTGGATCGGCTAGAAAATCCTCGGTATGTTCACCACGAAACCACGTCACATCACCGATCACACCGTCCGAAATCAGCTTGCGGGCGAACTGCGATGCGGGCGTGCGGATGTAATTATAACCGACCATATTGGCGGTGCCGCTGCCTTCGGCGGCTGCGACCATCGCCTCAGCATCAGCCAGATCAGCGCCCATAGGCTTTTCACACAGGACCGGCTTGCCCAAAGCAAACGCGGCCTCTGCAATCTCGCGGTGGGTCAATTGTGGCGTCGCGATGACAATCGCCTCAACCTGCGGATCTTGCACCAACACGCGCCAATCATCCGTCGCACGCACAAACCCGAATGCGGCACGGTACCGTTCAGCCGATTCAGGCGTCGAGGCACAGATCATTTCCAATCGCGGGCGCAGCGCCGTGTCGAACACAGCGCCAACGGATGCCATGGCGACCGAATGGGCCTTGCCCATGTAGCCCCCACCCAAAATTCCGATGCCTATTTCTGTGCTTGGCTCTGTCACGACTGCTCCTTTTCTGAAAACCGGTTTGCAACCGGTTGCAAAACGGTTATCGTCTGAGTCTGAAACCTGCAAGTCGCAATCGATGTCACTAACTATTCTAGGGAACACACCACCATGACCGACGCAACCATCCGCCTGACCACGGCGCAAGCGATCATTCGCTATCTCGACAATCAATTCATTGAAATTGATGGCGAAGAATTGCGCGTTTGCGGCGGTGGGTTCGGCATTTTCGGCCACGGCAATGTCACCTGTCTGGGTGAAGCGCTGTATGGCGTGCAGGACACCCTGCCGCTGTATCGTGGGCAAAATGAACAAGGCATGGGGTTCGCGGCTGCGGCCTACGCCAAGCAATGGCTGCGCCAACGGTTCATGTTTTGCACGGCCTCCGCTGGCCCTGGCACGGCGAACCTGTTGACCAGCGCCGCGCTCGCTCATGCGAACCGTTTGCCCGCGTTGATGTTGTGCGGTGACACGTTCCTGACCCGCTTGCCAGATCCGGTATTGCAGCAGCTTGAACACTTCGGAAATCCGACATTGGGCGTGAATGATGCGTTCAAATCGGTCAGCCGTTATTGGGATCGCATCACCCATCCGGCGCAGATTATTCAATCGCTGCCGAACGCTTTGGCGACAATGCTGGACCCCGCCGATTGCGGGCCAGCCTTCATCGGTCTGCCGCAAGACGTGCAGGGTTGGGCCTTTGATTATCCCGAAGCGTTCTTTGCCAAACGCGTCCATAAAATTCGCCGCCAACGTCCCTGCGAGGACGAGATCGCAGCGGCGCGCGCAATTATCATGTCGGCCAAGCGTCCGGTGATTATCGCAGGCGGCGGCGTACAATATTCGCGGGCCGTGACGGAGCTGACCGCGCTGGCAGAGGAGTTCAATATCCCTGTGATTGAAACCATCGCGGGTCGCGCGAATATGTTGGCCGATCATCCGCTGAATATCGGGCCAGTTGGTGTAACCGGATCAGACAGCGCCAATGCAGTGGCGGCCAAGGCCGACGTGATTATCGCCGTCGGGACCCGCTTGCAGGACTTTACCACCGGATCGTGGACGGCGTTTGCCAAGGACGCCAAGATTGTCGGCGTCAACGTCGGGCGCCACGATGCGATGAAACACATGTCCGCACCCGTGGTCGGCGACGCCAAGGTCGCACTGACAGACCTGCAACGCGCGTTGAAATCATTTGCCGTGGACCCAACATGGACCGAATTTGCGCAATCCGAACGCGTCAAATGGGACGCCTATGTCGCCAAGAACGTGGCATCCGGCAACCGTGTAAACTCCTACGCGCAAGCCATCGGCGTGGTGAATGATATGTGCGACCCGCGTGACCGTGTGGTCGCGGCGGCGGGTGGTTTGCCTGCCGAAGTCACCGCCAACTGGCGCACCAAGGATATCGGCACCGTGGACGTTGAATTCGGCTTCTCGTGTATGGGCTATGAAATAGCCGGCGGCTGGGGCGCGCGCATCGCACAAAGCCAGCGCGAACCGGACAAGGACACGATCGTATTTTGCGGTGACGGGTCGTACATGCTGATGAACAGCGACATCTATTCGTCCGTCTTGACCCGCAAAAAACTGATCGTTCTTGTGCTGGACAACGGCGGTTTCGCCGTCATCAACAAGCTGCAAAACAACACCGGAAATGAGTCCTTCAATAACCTGATCGCGGACACACCGACGGCTGTTGATCCTTTCACCGTGGATTTCGAAGCGCACGCCGCGGCCATGGGTGCAAACGCTGAAACCGTCGCCAACCCAGCGGAACTGGCTGAGGCATTCAAGCGCGCCAAAGCAGCCGACAAAACCAGTGTCATCGTCATGAAGGTCGACCCTTACGAGGGCTGGACCACCGAGGGACACACCTGGTGGGAGGTCGGCACACCAGAAGTGTCCGACAGCGCATCCGTGATGGAAAAGCACGCCGAAATCGAAGCGACCCGCACCAAACAACGCCGCGGACTGTAAAAAGGGGCACCTGATGAAAAGCTACACTGCACAGACAGCCACGCCAGATGCGATCGTTGATGAACTTCTTAACGGCGATGGCGCGGTAAAGATCAGCGGCTTGTTCACACCCGAACAGATTGCCGATGCGCGGGCAATTATTATGGAACATTCTGAACAAGCGTCAGAAAAGGTCACGCATTTTCAGGGGGCTGCGGAACAGAGCGGCAAGATCGATCTGCAACGCCGCGTCTGGAACCTGCTTGCCAAGGGGGATGTTTTCTCGGATATGGCCGCACATCCGGTCTTGATGGATATCCTGCGCAAATTTCTTGGCACCGAATTTATCATGGGGTCCATCGCCGCGAACCGCATCTTGCCCGGCGGGCCAGGGCAGGAACCGCATGTGGATTACCCATACTGGGACTATCACAAGCCGGAATCGCACCCCATCGGGTTCAACTGCTCCTTCCCGATGAACGCACAAGTGTCCGTCATTCTTGATCCGTTTACCGTTGAAAGCGGCGCAACTGGTTACATGCCCGGAAGCCAGAAAGAATTGCGTTACCCAACCGCAGAGGACAAGTTTTATGACACCTGCTCCCAGATGATTGGCGAACCGGGCGATGTGGTGCTGTTTTATGGCGTCACGTGGCACTGCGCGATGCCCAACAAATCTGACCACGACCGCAATGCTGTCCTGATCCAGTACTTACCCAAATGGGTGAAGCCGATGGAAGACATGCCTGCAGCGTTGCCGCAATCGTTCATTGACGCTGCAAGCCCAGATATCCGTCAACTTTTGGGCCTGAATTACCCCTATCCTGAGGTCTTGGACGCTGCCAAAGCTGGCAACACGGAGGGTCGTAAATGAACGCCATCGACGGCATCAAAGCGGGGCGGTTCATTGTTGTGGGGCGGGTCGGAATGGACCTGTCACCAACCCATCAAGCGCGCATCGAAGACGCCGCTGAAATGACTGTGGCCATGGGCGGGTCATCCGCCAATATCGCCGCTGGCTTGGTCAAACTCGGCTTGTCGGCGGATTTGCTGACCTGCGTGTCTGATGACGCTGTCGGGCGTTACTGCTTGACCCAATTGGATAACTACGGTGTTGGTCGCAGCCATGTGCGCACCATTCAAGGCGAAGAGCGCACATCGCTCGCCGTGTATGAAACCCGCGTGGAAGACCACCAATCGGTGATCTATCGCAACAACGCTGCTGATTTCCAGATAACGGTGGCGGACGTTGAAGGCGTGGATTACAGTCAGTTTTCCGCCCTGATCACGGCTGGGACGGTGTTTGCCGCAGACCCGTCCCGCGAGGCGGCGTTTCGCGCGTTTGAACTTGCCAAGGCCGCGGGCATCCCGATCATTTTCGATGTCGATTATCGCCCTTATTCATGGCCCTCTGCGGCTGTTGCCGCCGACGTATTGTCGCGTGCAGGGGCGCTGTCGGACGTGATCGTCGGCAACGACGAAGAATTTGGCTTCATGGCGGGCCACATCGACAAAGGACTGGACAAAGCCCGCGAACTGGCCACGACCAGCGCGCAAATTGTCGTCTACAAGATGGGCCAGAACGGGGCCGTCACCTTTGCCGATGGGGTCGAAATCCCCACCGGCATCTACCCCGTCGATGCAATCAAACCGACAGGCGCGGGCGACAGTTTTATGGCTGGCTTTCTGGCGGCGCTGGCGCAAGGACGCCCCATGCGCGACGCCATCCTGCGCGGCTCTGCCTGTGCGTCAATCGTCGTCGCACAACCTGGCTGCGCCCCCGCAATGCCTGATACCGACCAACTTGAAATGTTCCTCCTCGACCATCCCGGACACACCTGATTAAGGACGACGCAATGCACATCGCCCCCCATGACAACCAAAATAAACCAATCGTTGATGCAGATGATCCAACGGTGCCGCTGAACTATTTCAACATCGTAAAGTTGAAGAGCGGTGAGGCGTTTGAATACCAAGTGCCCGGCTATGAAACCTGCATCGTACCAGCCACCGGCACCGTGCATGTGGACGTCGAAGGTGTGCACTTCGCCTCCTTAGGCAATCGCGGCACAGACGTTTGGGACGGAGAGCCCGAAGGAGTCTATGCGCCCGTCGGTGCCAAGGTCACGATTGTGACCGGGAACGACACTGAGGTCTTCATCGCAGGGGCGCGCTACGACAAAGTTCTCGACCCGTTCGATGTCCGCGTTGGCGGCATCGACAAAGTGCAATACGGGTCCGACGACACGAAAACCCACCGTAAAATCAAACACATCCTTGGCCAACAGCAGCACGACAAGGTTGGCCGTCTGCTCGTGTCGGAACTGTTCACCGTCGGTCAAGGCGGCTGGTCAGGATTTCCCGCCCACAAGCACGACACAGACCGCAAAGACGACGCAGGCAACATCATTGAGACCCGCCACGACGAGACATATAATTTCCGCTTTCGCCCAAATCACGGGTCGGGCGTGCAGATCTTACAGCGGACCGAAGGCGAGACAGGCGATGCCTATCAACTGATGGATCGGTCAACCATTTGCATCGACAACGGCTATCACCCCTGCGCCGTCATGCCGGGATATGAGATGTATTATTTCACCATTTTGGGCGGACTATCACAGCGCAGTCTGGTGCAGTTTTTCCAACCAACCCATGCCTATCAGGTCGAAACCATTCCCGGCATCAAAGACATGGTGGCGAAGTTTAAATGACTCTGGCAACGCTTAGGGATGTGCTCCAGCCCGCGATGACGGGCGGCTACGCTGTCGCCGGTCTGGTTACACTTGGCTGGGAAGATATGCGCGCCTACGTCGCCGCTGCAGAGGCTGAGAACTGTCCGGTGATCTTGCAGGCTGGACCGGGATGTCGTGAACACACACCGCTGCCGATCTTGGGCAAGATGATGCGCCACTTGGCCGAACGCGCATCGGTGCCCGTTGTCGCACATTTGGACCACGGATATACATTTGAAGAGTGCCGCGAGGCGCTAGAGTCTGGTTTCACATCGCTTATGTTTGACGGATCGCGCAAACCGTTGCAGCAAAACATCGACGAAACCGCAGCGATTGCTGAAATGGCCCATGCAGCGGGCATTTCGTGTGAAGGTGAGATTGGCTTTGTCGGCTATTCCGGTGGTGAAAATTCGGCCGGAACCGACCCCGCAGAGGCGGCACAATTTGCCGCCGAAACCGGCGTCGATGCCATGGCGATTTCCGTCGGCAACGTTCATTTGCAAACCGACAAGGATGGTGGCCTCGATGAGCCGCAAATCCGCGCGATTGAAGCCGTCACAGATATTCCCTTGGTCATTCACGGCGGATCAGGGGTCCCGATTGCGCAACGCACTTCCCTCGCGCGCGGATCAAATGTGTGCAAATTTAACATTGGAACTGAATTACGAATGGCTTTCGGTGCTGCATTGCGTGCGTCGGTGAACAGTAACGCAGATCGCTTTGATCGCGTGCAAATCCTCAAAGACACGCATGACCCGCTGGTCACTGCAACCCGCGGCGTGCTGCGGGCATTTATGGCAAAGGACAACTGATATGGTGCGGATCGGAATTTTGGGCTGCGGACGGATCGGGCAAGTCCACGCAGGCACGCTGCGCAATATGGACAGCGCGACGGTCGTGGCTGTGTCGGATTTCATGCCCGCGGCGGCCGAACGCTTGGCAAAAATATGCAACGCAGATGTGCGCACGACGGATGACATCATCAACAGCACCGACATCGACGCGGTGATCATCGGCACGCCGACAGACACGCATTTCGACATTATCCAAGCGGCGGCCAAGGCTGGCAAAGCGATCTTTTGCGAAAAGCCTGTCGATATGTCGGCGGACAACATCCGCAAGCTAATCTCGGTTGTGACATCATCGGGCGTCGCATTCTTCACCGCGTTCAACCGCCGTTTTGACCCCAACTTTGCCAATGTGCAAAAGTGCATCGTTGCGGGTGAAATCGGAAGCGTTGAGATCGTTACGATCCTGTCGCGCGACCCCTCCCCACCACCAATCAGCTACATCAAATCATCGGGCGGAATTTTTCGCGATATGATGATCCACGACTTTGACATGGCGCGTTTCCTGCTCGGGGAGGACCCGATCAGCGTGTTTGCAGTTGGATCAGCCTTGGTCGATCCAGCAATCGGAGAGGCCGGCGATGTCGACACCGCTGCCGTGACCCTGACCACGGCGTCAGGCAAAATTTGCCAGATCAGCAACTCACGCCGCGCCACCTATGGGTATGATCAGCGCATCGAGGTACATGGGTCTGGCGGCATGTTAAGGGCGGCAAATGTGTTGGAAAACACCGTGGATGTGGCAACAGCAGAGGGATTCCGCGCAGCCCCAACGATGAACTTTTTCCTGGAACGCTACGAGGCCGCCTACCGCATCGAAATGCAGACTTTCGTGGCCCATCTGGGCGACAAATCCATCGCCATTCCAGGCATTGAAGACGGGCTTCGTGCACAAGTCATGGCAGACGGCGCTGCAAAATCACTGGAAACCGGTCTGCCTGTCAGCCTTGACTTCTAACCTACCGATCTGGGTCGTTGCCGTCTAAGGTTGGCCACATGAACATCCTCTACATCATGTTTGATCAACTGCGGTTCGACTATCTGGGCTGTGCCGGACACCCGACGCTCAAGACTCCGAATATCGACCGGATTGCCGCGATGGGCGTGCGTTTCAGCAATGCCTACACCCAATCGCCCGTGTGCGGCGCCGCGCGAATGTCGGCCTATACGGGGCGCTATTTCAGCAGCCACGGCGCGCAATGGAACGGCCACCCCTTGCGCGTCGGCGAACCCACGTTAGGCGACCACTTGCGCGATATTGACGTGGGCTGCTGGCTGATCGGCAAGACCCACATGAACGCAGATGCGGCAGGCATGGCGCGGTTGGGGCTGGCGCCGGACAGCATTATCGGCGCACGACAGGCAGAATGCGGGTTTGACGTCTGGTGTCGTGATGACGGGCTTTGGGCGCAGGGACCGGACGGATTTTATGACCGCAAGCGCAGCCCGTATAACGAATTCCTCAAATCCAAGGGCTATGGTGGCAACAGCCCTTGGGCGGATTTTGCCAACGCAGGATCGAACGGTGATGACATGGCAAGCGGTTGGTTCATGACCAATGCCGCCAAGCCCGCGAACATCGCCGAACATCGCCGAACAAGACAGCGAAACGCCGTGGCTGACCACCCAAGCGATTGAATTTATGGAACAAGCAACAGGCAACTGGTGCGCCCATATCAGCTACATCAAACCCCATTGGCCCTACATCGTGCCCGCGCCCTATCACGATATGTACAGCGTCAAAGACATCAAACCCGTGGTGCGCAGCGATGGTGAGCGGGCCGACCCGCACCCGATTTATGGCGCGTTCATGCAAGGTCGCGTCGGCCAAACGTTCAGCCGCGACGACGTGCGCAACACCGTCGTGCCCGCCTACATGGGGCTGATCAAACAATGCGACAACCAGATCGGGCGTCTGCTGGCGTATCTGGAAGGCGCGGGCACTTTGGACGACACGATGATCATCCTCACGTCGGATCATGGTGATTATTTGGGCGATCATTGGATGGGTGAAAAGGATCTGTTTCATGCGCCCTCCGTGAAGGTCCCGTTGATTATCTACGACCCTCGCGGCAGCGCCAACAGCACCCGCGCAACCACTTGCGATGCCTTGGTTGAGGCGATCGACGTCACCGCAAGCATCATCGACGCATCCGGTGGAGAGGTTCCCGAACACATCGTTGAGGGGCGATCATTGCTGCCCTATCTTGCGGGGCGCGTGCCAGACACTGCGCGCACCTTTGCGATCAGTGAATATGATTATTCCAAACATCCGGTCTGTAGCGCCTTGCGCACCGCGCCACGCGATGCGCGTCTGTTCATGGTCGCAACCCACAACTGGAAACTGATCCACGCGGAAGGCGGTTTTCCCCCGATGTTGTTCGACCTCACCAATGATCCTGATGAGCTTTGCGATCTTGGGCTTGATCCGGCCTACGCAGTCCAACGCGGCGCGCTTTACAAACATCTACACGCGTGGGGCCTACGCATGTCCCAGCGCATCACGATTTCGGATGCTGATATCGTGCATCAACGCGAACGTGGTGGCGACACAGGCGTCATTCTGGGCGTGTATTACCAAGATGAGGTCGATGCGCATGAAGCCGCAGCATATGTGGGAAAGGTCCCGCCGCGCCGTTAAGTGACGCGACCCTTGGCTTTGTATGCCGGATCATCCCAAAGCCGATTGTCCAGCACATCGGCCAGAATATCCACCGCACCAATGACATCGGCCTCGTCGATATACAGCGGCGTAAACCCGAACCGGATCAGGTTTGGCGCGCGGAAATCACCAATGACGTTGCGGGCAATCAGCGCCTGCATCACGGCATAGCCGTTGTCGGACGCGAACGACACTTGGCTGCCGCGATCCGCCCCATTGCGCGGCGAAAACAACGTCAGCGACGGACAGCGCTTTTCGACCTGCTTGATGAACAAATCCGTCAGCCGGATCGACGCTGCGCGCACGTCGGCCATATCCACACCGTTCCAGACGGCCAGCGCGGATTCCAGCGCGGTTAATTGCAAGACAGGTGGCGTTCCAACGCGCATCCGTTCAATCCCCATAGCGGGGCGATAGGTCTGTTCAAACGCAAACGGCGCATCGTGGCCAAGCCATCCGGACAGCGCCGGTTTGATGGATTCGATCACGTCAGGGCGCACGTAAATAAACGCAGGCGCACCCGGCCCGCCGTTAAGATATTTGTACGTGCAACCGACAGCGAATTCACAATTACAGGCTGCGAGATCAACGGGAACAGCCCCTGCCGAATGTGCCAAGTCCCATATCATCACCGCGCCTGCGTCGTGCGCTTTTGCGGTGATTGCGGCCATATCGTGCATCCGGCCCGACCGATAATCCACCTGCGTGATCATCACTGCAGCGACGTCATCTGTTATGGCGTCCATCACGTCAAGCGGGTCCACGATACGCAGTTCATGACCTTGATCCAGCTGTGCAATCAGCCCCTGTGCCATGTATAAATCAGACGGGAAATTACCGCTGTCAGACAGGATCACGCTGCGATCAGGGCGCATCTGCACGGCCGCCGACAGCGCCTGATAGACCTTCACCGACAAGGTATCGCCCATGGTCACTGAACTGTCGGGCGCGCCAATCAGCTTTCCAACCATATTGCCAATCCGCATCGGCTGGCCCATCCAATCATCGACATTCCAACCTTTGATCAGATGCGCCCCCCATTGATCCGTGACCATAGACGAAAGCGCGGCGTTCACCGATTTAGGCAACGGTCCCAATGAGTTACCATCGAGGTAGATCATGCCGTCTGGCAATTCGAACAGGTCTTTGCGGGGCAATGTCACGTTGGTCATCTGTTGGGCGTCCTTTGATGTGTTGGGACGTCTCTACCTCACCCTCGCATCAGCGAATAGTCAGGATTGTACGGGCTGGGTGCAATGACTTGCGCCGCAACGCTGGTGCCACAAAGGTCGAGTTCAACGACCATTCCAATGTTCGCAAATTCCGGAACGACGAAAGCATAGGCAAGGTTCATCCCCGTGCGATGCCCCCATTCGCCCGACGTCACAGTGCCCACGACTTCCCGACCAAACATGACGGATGCGCCACCATGTGCGGCCGCGCTGTCATGGTCTACGTGCAACGTAACAAGACGCTTTGCTGGCGTTTTGCGTTCTAGCAAGGCATCACGGCCGACGAAATCGCCCTTATCCATCTTCACGAACCGATCCAAGCCCGTCTCAAACGGGTCGAATTCAGTTAAGATATCTGCCTTCCAATGCAAGAACCCTTTTTCCAGCCGCATGGAATCCACCGCCAAAGCACCAAAGATTTTCATGCCATGCGCCTCGCCTGCTTCGCGCAAAGCCGTGTAGGCCGCATAAAGCGATGCGTTGGGCACGTGGATTTCATAGGCCAATTCACCCGAAAAGCTGACGCCCAGCACAGTGGCTGGCGCGAACCCAATGAAACATTCGCGCGCTGACAGCCACGGGAATGCCTCTTTGGACCAATCATCACGGCTGACCGCGGATATGACATCGCGTGCCTTTGGCCCTGCAATCACCAGAATGGTCTGATCATTGGTCAACGACTTGATCTGCACTTCCTCATTCGCGCCGATGTGCATCTGCAACCAATCCATGTCGTGGAATTCCGCCGCCGCCGCCGACCCGTACCAGACCCGTGCGGGCCCACGGTCCGTTGCGGGCAGGTTGGCAACCGTGGCTTCGGCTTTCAACATGCCGTGGTCGTTCAGCAGGTATCCAAGACCAACGCGGCCGTCTTTCTTGGTCACGCGACCACAGATCATCCGGTCAAGGAAGCTGTGACGATCCTCGCCAGTGATCTCGAAACGGTTGAACCCGTTGACCTCGCAGATGCCGACACCGTTTTGCACGGCGGCGACCTCATGCGCCACAAGCGGGTAACTTTCGTCAAATTTGAAGCCGTAGGTAACGTGGAAGTCTGAATCAGGCTTCATATATTCAACCCGTTCCCAACCGTTCACGACCGCAAATTCCGCGCCCTCGGCCTTAAAAATAGGTGTCAAAGGCGTGGTTTTGGCCCCACGACCTGCGGGGCGGTGTTCGTTGGGGAAATGAAAGCGGAATTCGTTCTGGTAATCTTCAATCGATTTCAGCGCCGTCAGTTCGACGTTGGTGTGGCCGGTAAAACGACGCGGATCGATGCACCATGTGTCATAGCACGCCTCGCCATGAACAATCTGTTGCGCCAGCATCCAGCCGTGGCCACCGCCCTCCCCTAGGCCGGCCCGCAACCCGATGATACAAAACGCATTGCGCTTACCGGGGATCGGGCCAACCAAGGGTGCGCCGTCAATTGTGTAGGTGATCGGGCCATTGACGATGTTTTTGATGCCGACATCCATCAGGCACGGCATGCGTTCGAACGCGCCTTCCAGCACATCCATGACGCGGTCCAGATCATCGGGGCACAGCGCATTGACGAAATGCGGGTCGATTCCGTCAATGCCCCATGTTTTGCAGTCTTGTTCATAAAATCCCACGAGCAGACCGTTCTTTTCCTGACGGCAATAGTAGTCTGAAATCGGGCAGCGCAGCAGTGGCATGCGTTTGTCTGACTCGACAATCGCGGGGATGTCTTCGGTCACCATATACTGGTGTTCCATCGATGCAACGGGGTGGTGAACGCCCATCATCGCGCCGACCTCGTTGACGCGGTAGCCACAGGCGTTTATCACGACCTCACAGGCGATATCGCCCTTGTCTGTGTGCACGATCCAGCTGTCATCCTTAAGCTGCGTTAACCCGGTTACAGGCGTGTTCCGGTAGACCTCTGCGCCTGCCTTGCGCGCGCGACGCGCCAGCGCCTGACACAAAGATGCGGGATCAATGTCGCCGTCATTGGCATCCCATAAGCCGCCCAACAAGTTGTCCGTAGAAATCAGCGGGTGGCGCCGCGCGCATTCCTCAGCATCCAGAATCTCGAACTCGACGTCCATACCCCGTGCCATCGACCCAAAGTGACGGTAGCCATCCATCTGCGCTTCGGTGTTGGCCAGCCGGATGCCGCCGTCGCCGTGATTGTAGCTGACAGGATAATCCGGATCATCGCGCAATTCTTTGTACAGATTGATCGAATGGGTCTTCAGCCCCACCATCGTCTGGTTCATGCCGAAATTCGTGACTTGGGCGGCGGAATGCCATGTGGTTCCGCTGGTCAGCTCATTGCGTTCGACCAGAACCACATCCGTCCAGCCTTCTTGGGTTAGGTGATACAGGGTTGAACAGCCGGCGATGCCGCCGCCAATAACAACAGCTTTAGTCTGGGTTTTCATGGTGTGTCCTTCGCAAACTGCACAGCAAATCTGAGCAGATTTCGAGGAGACGCGCAATCATGCAAGATTGCGAAAAATCTATGATTTCGATTTAGTGAAGTATCTGGAATCCGTCGCGCAGAAAGGGCAATCGCGCCGCCGCTGTCTGCAGAATACGTCCCTCAAGGCAGATGCGGATATCCTCAGCCATCTGGCGCGGCAAATCCCCTAGCGCACCCCTGCGCGCATGCAGCGCAAGACGGCGTGAAAAGGCCGCAACAGGCAACGGATGCGCCACCACCAAATCCCCCGCACGCGGTGTGCCAAAATAGGCCAGCGCAGTGGTGATCGCCCAACCACCCAGTTCCGCCGTCATCGCAAACAGCGCCTGATTGGTCGAAAACTCGACCCCCCGCGCGGGCTGTAGGCCGCTCCGGCGCAATTGCGCTTCGATTTGGCGACCGATCTGCAAATCCGTCGCATAGCGCACGAACGGCCGGGTTTTCAGGCGTTCCAAATTCGGCGCATCACCCATCTGCGGCGCTGTCACCAGAATAAACGGGTCGCGCAAAACCGGATGCTGTTCAACCCAATCGGCCTGCGCAACCGTATCCACCGCGAGCATCAAATCCACCGAACGCGTGCTAAGCGCTTCATGGTTTTCATGGCTCGCCCCACTGCTCAGCGCAAAGGCGATATTTGGAAACTTGCCCGTCAGTTTCAACAGCCACGGCGCGATCACCGTCGCATCCAATTCTTCAATCGACGCGATCCGCACGGACATTGGCGGCATTTGATCCGCCGTCATAAGCCGCGCCTTGGCCGCGCTGACATTATCCAATAACTGTTTTGCCGGATCAAGAAAAAGCGCGCCTGCGCGGGTCAACCGAAATTGCCGCGCAGACCGTTCGATCAACTTCGACCCAAGTGCCGCCTCAAGTGCCGCCTCAAGCGCCGCCTCAAGCGCCGCCAATTGCTGCGAAACTGACGACGGGCTGATCCCTAACCGATGCGCCGCCTTGGTCACCGATTGCGCCTCAACCGCCGCGACAAAGGTCTGCGCGGCGCGAAACGTAAAGGGGGGTGATTGATTTTCCATATCAGAATCAAGGTTTCTGTTTTCGTTCATCTTGTCCACGGCGTTTGCGTGAAAGCCCGCACAACGGGTATTTTAAACACGCATAAATCCGCCTATTTGACCGCTGCACAAGACGCGGAAATCCGCGCGGCGTTCACGGTTCTAGTCCGACCAACCCTTGACGTTCCCCCCCTAACGGACGAGCGTGCAGGTCGGAAATTAAAGGACGCCCCATGGCCAAACTGCACAAAAAAATCGTCCTCACAGGGGCCTGCGGGACCTTGGGAATGGAAATCCGCGCCACACTTGCCGCACTCACGGATCAATTGGTGTCGGTCGACATTGCGGAGGCCCCCAAAGTACTGCTGGAAAATGAGGTGTTCGTGCAGGCCGATTGCGCGAAGTTCGATGAAGTCCTGCCGCTGATGGAGGGTGCCAATATGGCCGTTCATTTCGCATCCATCCCTGATGAGCGCCCGTTCGAAGACCTGCTCGGCCCGAATTTCATGTCGTCCTATAACGTCTGGGAAGCGGGCCATCGCCACGGCGTTCAGCGGGTCATCTACGCATCCTCTGTCCATGCGGTTGGCATGCACGAAAACGCCGCTGGAATTGACGTAGATGCAGACCACGCGCCGGACACGTTTTACGGACTGGCGAAATGTTTTGCCGAAGACCTCGGCAAATTGTACTGGGCCAAACGCGGGATGGAATCGGTCCATCTGCGCATTTTCTCGTGTACCAAGGTGCCACAAAATGCGCGGGCTTTGCGCACATGGCTGAGCTACGATGACCTGCGCCAATTGGTCGATCGCGCTGTGACTGCAACCACAACAGGCTTTACCGTCATATTTGGTATTTCCAACAATGACCGCGCGCCGGTGAACAATGCCAAGGCGACATTCTTGGGGTTCCGGCCAAAAGACAACGCCGAAAACTGGGCCGACAGCCTGCTGGCGTCTGCGCCACCCGCCGACCCGTCGGATCGCGCACAAATGTATCTTGGCGGGCCATTCGCAACCGTGCCGTTGGGCGAAAGCGGTGTGGCGGGTATCAAAGCAATGGCAAGGGCCGCACAGACGGCATCAGATGCTAGCACTGGCACCAGAACCGATGCCAAAAAGCTGCCGTCGTTTCTGACCAAAAAGGGCATGAACCCCTAGATAACTGCAGATAACAGTGCCGCGTAGTGATCGCTTGGAAAGCGCCTAAAGCGCGGCCTGCGCTGCATCGCGGATCGCGCGGATGTTGTCGCCATAAATGTTCGGCTGCGCGACGGACCCACCGCGAAAGACCGCAGATCCAGCGACCAAAACATTGGCACCAGCCTTTGCGACCAAGGGGGCTGTAGTTGGATCAATGCCACCATCGACCTGAATATGAATCGGCCGATCCGCAATCATCGCGCGGCAACGGGCCACTTTGTCGATCATCGCGTGGGTGAATTTCTGCCCGCCAAACCCGGGATTGATCGTCATGATCAAGATCATATCGATGTCATCCAGAATATCGGCCACATGATCCAGCGGTGTCGTCATATTGAGCGCGACGCCTGCCATCTTGCCCTCGGCGCGCACTGATTGCAGCGAGCGATGCAAATGCGGCCCTGCTTCGGCATGAACCGTAATCATATCACTGCCAGCCTTGGCGAACGCACCTATGTAGGGATCAGCGGGTGAAATCATCAAATGCACGTCCATGAACGTCTTTACGTGGGGGCGAATGGCCGCCACGACGTTTGGCCCGATTGTCAGGTTCGGCACGAAATGTCCGTCCATCGGATCAACGTGGATCCAATCGGCACCTCGCGCTTCAATCGCTTGAATTTCAGCGCCAAGGTTGGCGAAGTCTGCCGATAGGATGGACGGCGCAATTTTAATGGAACGGTCGAATGGCATGTCTGCACCTCGTTAAGTCGCGCAGGGGATACCGCGCGGCGCTGGCATTGTCACGGGTCAGATTTGTAGCCAATCGTCCATATTATGCCAAATGCAATCCATCGTGCAATCCACCCCATAGCATGGTAATTTGATGCCATGGATCACATCAGTCTTTCCGCCAGCGACGCATTCGGCTCGCTTGACGCCTTTGTGCTTAGTCGTGCCGAACTCGACACCCGCCGCCCACCGCTGCTGCACAGCCAAGATTTTTACGAACTTGTCTGGGTGCAAAATGGCACCGTGCGCCTGCATCAGACGGGCAGCAAACGCGACCTGAGCGAGGGCGACTTGCTGTTTATCTCGCCAAATCAGCTGCATGGCCTGCAAGGCCGCGGGGACGCAGCGATGGTCGTTTCCCTCGCCATTCGCCCCGGCGTCATCACGTCGATTGGCAGTCGCCACAATGACCTGTCAGGCGTCGCATTCTGGGGCGACAACACTGCGCCCCTGGTCGCGCACCGCGATATGCGCCAGCTTGTGACGCTCAATCAGGCGGCCCTGCAACTGGAACGTAGCCCGCGTCGAAAGCTTTATCTTGAGGCGTTCTTGATGCCGCTTCTCGTGGCGCTGGATCGCCCGCCCGAAGGCGTGTCGCCGGACGCGCCCGACTGGTTGATCGCCGCCTGTTCGGCTGCCCGCAATGTCGATGTGTTTCGCAACGGTGCCGCTGGTTTCGTGGCCGCAACCGGTCGCGCGCACCCGCATGTGTCGCGCACCATGCGCCGGTTCCTCGGCGTAACGCCATCGGATTATATCAACATGCAACGGATGGATTATGCCGCCCGCCGCCTCACCGGAACGTCCGATCCACTGGCCGAAATTGCGACAGATTGCGGGCTTCCAAACCTGTCACACTTTCACAAACTGTTCCTTTTGGCGCATGGCAAAACACCCCAGCGCTATCGCCGCGCACACCAACAAGACCTGATACAACCGCGACCCTAGCGTGCGCCATACCACCGCGTCGCCGCTTGCCAATGCCGCCCTTACGTGGCAAAGTTTTTCTTCCCAATACGGTGCGAGCGATGCAAACTGTCGACCCCACAAAGACCCATCTTCCAACAATCCAGGAACCACGCAACGACGGGATTGAGCTGGATTTATCGTGGGTTAAGTCCGTTCAGGCGAACACCTCGGCGATTGAACGTCGCGCCGCGACCCTGCCCGGGCGTCGGTCCGTAAAAAAAGACTATCAAGCGGCCTGGCTGTGCAAAGCTATCAGCCTGATGGACCTGACGACGCTGTCTGGGGATGACACCGAAGGGCGTGTGCGCAGGCTGTGTGCCAAAGCACGCCAACCGGTTCGCCCCGACCTGCTCAAGGCGCTCGGGATGGAGGGCCTGACCACGGGTGCCATCTGCGTGTATCACGACATGGTCGAGACAGCCGTGGATGCCCTGCGTGGCACCAACATTCCCGTCGCCGCCGTGTCTACCGGATTTCCGGCGGGCCTGTCGCCGTTCAAGCTCCGGATCGCCGAGATCGGCGAAAGTGTGAACGCTGGCGCGGACGAGATCGACATCGTCATCACCCGCCGCCATGTTTTACAAGGCAACTGGCAGGCGCTGTACGATGAAATGGCCGAAATGCGCTCTGCCTGCGGGCAGGCCCATGTCAAGGCGATCCTTGCGACGGGCGAACTGGGGTCGTTGCGCAATGTCGCGCGCGCATCTGTGGTGTGCATGATGGCCGGTGCGGATTTTATCAAAACATCGACCGGCAAAGAAAGCGTCAACGCAACCCTGCCCGTCACCCTGACGATGATCCGCACGATCCGCGAATACCACGAACGCACCGGTATTCGGATCGGCTATAAACCTGCGGGCGGCATCAGCAAAGCCAAAGATGCGCTGGTATATCTGTCGATTATCAAGGACGAACTTGGGGATCGCTGGCTGCAACCGGATCTGTTCCGCTTTGGCGCGTCATCTTTGTTGGGCGACATTGAACGGCAACTCGAACACCACGTCACCGGCGGTTATTCCGCAGGCTGGCGTCACGCGATTGGATAGGGCTGGATTATGAGTTGTATTGGCCAAGATGAAGCTGGGAGCAGCACATGACCATCAAAGACATTTTCGAATCCATGGACTACGGCCCAGCCCCAGAAAGCGCGGTTGAGGCACTGGCATGGCTAGCCGATCGCGGCGGTATTGCGGGTCATTTCATCAACGGCAAATGGGACGCGCTGCGCGATGATTTCCCATCCAACAATCCGGCAACGGGCGAAAAACTGGCGGGCGTCACTAAAGGCACCGCGGAAGAGGTCGCCAAGGCAGTAGCAGCCGCCCGCAAAGCCCAACCGAAATGGGCAAAAGACGGCGCAGCGCGTGCCCGCGTCCTCTATGCCATTGCGCGACTGATGCAGAAAAACGCGCGTCTGCTGGCGGTGATGGAAACGCTCGACAACGGCAAACCCATTCGGGAGTCCCGCGACATCGATATCCCGCTGGCAATCCGCCATTTCTACCACCACGCAGGGTTCGCCCAACTGATGGACGCTGAAATGCCCGATGCCGAACCGCTCGGCGTTTGCGGTCAAATCATCCCGTGGAACTTCCCGCTCCTGATGCTGGCGTGGAAAATCGCGCCGGCGCTGGCGATGGGCAACACGGTGGTCTTGAAACCCGCCGAATACACGTCGCTATCGGCGATGATTTTTGCTGAGATTTGCACAGCCGCAGGTGTGCCCCCCGGTGTCGTCAACATAATCACCGGTGACGGCGAAACTGGCGCTGAATTGGTCGCGGCAGACGTCGACAAAATCGCCTTCACCGGATCGACCGCCGTGGGCCGTATCATTCGCGAACAAACCGCAGGGTCCGGCAAGGCGCTATCGCTGGAACTGGGCGGCAAGTCCCCCTACATAGTGTTTGAAGACGCCGACATTGATTCAGCCGTCGAAGGATTGGTTGACGCGATCTGGTTTAACAGCGGTCAGGTCTGCTGCGCCGGATCACGCTTGTTGGTGCAAGAAGGCATCGCGGATCGATTTTACGCCAAACTGCGAACCCGCATGGACGGGTTGCGCATCGGCGACGGACTGGACAAATGCATCGACGTCGGTGCCATCGTGGACCCTGTGCAACTAGCGCAGATCAAAGCAATGGTTGACGCCAACACCGCTGGTGAAACCTACCAATGCGCGGCCCCCAAGACAGAACTTCGAGGCTGTTTTTACCCGCCAACCCTGATCACCGGCCTCGCCCCGTCCGACACGCTGATGCAAGAAGAAATCTTTGGCCCCGTGCTGGTTGCCACGACATTCCGCACCCCCGCCGAAGCAATAGAAATCGCCAACAACACCCGCTATGGGCTGGCCGCGTCGGTCTGGACGGAAAACATCAACCTCGCGCTGGATATCGCGCCCAAATTGGTAAGCGGAATTGTCTGGGTCAACGCCACAAATCTGATGGACGCGGCGGCGGGTTTCGGCGGCGTGCGCGAAAGCGGTTTTGGCCGCGAAGGCGGCTGGGAAGGCCTGATGGGCTACACCAAACCAAAGATTAAATCGGGAGGCAAGTCTGCCAAAGTCACCGCACCGACCCCATTTACCACCCAAGATGGCACGCCAGCGGACCCGCTGGATCGCACCGCGAAACTCTATATCGGTGGCAAACAGGCGCGTCCCGACGGTGGCTACAGCCAACCCGTTTTCGACAAATCCGGCAAGCTGCTGGGCCACGCCAGCATCGCCAATCGCAAAGACTTACGCAACGCGATTGAGGCAAACGCCGCCGCCAAAGGCTGGTCCACCTCCACCGGCCACCTGCGGGCGCAAATACTCTACTACGTCGGCGAAAACCTGTCTGCCCGCGCGGACGAATTTGCCACACGGATCAAACAACTGACCGGCGGACGCACGGGCAGCAAAGAAGTTGATGATGCAATTTCGTGGCTCTTTACATGGGCAGCTTGGGCCGACAAACACGATGGCGCAGCCAAGGGTGTGCCAATTCGGGGTGTCGCACTTGCCATGCCCGAACCCGTCGGCAATATCGCGATCCTTACGGACGACACGCGCCCATTGATGGGGCTGATCGAACCACTGGCCCCCGCGCTCGCCATGGGCAACCGCGTCACCGCTGTCGCATCACACGCCTTCCCGCTCGCAGCGACGGATTTCTACCAAGTGTTGGAAACATCCGACCTGCCCGCAGGCGTCGCCAATATCCTAACCGGAAGCCACACCGAACTGGCGCCGCATATGGCAGCACACGCCAACATCGACGCTGTCTGGTCATTTTCCACCGCCGACGTGTCCAAAGTCGTTGAGGCCAAATCGACATCCAACATCAAACGCACATGGGTCAACCACAGACAGTCGCGCAGTTGGCCGTCGTCCATCTGGCGCGCCCAATCAACCGAAATTAAAACGATCTGGTTTCCTTACGGCGAATAACCCCCCCGTTTTAGCCCAGTCTTAACCCCGTCTTTGCTTCAAAAATATCCTGGGGGGAGTCCGCAGGACGGGGGGCTGGCCCCCCTCCGCGCGCGCGGCAAGCGCAAATCCCTACTTCTTGCGCCACGTCCCAAGCCAGCGGGACACGCGCCCTTTTCGTTCTGACAGGTCGGCATTCATGTGATCCATCCGGTCCCCGACCTTGTCAGCCAGCGGATCGACCGTGCGCTCACGAAATTGCATCCACATGGCGCGCAGGAACAGAAATGCGATCATCAGAACAACCAAGAACCCGATATTGAACCAAGGTATAATTAACACATCGGGCCCTGATACCGGTCGAATCGCAATCGCGTTGGGAAACGCCGACAGATATTCGTTGCGCCAGCCGTAATGGGTCATCACGGCCCATTTGGGTTCCTCGCTCGTAGAGACAAGATCGTCCGCCTCGGTTTGCAGGTTTGCGGTGTCGAACTTGAAATAAAACGGCCATGACCAACCGGTATCCTCATTACGATAGACCATAACCTCGGTCGTCTCGCGGCTTACAAACCCGAACAGCATCGACTGCTTTCTGATCGTCTGGATAAACTGCACATCGCGGTTGATCAGCGTCGCCGATTGATCGTCTGGCCGCGCCCAGAAAACCCGCGTCCAGTCGTTGAGGTCTTGGCGTTCCTGATAGGTATTCACCACGCGCACCACATCGTGCTGCGGCAAGGCGTAATGCAGGATCGACCCGATGATCAGAAACAGGATTAATCGGATAGATCGGCGAATATTGCGCATGTTGTCCGCTTTCAGTTGATGAAATAGATGATCGTGCCAACGACAAGTGGCGGGATGACAAACACAAGCAGGATCAGCTTTTTGCGCAACCCGCTTTCATATTGGGCCATTCCGTCAGCAATATACGCCTCTCGCGTCGTGCCCTCAACCGGTTCTTTGTCCCACAAATCTTCCAGCTTTTCACGCCGCACAGACCGAGAATACAGCGTCACGCAGATATAAACGACGCCCAGAATGACAACGCCGCCCAAGATCAATCTCACAAACATATCGCGTCCCCGTTCCCTACCTTAATCGCGCCGCCTTTAATCACGTCGCCGAACCGCGCCCCATGGCCCGACCCGATCAATCAGGTCCGGCAAAGGTGGCGGCCCGCTCGGCTCACTCATCGCCGCTTCAAATCCAAACAACGCATCGCGCGTGCCCGCCTTATCCACCTGATACTCGGTTGACAGGAATTGTGCCACATAGTCCTTCTTTTCGTCGGTCCAGCCCCTGTAGGCGGTGTAAAACGCCTCCTTGTGGCAAATGAACAGCTGGCGCACATCCATCGGCGACAGTTCGGCCAACAACATGTTCACCAGATCGGCGTCTTTGTGGGCCTTGGCCCGCAGCGTGTAGAAATACGCAGGATGTTCGCTATCGATATGCGGCCACGCACCGCCATCTTCCGCCCAGCGCACCAGATCAGCAAGCCCGTGCCACGCCGCTGGCAGCATGTCAAAATACCGCCGCCCCATATTGCGCAAATCGCGCCGCGTCGCCCCCGCGAGGTCTTCACCAAGCCCCGCCGCCACAGCCGCGACAATGAAATCCATCTTTTGGCGCAGGATCGCGCCACTATCGATGCCACGCGCCTCTACAATCGGCTCCGCCAGATCATTGGCCTTAAGGAATTGCGCAATCGCGGACCTCTCGTCGCCTTGCAGCACCGTAGCAATCGGCAGATCGCCAAGGCCAGACTTGTCACCCATCGTGATTGCCGCAGGTTCTGGCACCCCGCGAAACAGGTACAACCCGCCCAAATGCGCGGTCCAGAAATTGTCCTGATCAAACGTCATATCCGCCAGTTTCACCGGATTGCGGGTGATGTCGCCAGTGTCCTTGGCCAGCCCGATCATATTGCCGATCAACACATCATCAAACCATGCACCTTCGTCGCGCATAAACTGGTCAATCATCCCGCCCAGCTTCGCCGCAGCCGCCACAGCACCGTCCGTTGTATCCGCCTCAATGCTCACATGGCCGATATCAAACAGACGCGCAGGCGTATCCAGCCCGTAGACCGAATTCACCAACTCCCCCGCAACCCCGTCCCGCGCGGTCAGCGCAAACAACTGCGCCTCGTTCGCCTCAATAAACTGGCGCAAAATCCCGCGCGAGGTCGAGAATTTCGCATTCAGCAATGGCGCGGTTTTCTGCTCCGTCGTCAGCAAAATAAACTGCCGGTTCACGCCCTTGTGGTTGAGGTACAAATCATCCCCCAACTCATCGCCGATCTCAGGCGAATAGCCCGAAATATCGATATGAAAATCGGTGAGTTCGGTCTGCTTGCCCGTCAATCGCTTCAGCGCGCGGTTATAGCGCTCCACCAGAATGGGGCTGACCACAGGTATGAGGTTTCCAAACATCAGGCCGCGTTGGATGAGACGTTTCATTTGGCCACCTTATGCTGCAAAAATTTGGTCAAAAGCCAGAACAACACCCAGACAAGAAGAATGATCACTGCGGCAATACCTGTGAGGGCCAAAAAACTCAAAAACACTTCTGACGGCTGATCAGTTGCGGCGCATTGCCCATCCCTGTTCCAATTCCAGGCAAATTGCCAATTGCAAATGTTCGTTGTCATAATGGTCGGAATCAAAAGAACGGCACCAGTAAAAAGGGTTAAGCGTTTCAATAGTTTCACCAAACCTCCCTCACCCAGTTCTTCGGCACACCCGCCAGCGACAACACCATCAACGGCGCCCACAACAGCGCTGAAATCAAACTCAGCTTGGCAAAATGCAGCGGCACCGACAGCCCGCCCGTCGCATATAAATCATCCAAATTCACCCCTTGGCTCGTGTACAGCACGGCGAAAAATCCCGCCCCACACAGGGCCATAATAAGGGTCGATGCCAACGCCAATCCCATCAACCATTTGACCCCCTCGGGCCAAAAAACCGCCAGCACCCGCGGCACTGCCCAGCCGAGCGCGGCCAGACAAATCGCAGGCAAAATCAGGCCCGTGGAAAATGCTTCACCCACCCTTACTCTCCAGATACCGCCGCTTGGCTTCCTCGGATCGTTCAAAATCACGCATCATGTTTTCAATCGCGACCTCGTCGGATTTGTCGGCGTAGCGGAATTCTGAATCAGCGTAGCGGTTGATTTCTTGGATGACCATTTCAACGGTGATCGGCTTTCTCATGTCCTCGATCATCGCCATCTTGGTCGGGTAATCTTTCGCCAAAAACAGCTCCGGCGTTTCCATCCAATCATCCGGCAATTCAAAATCCATCGCGCGCACTTTCACAGCGTCGGTGATGTTTTTGATCGCACGGCCCGTGAACCTCGGATCAGCCTCTTGGATGCCCTTCAGATAGGTGCCGAGTTTGGCAATCGTATCAAGCGCGCCAATCTGGCCATTCACCCGATCAAACACATTCATCAACCCCGGTTCATGGGGTTTGGAATGTCCTTCAAAGCTCGCAGCGACAGCCTTTTTGATTTCCTGTGCGCTGAACACATCATGATCGCCAACCGGAATGTCATGGTTCTTGCCCATCAACAGATACAGAATATCAATGTAGTCGTCCCGCGTCTGTGGCCCATCTACCAAGAACCGCGCACCCGCCCGCTGGCGCAGCGCATCATCGACGTTTTCAGGATAATTGCTGAACATCCCGAACGTGCAATTGCCACGCACAACCGTGTTGGCCCCCGCAAAGCTCTCCATCAGAACGGCGGTTATCTCTAGCTGTCCGGCAGAACTTTGACGATCACCGCGTTTGCCCGCCAACTGGTCGATATCGTCAATCGTACCGAACCCAATCACGCTCGGATCAATCACGTTGTTGATGAACGCCTTGGCATTCTGCCCCGATTTACCTTGATAACTGTCGATATTGTCCGTGCTCAGATTCTGGTAGCGGAACGGATATCCCGCGACCTTGCAGTATTCCGAAATCAGCCCCGCCATCATCTGGATCAGGGTCGTTTTCCCCGTCCCCGGCGCGCCGTCACCCATGAACGTAAAGATGAAACCACCTAGTTCGGCAAACGGGTTCAGCTTGCGCTCAAAGTCATAGGCCATGACCATTTTCGCCAGCTTCATCGACTGGTACTTGGCGATATGGTTGCCCACGACCTCATTTGGTTTCTTGAAGCTCATCGTCAGGGTGGTCGATTTCGCGGCCCTTGCGGGGATGAATCCGCGAATGGTCAACCCGTCTTCATCGACCTTCCAAGACGCGCTAGAAAATGGCTCCAGACGTCCTGCGGTGTTGGACCGCGCAGCAGCCTTGGCCATCAACGCCTCGGCGTAGGCCAGCACCGTCGCGACCAGCTTGGGTTCAGTGTCGGCGAACAGCCCAATGTCTTGGTCCAACTCCCACAAGACCCCGTGCAGTGCCAAGGTGCCATTGTCGGTCAACACCTCCTCGACCTCGCCGATTTCCACGGTCTCTTCGCCCGCGTGCGATGCCATCAGGAACGCCGTTGCGTTGGCGAAAACAGACATCGTGACCAATGCCTCGGCGGTCAGCAATTCGCTAAATTCAGCCTTTTTGCCAGCGGCCAATGACCCCTCAAGGTTGGCGCGTTTCAGGTCCGCCAATCCTGTGCGATCAGCGTATTGCTCAGCCACGGCCAGCGCAATTGCAATGGCGCGACGCAGCCCGTGCAGGACTGTGGCCTGCGTTGGCGACGTCAGCCCGTCGCCTTCATCGCTGCCCTCAATCCGCGCCAACAATTGCACCCCCTCAGAGCGCGCTGTTGATCGCGTCACCAGCCCCGGTGTTGTCGTGCGAAACCGCCGCCGCGTACCGATGCCCGCAGACTTTTCAGTCGCGGGCGCATCCTTCGCCGTGCCAATGCGCGGCGTGTGATCGAACCCCTGCACCATCGCGGTGGCGCTGTCGTAATGCTTGCGGATGTCTTCTTCGCGCAGCTCCATCGTATCGCGTGTCTGGCTCATATTTCTTCCTCATTCCTACCCTTGAAGGCCTGATACGCACTCGCCATCCACGGCCCAAACAGAAAACCTATTACTGCCCCAATAGGCCCGAAAACGATTGCGCCATTCACAGCATTGCCACCAAAGGAAATAACCGATCTGTTTCATTCCGCTTCAACCTTCATCTTGGCAAATACAGCTCAAATCACGACCGTTATTTATAGCTCAGCACGCTTCCTGTGGGCGAAACTACAAACTTGCGTACGTCGTCAAATCCCGCGGGCTTGCGTTCTTCCAATGCCTGATACGGGCGCTGGGGCAGAATAATGCTGCGCTCAACTTTGGTGGCTCCGGTTTCGGCGCCCCTGCCTGCAAATGGATCCAGCGCAAATGTCTCTCGCTCAACCGTTCCGAACCAGCCCGACTTTTCTGTGAGCGTTGTCTCGGACACCAATTCTTCTTCGGTCCAGACCAGCGCCCAATCCTCCCCGACAGGGGATCGCGCGACTTCCAGAACTTCGCGCAGCGGTCCCGCCTGACGGGTGAACGCGTGGGAATACATCGGCCCCACATGAAACCGGCGCAGGCGTTTGGGGTGCAGGTCGTCAAAATCCTCATCAAACCCTTTGGCGATGGTCAGCAGTTTCAGCCCACCCAGCGACTGCGCCATCAAATGTGCCTGCACTTCGGGCCAGCGGCGATCGTCCTTGGGCAGTCCAACCTTCCCGCTGTCCTCAAGCTCCATCATGTAGATCGTCGGCAGGTTGATCTGGCTGTCATAGACGGCCCAATGCACCATAAATTCACGGCGCAGCGGCGCGGTGTTGCCCAGCCAAGCCGCCTGTGGATCGTTGCGCGCCCAGAACAAATCACCCTTGGAAAGCTCTTCGTAATACAAACGCTGGCTCAGCGCATATTGCAACTTTGTCGGGATCGATTGTTCGTTCAGGATCACGCGGACCATGTCCTGTTTAAGCGCCTCAACAGATCGCATACCTTGCAAATGCCGCCCCGCTTGGGCGGCGTCGTTTGCCATGCTCAGCAGTTCAGAATACACTGGAAATCCGCTGTCCACGCGGTCAAACGTCAGCTTGCCCGCGTGGGCAAACCGCCCCGAAAAATGGTACTTATGCGCCAGCGCCTTGAACGTGTAGTTCAGGCTCACAATATATCGCGTCATCACCTCGACATCGCGCTTACTCAGCCGTTTTTCAGCCTCAAGCGTCGCTGCAACCCGCCCCAAATGGCCGATGATCTTCTCGAACTTGCCAAAATACCGCCGCGTGATGCGGGTGTCTTCGAGCTGGAAATGGTCGGGGGCGGTGTCAGTCATTTTGAGGTATCGCCTTAGCCTTCAGCCCGAACAGGTCTTCAACGTCCTTCCAGAGCACACGCCGACCGTCGATCACAATCTGCATCACCTGTTGCGGCGTCAAATAGGACGTCCCTAGAATGCCCTTCCAACCCTTCAACGCGATGTCAAAAGTGACGGGGAGTAAAAAGCGGAGACCGCACCAAATCCAAACGATTCCGGCGGGGACTGCTAAAATGTAGCCTAAAGCCGCAAGGCCGAGATACTCCCCAACGGCCACCGGAGCGATCATCATCAAAGTCAAAGGGAGTAAAAACGCAAGGCCATGCACACCGACCAGTAGCAAACCCAAACCCGTTGAAAGATAGTTGATTATACAAGGCACCTTGGATTAGGCCCAATATTCATTGCTATCATGCTTCTCGACGATCTTGGCGAACCGACGCATGAACCGCTCATCAACCTTGGCCTTTTGCTCCAGCACTTCACGCGCGAACACCATGTGGTCTTCGTGTTTTTCCATCATCTCGGCCATGCGGGCGTTCGTGGCGGACCCGATCGCCGCCATCGCCGTCTGCGCCTCTTGGTCGGTTTTCACGCCAATCTCGTTAATGCGGTGCGCCACATCTTGTTGCTGCGCGGTCTTGAGCGATTTGGTCAATGCATCATACAGCAAAACCCGCTGTTTTGTATCCGTTTGCAGCTTGTTGATCAGCACCATCTGCGTCGCCGCTTGGTTCTGCAAACTGTCGATCCAGGTCTTGCCCTTTTCGATATAGCGTTCCAATGTTTGGCTTTTAGCCAGCTTCACCTGTTCTTGCTGCACGGCCTCGTTATACGCACCATTCATCTTGGCCAATTCTGTTTCCAGCTTGGTGCGCGCCGCGGCGTCTTGTTCGACGGAAATCTTGTTCTCAAGCGTGATGATCGCAGGGTCCATGCCCAAAATCTCGGCACGTACAGCTTCAAGTTCGCTCACCGTGGTTTCGCGTTCCTGCAAGGTGCCAACAAGATTGGTTTCGACCTTGGTTTTCTGTTCCTCAAGGATCAAAAGCTGGTTTTCCAGCAGCTTCGTAATCACGTCAGATTTGGAAATCAGGTCCTGCAATTTGTCATCCACGGACGCGCTGCGCATCCGTTCTTCGCGCATCGAATCCGATTTACCGCCCAAAAAGAACCCAACAAAGCTTTCCCAACCGGTTTTGGACCGCATTTCGTCGAAATCCTGCTGGAAACCGGACGTCACATCGTCCAGTCCCATGATCAGTTCCGCGATGTTCGCATTCATCAATTCCGTGTGCGCATGCACGTCTTCCAACGACGCATTTTCGATATCGACAGAAATATCCGTCCCCGTTTCCATCTTCTGACGCGCGGTTTCGATCCGGCTGGTCAGTTCTGAAATCTTGGATTGCGCCTCAGCGACCTGGGTCTGGGATTCACGGATCTGCGCGTCAAAATCGGCCATATTGGTCCTCACTTGGGATGAATTGTTGTTCGTAATATAGGTAATCTTACCGCCATTTTAATGGCCCGAATAGTTAAAAACCGCCAAAATTCGCGCACACGGGTCAAACGTACCTGACCCGTGCAACCATTTCCAACGCAATTCGCTTAACGCAATCTCAAGTATCGGCGTCTGCAAGGGCCAGATCGTCGTCGCCCGCATCATCGTCATCATCGGTGCCGTAAATCAGGTCTGGATCAATGATATTTGGCTGCAGGATCACGCCGCGATTGGCCAGCGCTTCACCCTCCAGCTCAACAGATTCTTCATAGGAGCGGATCACGACGTCGGTGCCATTTGGAACGCGCGGATACAGATCAATGATGTCGTGGTTGAACATGCGGATACAGCCTGCGGAACCCGAATTACCGATAGATGGTAAATCGTTGGTGCCATGGATGCGGAAATGCGTGTCGCGACCGTTTCTGAATAGATAAGGGGCGCGCGCGCCAAGTGGGCTTGCAAGACCACCTTCAACGCCGCGTGCAAAGGGTCCGTAAACTTCGGGTTGGGTGCGCAGCATATTTTGTGTCGGGGTCCAGCCGGGCCATTCGCGCTTTAGCTGGATAACGGTCGGGCGATTGAGGCTTAATCCTTGGCGACCAACGGCAATAGGATAGCGGCGCGCCTGACCGTCTTCCTCAACAAAATAAAGCAGTTTTGCATGGATATCGACCACAATGGTGCCCGCGCTTTCCGGACCATTTTACCCCACCACTGTGCGTTGGTTGACGCCCTGCAGATACTCGGCAGGGATCGGCGGCAGTGTATACTCGCCATCCTCAAGGAATCCGTAGCCCTCGACGATCTCTACGGCAGGAGCGTCGTCAATCACCTCTTGCGACGCGCAGGCGGCAAGAAGAGCAAGCGCCGTGCCTAATACTGCGATGCGCAAGGCGCTTAGGTGTGTGGTCTTCTGCATTATTGTCCCCAGTGTGTGTTAATCTTGCAAACCTTAACAGGCGAAACCCGCGCAAAACCAGCTCCATCGCCCCTTCAAGTCCTTACAGGTAATATATTTCTGGGAATCCGCACCGCCGACGCTCATATTGTCACCATGAGTCTCACAGGAAAAACCGCAATCGTGACCGGCGCAGGCTCCGGCTTTGGAGCTGGCATTGCCCAGCGTCTTGCTCAAGAAGGCGCACGCGTGTTGGTGGCTGACATCAACGGTGACGCAGCAAAAGAGGTCGCCGCGCGGATCAACGCCAGCCCTTGGGTCGTTGATGTGTCCGACAACACGTCCGTGCAGCGCATGGCGGGAAAGATGCCCAACCCCGATATTATCGTAAACAATGCGGGCATCACCCATTTGCCGCAACCGATGGAAGACGTCAGCGAAGACGACTTTGACCGCGTTTTTCGGGTAAACATGAAATCGGTCTTCCTGATGTCACGCCATTTCGTGCCCGCAATGAAGACGCGCGGATCAGGTGCGATCCTGAATATCGCATCAACGGCAGGGATCAGCCCGCGCCCGAACCTGAACTGGTACAACGCGTCCAAAGGCTGGATGATCACCGCGACCAAGGCGATGGCCGTCGAACTTGCCCCGTTTGGCATCCGCGTGAACGCACTAAACCCCGTTGCGGGTGAAACACCTCTGCTGAAAACGTTCATGGGTGAAGATACGCCAGAAATTCGGGCCAAGTTTCTGTCCACGATCCCGCTTGGCCGCTTTTCCACCCCCGAAGATATGGGCGCGGCGGCGGCGTTTTTGTGCAGCGATGATGCCAGCATGATCACTGGTGTCGCCATGGAAGTCGACGGAGGCAGATGTATTTAGGGATAGCTTTATGAGTTTGCTGAAAATCAATCTTGCCGAAAAACTAGCGATGTTTGACAGTCGTTTTGACCCCCATGTGGTTGCCAATTACAACGGCAATGATGTAATGATGTAATGATTGTCAAATTCGCCGGAGACTCCAATCCCGGTGACAGTGATCGCCCGCCAGCATCAAACCCGTCAATCTGATGCGCACAACGTTCAAAATGCTCAGCCGCGCCCTTTTTGGTATTTTTCGAGATCATAAACTCACAGCGGCTATGGAAGAAAAGCAATTTTTCGATCCGTCTCACGCCAATCGTGTGCATGTTTTCCACGGCACATTCGTGTCCGAACTCGCCGCGACGTCCTATTGTTTTGATGCGCCCAGCCGCAATGAACCCGAACCCCTCACGCGGGATTTGCCCGACGCGATGATCGACACGACCGAGGTTGAAATCATCTTTGGAACGGCGCGCATTGGTGGCGCTGTGCCGATGTTGACACAATACACCGAAAACCTGTTCAACGAGATTGGGTCCAACAACACTTTGGTCCTGATCGCAGAGGCCGCGTTTTGCGGATTGCCCTATTCCCTGAACGACACGCCTATGCTGCGCTATGCAGGCGCATTTGACGTTCTGTAATACGGCGTCACCTCAAAAGGGCCCGCATCATGGCGCTGTGCGGTGTTTGTAACCCCTCGATCACGTCGAAATGGTGCATCTGCGCCTCAATCGTCACATCGCAATCCCAAGCCGCCCCTAACCACTGCGCTTGATCCAAAAACGCAGGCCGTTCCGCGCCGCCGACCCAAGCGGTCACAGCCATATTCTGGCGCGCGAGGTGGACAGGGCTTTGTGCCAATGCCTCAGCTGGATCAATGCCCAACACCTCGTTCATTGACGTTTCCATCAACGGCGCCAGATCGCTGATCGGCGAAATCGCCATGATCCGTGCGACGCGGCGCGACCAGTCGGCGGCCATGTCGACGCAGGCCATCCGCGCCACCAAATGCCCGCCAGCCGAATGACCTGTCAAATAAATCGGACCCGTCGTGCGCCGCGCAATCGAGCCGATCGCTGCCGCAATTTCCAGCGTAATATCGGTGATCCGCGCATCCGGTGCCAATGTATAGGACGGCATCGCACAGGCATACCCAGCAGACACAGCACCCGCCGCAAGATGCGAAAAATCGCGCGGGCTGGACGCCATCCAATACCCGCCGTGCACAAAGACAACGGTGCCTTTGGCCGGCCCTGATACCTGAAAGAAATCATAACTTTGGCGCGCGCCAGCGCCGTAAGGCACAGACAATTCCGCATCGGCATGGGTGGCGCGAAACGCCGCCGCTTGACCCGCCCAGCGCGCGTAATAACTCTCCCCATCAGGGATGTAGGTGGAATTCGCATATGCCTCATCCGGCGTCATAGCGCGTGTCATGTTTGGCCCCTCTTGGACAATGCGGTCATCAGGCGTAACTGTACGCCAACGCCCAATCTGGAGAACACCATGCTTGATTCCACCACAGACCTAAAGTCCATGCTCACCCGTCCCGATCTTTTGTGCACCGACGCCTTTCTCGGCGGTAAATGGGTGCAGGCCAAAGACGGCAAAACCTTTGATGTCACCAATCCCGCGCGCGGCGACGTGATCGCAAAAGTCGCCGACCTAAGCCGCGCAGAAATCGCGCAAGGCATTGATGCCGCAGAAAAAGCGCGCCACGCATGGGCCAAACGCACCGGCAAAGACCGCGCCAATGTCATGCGCAAATGGTTCGATCTGATGATGGAAAATCAAGAAGACCTCGCGATCATTATGACCGCCGAACAGGGCAAGCCAATGACGGAATCGCGCGGCGAAATCGCCTATGGCGCGTCTTTCGTGGAATGGTTTGCCGAAGAAGCGAAACGCAATTACGGCGAAACGATCCCCGGTCATCAGCCCAACCTGCGCCTGACCGTGATCAAGCAGCCCATAGGCGTCGCCGCTGCCATCACCCCGTGGAATTTCCCCAACGCGATGATCGCGCGCAAAGTCGCCCCCGCGCTGGCCGCCGGCTGTGGGTTTGTCGTGCGCCCCGCGTCCCTGACCCCGCTGTCCGCCCTCGCCATGGGCAAATTGGCTGAGGAGGCCGGCATCCCGGAAGGCCTGTTCAGCGTCGTCACCACCACGTCGTCGTCCGAGGCTGGCAAAGAATTCTGCGAAAACCCGCTTGTGCGCAAACTGACCTTCACTGGGTCTACCGAAGTGGGACGCATCCTGCTTAAACAAGCTGCCGATCAAGTGATGAAATGTTCCATGGAACTGGGCGGCAACGCGCCGTTCATCGTGTTTGACGACGCGGACCTCGACGAAGCTGTCAAAGGTGCCATCGCTTGCAAATTCCGCAACAACGGCCAGACCTGTGTCTGCGCCAACCGCATCTATGTGCAGGCAGGCATCTACGACGATTTCGCTGCAAAACTGAAGATCGCGGTTGAGGCGCTCAAGATTGGTGATGGGCTGAACGACGACACGCAACTCGGCCCCCTGATCGAAGCCTCCGCCATCGACAAAGTGCAAGAACACCTGAAAGACGCGCTGTCCAAAGGCGGCACGATCCTGACGGGCGGCAAACCGCATGATCTGGGCGGTCTGTTCTTTCAGCCGACAATCGTAACGGGTGCGACGCAAGACATGATGGTCAGCACGGATGAAACATTCGGCCCCTTCGCGCCGCTGTTCAAATTTGAAGACGAAGACGACGTGATCACCAAAGCCAACGACACCATCTTCGGCCTTGCGAGCTACTTTTACGCCAAGGACCTCAGCCGCGTCACCAAAGTCGCCGAAGCCTTGGAATACGGCATCGTCGGCGTCAACACCGGCATCATTTCCACCGAAGTCGCCCCGTTCGGCGGCGTCAAACAATCAGGTCTGGGCCGTGAAGGATCGCGCCACGGCATGGATGACTACATGGAAATGAAATACATTTGCATGAGCGTTTAAAGGCGCCCCCGCTGCGCAGTCGACAGTGCGCAGCGGATGCCCTTTCTGATGCCCAAAGCGCAGAATGCTGCGTTGTCAATGAATAGCCGCTCATGCATTTATTCGCCAAAACGCTTTATTTCTTGTAGCCTCCCCCTGCAGCGAGATTTGCGGGAGGAAGCATGGCGTGCTTCAAGGAATTGGAACACCAAGGGTGGGCAGAAAAAGCCCGCTTCTACGACGATCATTTCGCCAGTGTGACTCGACAGGCGATCGAACCATTACTTGAGTGTTTAGGGAATATCTCCGGGCGTCGCCTGATTGACATCTGTTGTGGGACAGGGGACTTGGCCGAAGCCGCTGCGCAAAGCGGAGCCCAAGTGACGGGCGTAGATTTTGCCGAACCAATGATCGAAATCGCGCGGGCACGCGTACCAGTTGCATAGTTTGAAGTTGGTGATGCGGAGAAACTCGGATTCGAAAACGCAAGTTTTGACGCAGCGACCTGCGCTTTCGGGCTGTGGCATGTCAGTGACCCAGACAGTGCCATTTCCGAGGCCGCGCGCGTGCTCAAGCCCAGCGGGATGTATTCTTACACTGCTTGGCTTCCCCCTGACGAAGGCTGGGACATGATGGGCCTGCTGGTGACAGCAATCAACAAACACGGCACGATGGACGTCGATCTGCCTCCGGCTCCGCCGCCTTTTTGATTTGCAAAGGTCGCAGAAGCAGAAAACGCGCTGCGGGCCTCCGGTTTCGGCGCTGTTACATTTGAAAAAAAGATCGCCATCTGGCGCGGTCAGACCGGAGATGACTTGCTTGATTTGCTCTACAAGGGAATTGTCCATGCACCCATGCTCATTGAGGCACAGGCAACCGACGCCAAGCAGGCAATCATCAACGCTATCAGATCTGGCGCAGAGGCCTTTCGTGACGTCGAAGGGATCAAGATGCATTGGCCCTATTTGGTGGTTTGTGCTACCAAGGTCAGTTCCGAGCCCACTTTGCAAAATGCTGCGCGATGCAGGAATGGCAGCTAGCGGCCTCAAAACGTTGTTGCCGACCGCTCACGCAGCAGCCAAAAGGGCCCGTCCGGTTTTCTCGACATGCACATAGTCCGTGCCGCAACATCCGCCAAAGACATTCATATTTGGATGGGCCGCCCGCAGATCAACGTACTGGCTCGCCAATTCATCGGGGTCGCCTTCTTCGAGATGACCCAACTGGCACAAGGTACCATGGTCCAAGGATGACGCATTGGCCCGCAATCCACGGATGCGTTTTGCCCAAGTTTCGACAGCCAATGCAGGTCCAAAATCGACAGGGTGCGAGCAATTTATCATGTAATAGGCTGGCGCGTTTGCAGTTGCTGCATCAACCGTTTCAATCGCTTGCTTCAAACTCTCTCCACTGCGAAGCTTGCGGTCTTTTTCAATCGTAAACGCGATGACCGACGGCAAGCCTACTTTCGCCGCGGCCCTAGCAATGCCAATCGCCTCGTCCGTTGTGTTCAAGGTCAGTGCAGTTACGATATCTGCACCCGCTTCTTTGAACGTCCCAATCTGCTCCGAGTGGTATAGTTCGGCACTTTGAGAAGTTAAGTCCTGATGTGTTTGGTAGGCATCGCCCTTTGGGCCAATGCAGCCGCTTATCACGGTGTTTTCTGGAGGCAGCCCGGCGGCGGTGGCACATTCACGATAAAGCTCAAAACACTTGTGGTTCATCTCCGCGAGACCTGCAGTGGAATACCCAAGCAAAGCACCCCAGTCCCGACTTGCGCGATAGGTCAGGCTATCAAAGATGAAGGGGGTTCCAAGCTTCACGGCAACATTGGCGAAGGCGGTGTAGTATTCCCGCAATGCCCGTGCTGCCCGTTTATCATTCAGTAGATGAAAGGCACTGAATTTCGGAAGCTCGAACCCGCGCTTGTACATAAGCCAAGTCTCTGTTCCGCCATCGGTCAAGAAAATGACGTTCGTCTGATGTGGCAACAGGGGTGTTGGCTGGGACATGTTATGCTCCTATCGAAAATAGTGATGTGTATCTCGGGGAAAATGCTTCGCAGGCCTTAAGTCTCCGGCGCGATATTTTGATTGAAGCGAAACCGGTTTTGTAGATCATATTTGGTCTTTATTTCAACAAGTCGATCATAGTTTGGGCCGAAACTTGTCCGCGTCAGCGCCGCGTTGTCTTCACCATGCCCCGCAAAATTGAGGTAAGCGCGGCCATGGTGGCCAAATCGTTCAGAATTGGCCCAGCCTTCACGAGACCAGGCAATGTTTGCCTCATCGTCACCGGGATTGGACCAGACTCTGTCCAGTGAATACATCCATCCCATCGATCGGTCACCAAACGCGGTGGCGTCCGCTGCAACCTTGGCGGTTGTTCCACCAAAATTCCAGAGCGATGACAGTGAATTATCCGAAGGCGCTGCCATTGCGTTGGCCAAGGCCAGATCAATCATCTCATCTGTTAGGTCTGTCAGATAGCGGGCTTTCCAGTAACAGCGAAAATCTCCTGCGGGCATCAAAGTATCGAAGAATTGTTGCACATCGCAGTAGTTCATTCGTCCGGAAAAATCGGTCGACATTTCGCCCAGCTCGCGAAGTGGCTGAAGAAGCGCTTCACCTTCAGCGGCGTCACCGTTGTACACGCAAGCCAGCGTAAAGACCCGCTTACCCCAGTGTTTCTTAGGGAAATCCTCGCCCGCGGCCGTGGAAAACTCGCACAACGATCCAACTCTATCGCCATGTTTGACAAGAAAGTCGCGCCATGCACGAATTGGTTCGGGGCCGTCTTCGACGAGGTAAATTGGAGCAGCGAACATGACTTCCGGGCCAATAGGGTGGAGCGCGAATTCGAACTGCACTACGACACCGAAGTTGCCACCCCCGCCTAGCAGGGCCCAAAGTAGTTCGGGGTTTTCGTCAGCAGTTGTATGGATCAACGTGCCGTCGGCGACGACTACGTCAGCGGCGTTTAGATTGTCGATCGACAAACCATGCTGTGCGCGCAGCCAGCCAATGCCCCCCGAAAGCGTTAGACCTGCCACCTCAGTGTCGGAAATCAACCCACCCGGCGTCGCGAGCCCATGCTCTTGTGTCGCCACGTCTACATCACGCCACAACGCTCCGCCTTGCACCTTCGCCACCCGTGCAGATGCATCGACCGTCACTCCTCGCATGAGCGACAGGTCAATCATTACGCCGTCATTACAGACCGCGTGGCCCACAACATTGTGTCCGCCACCACGAATGGCAATCGGCAGGTCACGTGCAACCGCGAGCTTGACTGCGGTCTGCACGTCGCCCGCAGTTCTGCATTGAGCAATGAGCAATGAGCGCAGGGCGGCGATCTATCATCGCATTCCAAACACTTCGCGCATCATCAAATCGGTCGTCCTCGGGACCAAACATCTCACCTCTGAATTCAAGTGCCAGCGTATCTAACGTGTTCCTAAAGTCATCCATTCTGTGCTTCCTTTTTAAAACTTGCGTTCAGGCTATCCCAACACATCGGTCTCTCAGAGTGGCATTATGGCCAAGTACAAGGCATACTGGACAAGTGACCGAGGCAAATCTGCCAATACCGTGCCTAATTAGACGAGGACCCGTCATGACCGAAGCTAAGAAACCCCTGATTGTACTGCTCGCTGCACCAGAAACATCAGCATCCGTTCTCTATGGATTGTATGATGTCTTGCTCTCTGTAGGTGCAGTTTATTCCGACATGGTCTCAGGATCACCAGGTGACGAGCTGTTGGACATTAAAATTGCTTCGGCAGACGGAAAACCATTTCATTGTATTGGAAATATTCCGGTTGAGCCGCATATGTCGGTTAACAATCAGGCGACACCAGATGCCGTTGTCATTTGTGACATGTATACGTCGATCTACGATGTCCCAAAGGGCCGATACCCTCGGGAGATCGCTTGGCTACGTAAGATGCACGCGGACGGGGCTATGCTTACGTCCGTCTGTTCAGGATCGCTTCTTCTTGCGGAAGCAGAGCTCTTAGACGGGAAAGAGGCGACAGCGCATTGGGCGTACCGTGATATGTTTCAACGCCATTATCCAAAAGTCGCCTTTCGCAATGAATCTATTCTGTGTCTGGCAGCTGAAGCAGACCGCATTGTGACGGCGGGTGGTGTCAGCGCGTGGCACGATTTGGCTGTCTACTTGATCGCCAGGTTTTGCGGATACAAGCATGCGATTGAAACCGCGAAAGTTTTTCTGATCAGCGGCCACTCTGAAGGCCAGTCACCTTACTCAGTCATGACCCGTCCAATGGAGACCTCGGATGCCCAGATATCCGACTGCCAAGTTTGGATAGCTGACAACTACGCCCTCGCTAAGCCGGTCGAACAAATGGTTGCGCGATCCGGCCTGAACCCTCGTACTTTTTCCCGTCGTTTCCGTTCCGTAACTGGCTTTGCGCCCATAGAATATGTGCAGGCGCTCAGGATAGAAGAGGCCAAGCAGATGCTAGAAACAGATGCCCAGTCTGTAGACGATATCGGCAGCTCAGTTGGCTACGAAGACCCCGCTTCATTCCGTCGAGTATTCAAACGAGGCGTCGGCCTTTCACCAGCCGCCTATCGAAAGAAATTCCAACGCATCGCGCAGATCGCCAAGCCCATTGCGGCGGGATGACGTCGAGGTCTTCGCGAAGCGGACGTTGGCGCAAATGCGGCGAACGGCTCTTGGTTCCGCCTTGCGGACCTTGATCACAATACACCTTAGCCCTGACGCAACACCACCGCACGCCCCATTCACCCCTCATAAACCAAGCTAATGCATCCTCACCCTCAGTTAACCCGCGCGGTCCATCACACCGCGCGCCATGGACGATGAAACGGCAGCCGGTCTCCGCGACCACCTCGCCCCGCACAGAGATACTGGCGGTAACAGGTGTAGAGACGGGTCGCAGCGCACAGACCCTGAAGGATACGTCCCTTCACGGCCCCGCCTTTTGGCAAAACACACAAGCCCCGCGCGACATTACCCCTGACGGCTCACGCCGCCTCAGGCCATTCTTGCTGCTCCCTTCTTCATCTTGGCAAAAACAACTCAAACCCCGACGCCCACATCAATCGCCACGGGTGTTTTAATTGGCAGGATCAGCAACTCATCCAACTTCGGTCAGTCGCCGATCACCGCGCGACACAAAACGATGTTGTCCCGCTCCAGATCATCAACCCAGATCAATTCTGCACGGCCGTCCCACGAAATCGCGTCATAACCGTCCTTGGGGCCAACATCGCGTTCTGAATGGACCGTGGCACTGGCCCAATCGCTGTCGTCGAAATCAACAGACGTCCAATCGGCAGGAACAACTTGGGTTTCAGACGCACAAGCCCCGACACCGACCTGCGGATCGCCCGTGTCCTCGCAAGTTGTATCAATCGGCGCATATTGCGCGATCAGACACCGCCAACTTGCATCCGTCACACCCAAAACATCGCTGTTTGCATCCTTGAACTGCGCAATCGCACCGCCATCGCCCATCTGTTGATTGCGTTCGCCGATATATTCCAGCCCCGTATCATTTTCCATGAAATCGCGGAATTCGAATGCGACGGTCATCGGCAAGTCGGCGTTGAACGTGATCCGCTCTCCGTTAAACGACCGCTCAGTGTTGTAGGCTGTGCTGTCTTCATACAATGGCGCGCCGTCAACAGACATGGCAAACCAATTGTCGACCCAGATCTCTGCACTGACAGCCACGCTGCCCGAACCGCCAAGGTCGGCCTCCGTCACGCCGCGATTCTGGGCAAACACAGGGCTCAGCGCGGCAAGGGTCAGTGTGGCGATCGTCAGTGGAATTGCAATTTTCATGGGTTTATCCTGTTACATGCTTTGCCTTTATACGCAGACCCCGCCCTGTTCCGTCGCGCCCAATTGACCCCTTTGAAATCATCAGGCATCTATCGGCCATGGACTGGTTGAAAATCATACATATTCTCTGCGTCATGGGGTGGATGACGTCGATCTTCGCCGTTCCGCGCGCGCTGATCTATTGGAAGCGCGATTTCGCCAAAACCAGTGAAAACGGCCCGCTGGGTGATCTGACCTACCGCCTCTACCGTTTTTCCGCTGGCCTGATGGTCTTGTCCCTGATCACGGGCATCTGGCTGGGTGCGGCCGTCTGGGCGTTTGACACTTGGGTGATCGTCAAACTCGCCCTCGTGTCCGTGCTGGTGGCACATTACATGATGACAGGTGGCATGGTGATGCGCGCGCGGCGCGGTACCTTCAACGAAAGTGATTTCTACCTGCGCGTGTTCAACGAGGTCAGCGTGCTCGGTGTGATCGCAATCCTCTGGGTCGTCGTGGTCAAACCTTTCTGAAAAAATTTCCAAGGATTGACGCACCACCCTCGTCGTACCTTAGTGATGCGAATGACAGTCAGTGACGAAGATATGGCCTTGGCGGCCCAAGACGGTGACGGGCAGGCATTCGCCAGCCTGATCGCCCGTCAGTATGACCGCCTGTTCCGGCTGTGTTTCCGCCTGACCGGATCCAAGCACGAAGCCGAGGATTTGACCCAAGACATCTGCGCCGCCCTGCCCGCGAAGTTATCAAGCTACAAACAGCAGTCAAAAGTCACTACATGGCTTTACCGTGTCGCCGTCAACGCCGCCCACGACCGCCGCCGCAAACAAGCAACCTACGGGCGCGCGTCTGACGGTTGGGGTGACTGGGAACTCAACCGCCAAGCGGTGATTGAAGAAAACCAGACCCGCGCCGATTGGCTGACAATCGCAATGGGGTCCCTGCCCGTCGATCTGCGCGACACGCTGGCCTTGGTGCTGGATGATATGACCCACGCGGACGCCGGCGACATCTTGGGCATCTTCGAAGGCACCGTCTCATGGCGTCTCTCTGAGGCCCGCAAGCATCTAAAATCCATTAAGTAAAAGGAGGGCGTGGTATGACCAATTCTAATGACGAGTTTGACCTAGACGACCTCAAGTTCGCCCTGAACGACGCCACGCCTGCGCCCGACGCAGACGCAGACGCAAAGTCACGCAATATCGCGCTCGCGACAAAAAATTTCGCTGATATCCAAGGATCGCGGATCGCCGCCCGTCACACTCCCAGACCCAACAAATGGACTGGAGTTATGACAATGCTACACACCCTCACATCCCGCACTGGCCTCACGGTCACCACCGCAATCGTTGCCTGCGGCTTCATGATCGGCATGCCGCAAGGGCGCGATATCCTGAACCTCGCTCCGACAGCCAGATTGGCTCAGCCAACGCCACCAGACGCGGCCGTGCTCGATCCAGCTGGATCTGTTTCCGTCGCGCCAGCACTGGTTGATGAAACCACAGATGACGCTAACGTCGCGGCCTTGGCCGAACCAGTGATGGAAATGGCCCCCGCTGTAGTGTTGTCCGAATCCAGCAGCCGCGAAGAAGCGGACTCCGCTATCGGCAACCCTGCCACCGCCGCGCCACTGTCCCTGACCCGCGCCGCACCAACGAACGACTTGGTGGCCGAAGGCATGGCACTGGGCCAAGTTGTATCTGCGCCAGAACCAAACGTTGCGGGCATCGGCGAACTCGACACAGAATCCTTCGCCAACGACACCCCCAACCCGCTGAAAATCACAACCGAAGAACCGGTCTCTACCTTATCTATCGACGTGGACACCGCCGCCTATGCACTCATCCGCTCGTCGCTTACCGCAGGCCAACTCCCCCCCGCCGACGCCGTGCGGATCGAAGAAATGATCAACTATTTTCCCTACGCCTACCCCGCGCCAGACGGCCAGCCGTTCCAACCTACGATCAACGTCTTTGAAACCCCGTGGAACGCTGACACGCAACTGGTTCACATCGGTCTCCAAGGTGAAATGCCAAGCATTCAAGACCGCCCAGCGCTGAACCTCGTGTTCCTGATCGACACCTCCGGTTCGATGGAAAGCGCTGATAAACTGCCGCTGTTGCGCCAATCCTTCCGCCTGATGCTCGACAACCTAGCACCCGAAGATGAGGTCGCAATTGTCACATACGCGGGGTCAACCAGTATCGCGCTGCAACCGACGCAAGCGTCTGAACGCACGACCATACTTGCCGCCCTAAACGCGCTGAATGCAGGTGGGTCAACCAACGGCCAGGGCGGTCTCGAGCAGGCCTACGCACTCGCCGAAACCATGAAAACGGATGGTGACGTGTCCCGCGTCATCCTCGCCACGGACGGCGATTTCAACGTCGGCCTGAGCGATCCGCGCGGTCTTCAAGCCTACATCGAAGACAAACGCGATACCGGCACCTACCTCAGCGTGCTCGGCTTCGGGCGCGGCAATCTGCAGGACGCAACGATGCAATCCTTGGCCCAAAACGGCAACGGCACAGCGGTCTATATCGACACCCTGTCAGAGGCGCAAAAGGTCCTCGTCGACAACCTGACAGGCGCGCTGTTCCCGATCGCCAACGACGTGAAAATTCAAGTGGAATTCAACCCGAGCACCGTCGCAGAATACCGCCTGATCGGCTATGAAACCCGCGCGCTGAACCGCGAAGATTTCAACAACAATGCGGTGGATGCAGGCGAACTTGGTGCAGGCCACACTGTCACGGCGATCTACGAAATAACGCCCGTCGGCTCGCCTGCACAACTCAGCGATCCATTGCGCTATCAAGCCGCAGAAACCACATCAGACTCTGACGAACTCGGCTTTCTGCGCCTGCGCTACAAACTGCCAGGTGAGGCCGAAAGCCGCCTCATCGAGACCGCGATCCCCGTCTTCGACCGCGCGCGACCCAATCAGGAGGCCAGCTTCGCCGCCTCTATCGCGGGCTTTGGGCAACTTCTGCGCGACAACACTTACCTTGGCGATTGGGGCTGGGACGACGCCATCGCGCTGGCAAACCAGAACTGCGGCGACGACCCGTTCGGTTACCGCACCGAAGCCGTCCAACTCATGCGCCTCGCCCAATCACTGAACAACTAATCTCGTCTTTGCTTTAAAATATCCCCGCCGGAGGCAGCACAACACAGCCCTCGGCGCACCAGTGTCAGGGTCCCATTGCCTCGCGACCCACCAAAGTCAAAAAACGTGCGGTAGAACTCATTTTTCTTGCCGGCGATTTTTAGCGCCGCCCGCCATCAGGCGAGGCATAGAAATCACGCAAACTCTGGCCTTTTTCCACTTTGAATGGCCCGAATTCTTCCATGTCCTTAATGCGATCTAGCCGGAACATGCGGAAATCATTGCGCAATTCGCACCACCCGACAACGGTCCAAACCTTGCCCCAAAACCAAAGACCAAGCGGGCGGATCACCCGACGCGACGCGCCGCCGTGCTGATCGCCGTAATTCAAATCAAGCCGAATGCGCCCGTCTGATGCCGCCTCGATGCGATCGATGCGCGCGCGAACCTCGTCTGTCATTTCGTTCGTCTGGAACGCATGAACCGGCACCGACGCCGCCCGCGCGCGGGCATCTTCCGGCAGGACCGCTTCGATCTTGACCAGCGCTTCTTCGGCGGCCGCAGCCATTTGCGCGCCGCCCCACGCGCGGATCATTCTGGCACCCGCAACCAGCGCAACAATCTCGTCTGAATTGAACATCAGCGGCGGCAGATCGTAGCCCGCCCGCATCACGTAGCCGACACCGGCCTCACCTTCGATTGGCACGCCAGACCCAATCAAATCCGCCACGTCGCGATAAATCGTGCGCTTGGTCACCTCAAGCCGTTCGGCCAATTTCGCCGCCGTTAGCAGCCGACCACCCCGCAGATACTGCACAATCTGGAAAAGGCGGTCAGCGCGTCTCATGCTTTACTCCTCAAGCGGCTTTGCCGAGTTCGAACAAACCCAGACGGTTCCCGTCAAGATCGCGGGCATACAGATAACGGCCCGCGGGAATGTCGATGACAGGGCTATCAACGGTTCCGCCGGCGACGGTCAACCGCGCTGCGGCGTCCTCGACGGTGTCCGACACCGTCAAATGCGTGACGGTCCCTCCGTCAGTGGGCGGTGTTCCAAGGCACAAATGCCCCCCCGCCCCCTCGTCCGCGCCATTGAAAACGGCAACCTCAAATGGCCCCATCCGCGTAATCTCCATGTTCCAGCCAAAGACTTCGCCATAAAAGGCACTGGCTTTTTTCATATCCGTCACTGGAATTTCGGTACATGCTACGATTGGTTGGTGTGTCATTGTCTCATTTCCTTGGTGTTGATGACACCTCTCTGACACACCCCTGCTGACATCATACTGTCAGCATCATGTCAGCTTATCCAAGAAAGATTTTCGTTGGTGCGTGCAGCGGGATGGTATTCGCCGCTGACCCAGCCTTTGTAGTTTTGCCGGTCCAGCAATCTGAAAAACGCGGGATAATCGAAATCGCCGCCACTTGGTTCATGGCGATCCGGCACACCGCCCACCTGAATATGCACAACACGCGATTTCACTTTGTCCCAAGTGCCCGACACATCGCCGGTGATCTTTGCGGCGTGATAGGCATCAAACTGCAGGTGCAGATTTGGCGCCGCCACCTCTTCCAGCACCTCCATCGCAAGATCAAAATCATTAAGAAAATAACCCGCCATGTCGGTCTCATTGATCGGCTCAATCGTCAGGCTTTGACGTGGCGCGAACGCCGACGCCCATTTCAAATTCTGCACAAAACAGTGTCGTGCCGCTGGCCCCGCAGCAACACCGGCCATGATATGGACATGCTCTGCGCCCAGCGCGCCCGCATAGCGAACCGTGCGCCGGAACGCCTGTTAAAACCGCGCCTCCTGACCCACCACAGCCGCAAACCCGCGCGGCCCGTCGGGGTCGGCATAATTCGGCGGCGGGCAATTTATCAACGCCAAAGGCAGACCGGATCGCGCCAAAGCGGTGCCAAGTTTAGCCGTATTTTCGTCGTAGGGAAAAAGGATCTCCACCGCCTCTAACCCCGCACGTTTGGCGGCCACCGCACGCTCCAACAGCGGATATTCAGTGAATAACATCGTCAGATTCGCGCAGAACTTCGGCACTAAACCTCCAAGTCCGCAGCGGGAATGATCGGGAAAAACGCACCAGCTGACCGAATGCCAAACCAATCAACGTCCTCGTGTTTGGCCGTTTCACCAATATCCACCAGTCGATAAAACGACTTTCGATCAATCAAGGCTTCAAGGTTGCGGCGGATCAAAACATAGGGGCTCGGCTCCCCAGATTTGGCATCCCGCACAACGCGGATCGGGTGATCCGGCCCGGCGATTGCAAAATCACCCACGTTGGTTTCAAACCGCAACCCGTCTTCAACCTGCACAAAATCCACCGCCACGAACGGCGCGTCATCGACGGTGATGCCCACCTTTTCAACCGGCGTCACCAGAAAATAATCGTCCCCGTCTTTGCGAATAACTGTCGAAAACAGCTTCACCAGTTCGGGCCGCCCAATCGGCGTGCCCAGATAAAACCACGTGCCATCCCGCGCGATCCGCATGTCCAGATCACCACAAAATGGCGGATTCCAACTTTCCACGGGCGGCAATCCGCGCCCTTTTGCCGCCGCCCGCGCCGAAGATGCGAGGCTTTCCGCCGACACTGTAACAGTGCCATTACTTTGGTTTGTTTTTGCCATTGGGCTTACCTGCGATATCTGTTCAACTCATGAACGACTATATGACCCATAAGAAAGAGATTGCCATGCCCCCCGAAGTTCCGAACGACGCAGCACTCGTGACCCAGATCGAAACCCTCGGCGGCAAACTGGCGCAGGCCCGCGTCTCCATTGCCAAACGGTTCATCGGTCAGGACAGGGTGGTCGATCTGACATTGGCGTCACTTTTGTGTGGCGGGCATGCCTTGCTGATCGGCCTGCCCGGTCTGGGCAAGACGCGGCTGGTCGATACGCTGTCCACGGTCATGGGTCTGCATGGAAATCGTATCCAGTTCACACCCGATTTGATGCCTGCCGATATTCTTGGCTCCGAAGTGCTGGAAACGGCCACCGATGGCAGCCGCGATTTCCGCTTTATCGAAGGCCCGATTTTTTGTCAGCTGTTGATGGCGGATGAAATCAACCGCGCCTCCCCGCGCACGCAATCAGCGCTTTTGCAGGCGATGCAGGAAAAAGAAGTCACAATCGCGGGCGAACATCGCAAACTCGGCGCGCCGTTCCACGTTCTGGCGACGCAAAACCCTATCGAACAAGAAGGCACCTACCCCCTGCCCGAAGCACAGCTTGACCGGTTTTTGGTGCAGATTGACGTCCCCTATCCGGATCGCGGCACCGAACGCGACATTCTCATCGCGACAACGGGCGCAACCGAAGAAAATGCCACCGCCGTTTTCACCACCGAAGAATTGCTCGCAGCACAGGTCTTGTTGCGACGCATGCCGGTGGGCGATGCCATTGTTGAAATGATCCTTGATCTGGTCCGCGCCTGCCGCCCAGATGATGCATCGGCGTCCGAACTGGTTAAAAACACCGTCAGCTGGGGGCCCGGCCCGCGTGCCGCGCAGGCCTTGATGCTGACCGTGCGCGCGGCCGCTTTGCTGGATGGCCGTCTGGTTCCATCGGCCGAAGATGTGCGCGCCATGGCAGCACCTGTTCTCACACACCGCATGGCGCTGTCGTTTGCGGCGCGCGCGCGCGGCGAAAACCTGCCGTCTGTCATTGATCAGGTCGCAACCCAAATCACCAGCATCTCGCAGGCCGCATGACGGACGCGCCCCTCACTTTACGCTCGGCGTCCGAAACCCTCGCGGCCGCGTTTCCACCCCTGCTGGCCGAGGCTGAACACCTCGCCACAACGGTCATGATCGGTGATCACGGTCGGCGGCGTGCGGGTGTTGGCGATACGTTCTGGCAATACCGACCGGCACAAAACCACGACGAAATGCGCAGTATTGACTGGCGCCGCTCTGCGCGTTCGGATGCACAGTTCATCCAGGATAAGGAATGGCAGATCGCCCAGTCGATCCTGATGTGGGTCGACCAGTCCGCCTCCATGTCGTTCACGTCCCTGAACGACGGCACCACCAAAGGATCGCGCGCGCGCACACTGGCACTGGCCAGTGCCATTTTGCTGCTGCGCGGTGGCGAACGGGTCGGTTTGACCGGCAACGTCCTGCCGCCGCGGCGCGGTGAAGTCCAAGTCGCGCAAATGGCAGCCCTGCTTTCACAAGATCACGCGGACGACTTCGGAACACCCGACGCCACAGGCATGGTCTCGCATTCGCGCGCGCTGTTCGTGTCAGACTTCATGGGCGACCTCACCGGACTTGAAACCGCCATGGCAAAAGCCGCCGATCGCGACGTGCGCGGCGCCCTTGTCCAAATCCTTGACCCGTCCGAGGAAGCATTTCCCTTTGACGGTCGTACCATTTTTGAATCCATGTCCGGCACAATGCGACATGAAACCCTCAAAGCCCGCGACCTGCGGGACCGCTACCTTGATCGCCTTGCACAACGCAAAGACCGCCTTGCATCCCTCGCACGTACGGCGGGCTGGCAGTACAACACCCACCACACGGACACCCCCGCAGCGTCTGCCCTGCTCTGGATTTACACCGCACTGGAACGCCGCGCATGACCCCTGCAAACTTTTCCTTCCCGCCCTGCCTTTGTCTCATAAATATCCCGGGGGTGGGCGCCTTGGCGACGGGGGACTGGCCCCCCTCTGCCGTCGGATTTGCACCGCAAATTCGACGTGAAATCCGCCCATGCTAAACCTCGGCCCCATCGCATTCGCGACACCGTGGCTGCTGCTTGGCCTGCTGATCCTGCCGATTTTGTGGCTCCTGCTGCGTGCAGTTCCGCCAGCCCCGATCCGGCGCCGCTTTCCCGGAGTGGCACTGCTTCTTGGCCTCACCGACGACACCAGCCAGACCGACCGCACCCCGTGGTGGCTGTTGCTGCTGCGTCTTATTGCCGTGGCCGCAATTATCACGGCGTTCGCAGGCCCCGTCCTCAACCCGGACGAAGACACCCCCGGCACTGGCCCGTTGTTGATCGTCGTTGACGGCACATGGGCAGATGCGCGCGATTGGCCGCGCCGCGTGGATCGTATTGATGCAGCCCTAACAGAAGCCGCCCGCGATGGCCGCACGGCGGCACTCGTTGCCCTCACCGATCTGCCACCGGAACCGCCAGTCTTTCAGGATGCGCAGGCGGTGCGGCAACGCATCCCCGCGCTGCAACCACACCCCTATGCCCCCGACAGCGACGCGCTGACCCACTGGGCTGACAGCCTGACCGGACAGTTCGACACCTTCTGGATGTCGGATGGATTGGCCCGTAACAGCCGTGACGCGCTTCTGGCGGCACTGGAATCCCACGGCACCGTCACCGCCTTTGAATCCCCGCGACCGGTTTTGGGCCTGCGCGCCGCGCAATTTGAGGACGACAACGTCACCGTGACCGCCCTACGCGCCACATCGGGTATCGAGGTCGAGACCACAATCACCGCCATCGGGCTTGATCCTGCTGGCGTCGAACGCCGCCTGTCCAGCGCAATCGCCACGTTCGAGGCTACAGCCACACAGGCGACTGCGACCTTTGATCTGCCGCCAGAACTGCGAAACCGCGTCACACGTTTCGAAATCCAAGGTATGCGATCTGCGGGTGCTGTGACACTCACCGACGATGCCTTGAAACGTCGCGAAGTGGCGCTTCTTGCGGGCGCCAGTGATCGCGAAGCCCTCGATCTGCTGTCCCCGCTGCACTACCTTGAACAGGCCCTGATCCCAACGGCGGACCTAATCGACGGCACACTGCAAGACGTGCTTCTGGCCAATCCTGACGCTATAATCCTTGCCGATGTCGGGACGCTCACCGCGATTGAGGCTGACACGATGCTCGACTGGGTTGAAAGCGGCGGGCTTCTGGTGCGTTTTGCAGGCCCGCGCCTTGCCGCAAGCGATATCAGCCGCATTGACGAAGACCCGCTGATGCCGGTGCGGCTACGCATTGGCGGCAGATCGATCGGCGGTGCCATGTCATGGGGAGAGCCTAAAGTGCTCGCGCCATTTCCAGCCAGCAGTCCGTTCTTCGGTCTGACCATCCCCGATGACGTCGCAGTCACAGCGCAGGTCGTGGCGCAACCCGACCCAACATTGGCGCAGCGCGTCATCGCGCAATTGGCCGACGGCACGCCGCTGGTCACCCGCAAATCGGCTGGATCAGGATCCATCGTGCTGTTTCATGTGACGGCAAATGCAGAATGGTCGACCCTGCCGCTGTCGGGCCTGTTCGTGCAAATGCTTGAACGTCTCGCGGTGTCCACGCGCCCGTCTGCCCCCACCGCGGAAGATTTGATAGGAACCACTTGGATGGCCGAAGACGTTCTGGATGCTTTTGGCGACCTTATCCGCGCCGACACCTTGCCCGGTGTTGACGGTGAAGCCCTCGCGACAGCCACACCCTCAGCGATGATGCCACCGGGTCTTTACGCCGGCGAAGACCGCCGCATCGCCGTCAACGTCATTGGCCGCGACGACACGCTGATTGCCACGACATGGCCCGCGCGCATTGCGGTTGAAGGCCTTGATGTGGTGCGCGAAACGCTGCTGAAAGGCTGGCTTTTGGCGGCCGCACTGGTCCTGCTGACGATTGATATCATCGCGTCACTGGCCCTGTCAGGTCGCCTTCGTGGTCCACGCGCCGCTGCGGTAGCGACCGTACTAATCGCCTTGATGATCGCCCCGCAAGCGCGCGCGCAGGACGATAGTTTCGCCATCGCTGCAACCGCCGACGTGGTGCTGGCTTACGTTGTGACGGGTGACACCCGCGTCGATGAGATGTCTGACGCAGGGCTTTACGGGTTGTCCAACACCCTGTTCCAACGCACGTCGATTGAACCCTCGTTTCCTGTCGGCATCGACCTTGAAACCGACGAGCTGGCGTTTTTCCCTTTTATTTATTGGCCCATCACAGCCGACCAGCAGCTGCCAACCCGCGAGGCTTATGCCAAGCTGAACCGCTATTTGCGATCAGGCGGGATGATCCTGTTTGATACCCGCGATGCGGATTTGGCGCGGTTCGGCTCGTCGTCGCCGCAAGGACGCAAGCTGCAGGCGATTGCCCGCGGCCTTGATATTCCGGCCCTTGAACCGATCCCGCAGGACCATGTTCTGACGCGGACATTCTATTTGCTGCAAGATTTCCCCGGTCGTCATCCCAGTCGCGATGTCTGGGTCGAAGCGGCCCCCGCGGGGGCTGAGATTTCCGATGGAATGCCGTTTCGCGACCTTAACGATGGTGTGACGCCCGTGGTTGTTGGCGGCAACGACTGGGCCGCGGCATGGGCCACCGACCGCCAGGGCAACCCGCTGGTTCCTATCGGGCGCGGCATGGCGGGTGAACGCCAACGCGAGATTGCGCTGCGGTTTGGCGTTAACCTGATCATGCATGTGCTGACGGGCAATTATAAATCAGATCAGGTCCATGTGCCTGCGTTGCTGGATCGGTTGGGGCAATAGGATGGAACATCGCATGATTGAAATCTGCGCCTCCGGCGGGAGTTTTCGGGCCAAGATGAAGCCAGAAGTGGGCATAGTATGATCGGGAACATCATCCTCGACCCGCTGGTGCCGCTAGTCGTGCTATACGGGCTGGCGGCGCTATCTGCGGTGGGGCTCGCCTTTGCAATCTGGCGACGACTGTTGGGCTGGGCGCTGCGCGCGCTGGCCGCCGTTGTCATCCTTGGCGCCATCGCCAATCCGTCGCTGCAACAAGAAGACCGCGCCGAGCTGTCTGACATCGTGTTGGCCGTCGTTGATGAAAGCGCGAGCCAGCGTCTGTCGGACCGCCCCGATCAATCCGCACAAGCGCTTGCCAATCTGCAAGCCGAAGTCGCGCGGCGTCCAAACACCGAATTGCGTGTCCTGACCTTGGGCGACGGGGTCGATGATGTGGGCACAGAACTTATGGCGGCCCTATCGGAGGCCCTGTCGCAAGAACCGCAAGCCCGCATCGCCGGTATGGTGTTGATCACCGACGGTCGCCTGCACGATTTGCCAGCCGCCCCCGCAACATTGCCCGCGCCGCTGCATGTTTTGTTGACAGGCCACAAAGACGATTGGGATCGCCGCCTTGTGATCCGCAACGCGCCTGCATTTGCTATACTCGGCGAACCTGTCACGCTCACCCTGCGGGTTGAGGATCAGGGTGCAGCGCCCGACGCGGGCTTTGTTGATCTTACAATTTCCATCGATGGCGGCCCACCGATGGCGTTCCTGGTGCCGGTCAATGAAGACGTCGAATTGCCAATCGACCTGCCCCACGGCGGGATGAATGTGATGCAATTTGCCACCCCTGCCGTGGACGGCGAGTTGACCGACCGCAACAACGAAGCCGTGGTGCAAATCAACGGTGTGCGCGACCGTCTGCGCGTGTTGCTGGTCAGCGGCGAACCCCACGCGGGGGAGCGCACGTGGCGCAACTTGCTGAAATCCGACAGTTCAGTCGACCTTGTGCATTTCACCATTCTGCGCCCCCCTGAAAAGCAGGATGGCGTACCGGTGAATGAGCTGTCTTTGATCGCGTTTCCGACCCGTGAATTGTTCCTCGAAAAGGTCGACGAATTCGATCTGATTATTTTTGATCGCTACAAACGGCGCGGAATTTTACCGTCAGCCTACCTCGAGAATATTGGCAATTATGTGCAAAACGGCGGCGCGGTTTTGATTTCTGCGGGTCCGGATTACGCGTCAGCCGACAGCATCTATCGCTCCCCTTTAGGAGCCGTGCTGCCGGGTCGCCCCACGGCGCGGGTCTATGAAGAAGGCTTTACACCGGAGATCACCGACATCGGCCAACGCCACCCCGTGACCGAAGGGCTTGAGGAATTTTCGCCCAATCAAGGCGAGGACGGCACCCCCGGTTGGGGCCGCTGGTTCCGCCAGATAGAAGTCGAACCAACCGAAAACGCCACCGTCGTTATGTCCGGAATTGACGACAAACCCCTGCTGATGCTGGAACGGGTCGGCGAAGGACGCGTCGCGCTGATGGCGTCGGATCAAACATGGCTGTGGGATCGCGGATTTGAAGGCGGCGGGCCGCAATTGGAACTGCTGCGCCGCCTCGCCCATTGGATGATGAAAGAGCCCGAGCTTGAAGAAGAAACCATGTGGGTTGAACCAAACGGGCTGACCATGCGCATTATCCGCCGCACGCTCGATGAAGAAACCGGCGATGTGACGATCACCCATCCCGACGGCACCGAGACGATTTTGACCTTGGACGAAGTGACCCCGGGCAGGTTCGAGTTGTTGTGGGAATCGCCCGAAGTCGGGCTTTATCGCCTGACCGACGGGGACGTTGAAACTGTCATCGCGCTCGGTCCTGCTGCCCCGCGTGAATTTGAACAGACGATCGCGAACGGCGAATTGATCGCAGACCTCGTGGCATCAACCAACGGCGGCATCACTGTGATGAGCGACGGCCTGCCGTCTTTACGCGACGTGCGCAGCGGCCGCGTGGCGTTTGGTCTGGGCTGGATCGGCATCACCCCGCGCGATGCCTATCGCATCACTGACGTGACCGTCACACCGCTGCTGCCCGCTTGGCTGGCGTTGTTGCTGGCAGGACTGCTGGTGATCGGCGCGTGGCTTCGTGAGGGACAGCGCTAGGGGATCGTGAATGCGACGGCATCAACTGCCCATCCGTCGATGATGCAGCTGGTGCGAATGAACACTTCAACCGCATCAGCGGAAATATCGAACCCTGATTGTGACCGCGTGAACGGCTGTTCGGTCACGTGGGGATGTGCCAACACGCGGGTGCCAAGAACCGTGCCGTCGGCCAGTTCAACACGCCACCAGTCGGCATAATCGTCCCATCCGGTATCGGGGTGGGACAGGGTCACATCAAACCGTCCATCGTCAAAGACGACGTTTTCAACGACAGGCGCATCGGCCAAAACGGGCGATGCGGCGAGGATCAGGACAAGGGCTGTTTTCATAAAGACAGAATAGCGACCAGCGCCCAGCATCCAAGTCACATCTTGGTGTCGCCGCCAATGTCGCCTGTGTCGTTCATGATGATCGCACGGGGAACAGACGCGAATTCACGGCTCCAGACGACGCGCGCGGTCACCGCGACCGCCACCATAAGCGGCACCGGACCCGCCAACCACGCCACAGCGCCAAGGGCGAAATACATCGATCGCAGGCCGCGATTGAAATTCATCGCCGCGCGGATGTTCAACTCTCCGGCCTTTGCCGCCATGGGCACCGCCATGGGATCATCCGGGTCATTGGGCACCGCCGCCATCATCACGCTGCAATAGCCAAACACGCGGTTCGCCCAGACAAATTTCAGGAACGCATTGCTGAGCAGCACCAAAACCAACCCCAGCTTGATCTGCCAGATGACGGTCGAGCTTTGCGCGACGTCGATGCTGTCAGCCATGCCGCGCAGCGGGTCCACATTGCCGATCAACGCCAGAACACCACCGACAGCCAACAGACAGGTCGACGCGAAAAAAGACGTGCCTTGGCGCAGGCTCGACATGATTTGCGCATCAAAGATACGCGGGTCGCGGCGGATCATCACCTGCATCCATTGGCGGCGGTATTCTGACATGACCATCGTGACCGACGGGTGCTTCGCCGACGGATGTTCAATCCACCAGCTCAACGCCAGCCAGACCGCAATCAACAACGCCACAGCCGCCCCATCAAGCCCGCTAAGGCTGCCAAATTCTATCATGATATCCATATGCCACAGCCTAGTCGAAAAGATGGCCATAGACATCAGGCCAAATTGGTTATAATTCTTTACCAATCGGAGGATAAAGCCCATGGATATGCCATTACCAGACCAATCAATTTTATCGCGCAAAGCCGAAATTGTTGCGCGTTTGCAACTCGTTCTACCAAAGAACGCGGTCATCCATGCCGAATCCGAGGTGCGCGCCTATGAATGTGACGCCCTTTCTGCCTACAGATGCCCGCCGCTTTGCGCGGTGCTGCCAGCATCGACCGAAGAAGTCGCGGCCGCCCTGCGCGTCTGTCACGAAATGGGCGTGCCCGTCGTGCCGCGCGGGTCCGGTACATCGCTTGCGGGCGGCGCGTTGCCAACGGCAGATTGCGTGATCCTTGGTGTGGCGCGCCTGAACGGGGTGTTGGAAACCAACTATGAGGATCGCTATATTCGGGTGCAATCGGGTCGCACCAACCTGTCCGTGACCGGCGCTGTCGAGGCGGAAGATTTCTTTTACGCCCCCGACCCGTCCAGCCAGCTGGCCTGTGCGATTGCAGGCAATATCGCGATGAATTCCGGTGGTGCCCATTGCCTGAAATACGGCGTGACCACGAACAACCTGCTCGGCGTAAAGATGGTGCTGATGGACGGCACGATCACCGACATAGGCGGCGCACATCTGGATGCGGCGGGCCTTGATCTGCTGGGCTTGATTTGCGGGTCAGAAGGCCAACTTGGCGTCGTCACCGAAGCCACGCTGCGCATCCTGCGCAAGCCGGAAGGCGCGCGGCCCGTTCTTATGGCATTCAACGACAACGAGGTTGCGGGCGCTTGCGTCGCCGACATCATCAAGGCGGGTGTGCTGCCCGTCGCCATCGAATTTATGGACCGACTTTGCATTGAAACGTCCGAAAAATATGCGCAAGCGGGTTATCCCGACTGTGAGGCTTTGTTGATCGTCGAGGTCGAGGGATCGCCTGCCGAGATCGACGAACAGCTGGCCGTGATCCTCGCCATTGCCCGCAAACATGACCCCGTTGAGCTGCGCGAAGCCAAATCAGCGGAGGAAGCGGCGCGCATCTGGCTTGGCCGCAAGTCTGCCTTTGGCGCAATCGGCCAAATCAGCGATTACATGTGTCTGGACGGCACGATCCCTGTGTCGTCGCTGCCAATGGTCCTGCGCCGTATTGGTGAGTTGAGCGAAGAATACGGGCTGCGCGTCGGCAACGTCTTTCACGCAGGCGACGGCAACATGCACCCGCTGATCTGCTATGACGCCAACAAACCCGGTGATCTTGAACTCTGCGAGGCGATGGGCGCGGAGATCTTGAAACTCTGTGTTGATGCGGGCGGCTGTCTGACAGGCGAACATGGCGTCGGCATCGAAAAGCGTGATCTGATGACCCACCAGTTCGCACCGCAAGACCTCGAGATTCAGATGGCCATAAAGGATGTGTTTGATCCGTCATGGCTGCTCAATCCCGCCAAGGTGTTCCCGCTGACAAGCAGTGCATCACGGCGGATTGCGGCTGAATAAGACAATGGGGGCCAGCCCCCCGCTGCGCGTCCCCCGGGATATTTATAAGACAAAGGCAATTGTAAAATGACCCCCCAGACAGAGATCGAACTGGCAGAGACAATTGCCGCCGCCAAAGGCCCGCTGCGCATTATTGGTGGCGGCACACGTGGTATCGGCAACCCAGTCGTTGGCGAAGCGATCAGCACGTCAGAACTGACGGGCATTTCGCTGTATGAGCCCGGGGCGCTGACCATCGTGGCCCAAGCTGGCACTTCAATGGTTGAGATTGAGGCCGCGTTGGACACTGAAAACCAGCGACTTGCCTTTGAACCGATGGACCACCGCACGCTGCTTGGCACCAATGGCATGCCCACAATCGGCGGCGTCGTGGCCGCCAACTCCAGTGGGTCGCGCCGCATTGCAGTGGGAGCCTGTCGCGATCATCTGCTTGGTGTGCGGTTCGTGGATGGCATGGGCACGGCAATCAAGAACGGTGGTCGCGTGATGAAAAACGTCACCGGTTACGATTTGGTCAAACTTTTGGCGGGGTCTTACGGCACCTTGGGTGTGCTGTCAGAAGTGTCGCTCAAGGTGCTGCCAAAGCCGGAAACGTCCGCGACGTTAAAATTGAACGGCCTAACAGACGCCCAATCGGTTGACGCACTCTCCATGGCCCTCGGCTCACCATTTGAGGTCACGGGTGCGGCGCGCAGTGACGACACACTTATTCGCATCGAAGGGTTCGCCGCGTCAGTGGCCTACCGATTGGCGCAACTGAAAGACCTGCTTGGCAGCTTTGGCGAAATGACGGCCGTGACTGACCCTGCGGCATCACAGGTGATCTGGACCGACATCACCAACGTCACGGCCTTTGCAAGCACGAGCGGCGATATCTGGCGCATTTCCATCAAGCCGAGCGACGCACCCGCAATAATCGCCACCCTCCCTTCGGGAACGCAAACCATTCTGGACTGGGGTGGCGGGTTAATCTGGGCGCAAACACCAGCGGGCACCGACCTGCGCGCGACCCTGCCCGCAGCGGGTCACGCGACGCTGATCCGCGCCGCGGCAGAGACCCGCGCGTCCCTGCCCGCATTCCAACCGGAAAACCCGATCTTGACAGCGCTGTCGCAAGGAATACGCGCAAAATTTGATCCGCGCGGCATTCTCAATCCCGGGCTGATGGGATGACCAGCAGCGTCAGCTTTATCTTCGTCGTTCTGCCCTGCATCAGTGCCGTGATTGCGGGTATGTTGCTGTTTGATTGGCGCCTCGCTGCTGCGACCGCCTGCGGCGCAATCGGGCTTTTGTTTATCGCACCGAAAATGCCGGACGCGGTGCGCGTGTTCGGATCGTCCATTATGTCGGGTGTTGCGGTTGGATCGCTTGCTTTGGTCGTCGTGCTGTTGATCCGGCCAACGACGGCCAAGTGGTCACGTATGACCATCGCGATGCTTGCCGCATTTGGCGTGCACTACTTTCACCTTATCCTGACTGTTGGGACCGTTTGATATGCAAACCACATTTACCGAAGACCAGCTGCGCGATCCCGCGACAAAGATGTCGAATGACATTCTGCGAACCTGTGTACACTGTGGATTTTGCACCGCGACCTGCCCGACCTATCAGATTCTGGGGGATGAGCTGGACAGCCCGCGCGGGCGCATCTACCTGATCAAGGACATGCTGGAAAACGAACGTGTGCCTGATGAGAAGACCGTCAAACACATCGACCGGTGCCTGTCGTGTCTGGCCTGCATGACGACATGCCCGTCCGGTGTACATTACATGCACCTTGTGGATCACGCCCGAGAATACATTGAAAACACCTACAAACGCCCGCTATCTGATCGTGCGTTGCGGTGGGTTCTGGCAAAAATCCTGCCCTATCCGATGCGGTTTCGTGTTGCGCTTCTGGGTGCAAAAATCGGGCGGCCCTTTGCGCGACTGATGCCGGACCCACGGCTGCGGGCCATGTTGGAAATGGCCCCGAAGACCATTCCGTCAGTATCACGCAACGACGACCCGCAGACGTTTCCCGCTGTCGACAAGAAAATGCGCGTCGCACTGATGACGGGCTGTGCACAAAAGGCGCTCAACACCGATATCAACGACGCAACGATCCGCCTACTGACCCGTTTGGGCGCGGAGGTTGTCGTGGCCGAGGGCGCGGGTTGCTGCGGTGCCCTGACCCATCACATGGGCAAAACATCTGAAAGCCACGCAACGGCCGCCAAAAACATCCGCGCCTGGACGGCTGAGATGAAGAACGGCGGCCTTGATGCCATCGTCATCAACACATCCGGCTGCGGCACGACAATCAAAGACTACGGCCACATGTTCAGCGAGACCGATCTGGCTGAGGATGCGAGTGCCGTGGCGGGTATCGCGATGGATGTATCCGAAATCCTGATGAAACTTGACCTACCTGCGGGTGGCGCGCCCGATCTGACCGTCGCCTACCATGCGGCCTGTTCGCTGCAACACGGCCAGCAGATCAAAACATTCCCGAAGGACCTGCTGAAAAAGGCGGGCTTCAAAGTGGCCGAACCCGCCGATAGCCATCTGTGCTGCGGGTCCGCTGGAACCTATAACCTGATGCAGCCAGAGATTTCCAAGCAATTGAAAACCCTCAAGGTTCAAACCCTTGAGGCCGTCAAACCCGACATTATCGCTGCCGGAAACATCGGCTGTATGATGCAGATCGGCGGCGGCACAGACATCCCCATTGTTCACACCGTTGAATTGCTGGATTGGGCGACAGGTGGCCCGAAACCACCCGCGCTTTCGGTGTCTGGCAAACAGGCGCCACAGGTGCCGATTTTGCGCTAGCGCCACATTTCTGCCCCACACGGCTGTTACCCATTTGGAAACAATCGGATGAACCATGCGCGCTTCCCTTATTTCGTTGGTCTTTTTGACACTGTCAGCCCTATCGGCGCAGGCTCAGACCAGCGCCCTACAGCTGTTGGAAACCGGAAATGATGCCCGCGGCTGGGAGGCTGTTGGCCGCCTCGACATTGAGGGCAAAGGCTTTTGCACTGGCGTGTTGATCGCGCCTGATCTGGTGATCACCGCGGCCCATTGCATGTATGATAAGGCCGACGGCGTACCGATTGATTCGTCGCGCGTCCAATTCCTCGCAGGTTTGCGGGGCGGGCGACCGGAAGCGTCGCGTTCTGTGCGCAACGCCGTCGTTCACCCGTCCTATGCACATACCGGTGTCGCGACGGCCGATCTTGTGCGCTTTGATGTGGCCCTCCTGCAACTTTCCCACCCGATCCGATCAAGCCACGTGCAACCGTTTGCGGTGTCGACGTCCCTGCACAGCGGCACCGAAATTGGCGTTGTGTCTTACGCACAAGACCGCGCAGATGCGCCGTCACTGCAAGAGATCTGCAACGTGTTGGGCCAACAGGACGGCATCTTGATCATCGATTGTGACGTTGATTTTGGCGCATCAGGTGCGCCGATATTCCGGACCGAAAACGGTGTGCCACGTTTGGTTTCTGTGGTGTCGGCCATGGCTGAAATTGACGGTGAAAAAGTGGCGCTTGGCATGGACCTTGCGGAGCCGATCGCCATTTTACGACTGGCGCTGGAACAGGGTCGAGGTTTATTTTCAACCCCGCCCGCAACCGCACGCATAATCCGCCAAGGCGAACGCGCCGACACTGGTGCGCGGTTCGTGCGCCCATAGATTGCGATCTGGGCTTTGGATCTGGCAGGTCTTGAAACCTGCAAAAAGCCCCCCAAATAGTCTCTATCAGGATGCCAAAGCAGGGTCCTGAACCAACCGCCTTGCCCATTCGGGAAGGCACACACTTATCGCTTTGAAAAGGATAAATACCATGCGAACTTTGAATCTAGCACCGCTGCACCGCGCTACCGTTGGTTTTGACCAGATCACCGATATGATGGACCGCATCATGTCAAATGATACCAACAACCAAACCTATCCCCCTTATAACATTGAAAAAACCGCTGAAGACGGCTGGCGTATTTCCATCGCCGTGGCTGGTTTTTCAGAAGAAGACCTGAACGTGGAAGTCAAAGAAAACGCGTTGCATATCACAGCCAACAAGGCCGAAGATGACAGTGCAAATCCGCAAGAGCGCCGCTTTTTGCACCGCGGCATTGCCACCCGCGCATTCAGCCGCCGGTTTCATTTGGCCGACCACGTAAAAGTCACTGGCGCGTCGCACGAAAACGGGATGTTGCACATCGACCTCGTGCGCGAAGTGCCAGAAGCACTGAAACCCCGCCGCATCGAAATCGCAAAATCAGAGGGCAAAACCGCTGACGTCATCGAGGCCGAAAAAGTGAACTAAACCAAACCTAACGACCAAGAACAACTCTACCGATTAAGAAACGGGCGCGCCGAACCTCCCACGGCGCGTCCGTTTTGCGTTTAGTGTGCCTCCGCCCACGTCGCGCCAATCCCAGCATCCACGACCAGCGGCACGTCAAATTTGACCACCGGATTGGCGGCGTTTTCCATCACCTCGCGGGCAGCTGCGATCAGATCGTGAGCCGCATCCTTGTCGACCTCAAACACCAGTTCATCGTGCACCTGCAACAGCATCTTGGCGGGAAGATGCGCGATGGCCGCGTCCATGCGGATCATCGCGCGCCGGATCACATCCGCAGCTGTACCCTGAATAGGCGCGTTGATCGCCGCACGTTTGGCAAAGCCCGCACCGGGACCTTTGGCGTTGATTTCTGGCGTGTGAATTTTGCGACCGAACAGCGTTTCAACGCGGTTGTGTTCTTTGGCGAACGCGACCGTGTCATCCATGTAGGTGCGAATTCCGGGGAAGCGTTCGAAATACCGGTCAATAAACCCCTGCGCCTCGGCACGTGGAATGCGCAGATTTCGCGCCAAACCAAAGCCCGAAATTCCGTAAATCACCCCAAAGTTGATCGCCTTGGCTTGCCTTCGCACATCGCTCGTCATCTCGTCCAGCGGTACATTGAACATCTCTGACGCGGTCATCGCGTGGATGTCGTGGCCATCGCGAAACGCCTGTTTCAGCGCGTCGATATTCGCGACATGCGCCAAAATCCGCAACTCAATCTGGGAATAGTCCAGCGCCACCAAAACCTTGCCCTCATCGGCGATAAACGCCTCACGAATTTTGCGCCCCTCGTCGGTGCGGATCGGAATATTTTGCAGATTCGGATCGGTGGATGACAGACGCCCCGTGTTGGCCCCCGTGATCGAATAGGACGTATGCACACGTCCAGTTTCGCTGTTGATGTGGGTTTGCAGCGCGTCCGTATAGGTCGATTTCAGCTTGGACAATTGCCGCCAATCCAGTACCAGCCCCGGAAAACCATGTTCCGTCGCAAGGTCTTCGAGGATGTCAGCACCGGTCGCATATTTTCCCGTCTTGCCTTTCTTGCCACCCTCAAGACCCATCTGGTCAAACAGGATTTCACCGACCTGCGCGGGGGAGCCGACGTTGAATTTACCGCCCGCCAGTTCATACAATTCGTCCTCAAGCCCGGCCATCTTTTGCGCGAACGCGTTGGACATCCGGCTTAACGTGTCACGATCCACTTTGATCCCGTACATTTCCATCTTTGCCAGCACCGGAACCAACGGTCGTTCCATCGTTTCATAGACCGACGTCACCTGTTTGCTGTGCAGTTGCGGTTTAAGCACCTGCCACAGGCGCAGGGTAATGTCGGCGTCTTCGGCGGCGTATTTCACGGCTTCTTCCACAGGGACACGATCAAACGTGATGGCAGATTTCCCAGCGCCCAACAAAGGTTTGATCGGGATCGGCGTGTGGCCAAGATATTGTTCTGACAGCACATCCATGCTGTGACGGTTGAGGCCCGCATTCATCGCATAAGACATCAACATCGTGTCATCAATCGGATCCACGGTGATGCCAACACGCTTGAAAATCTTGGCGTCATATTTCATGTTTTGACCGATTTTCAGGATGCTGTCGTCTTCCAGCATCGGCTTTAAAATCGCCAAACAATCCTCAAAATCCATCTGGCCTTCGGCCAAGGCATCATCGCCAAACAGATCATCCGCAGCACCGCCTTTATGGGTCAGCGGGATGTAGCATGCCTGCCCCGCCATCACACAGAGAGACACGCCAACCAGTTCAGCGCGCATTTCGTTCAGCGACGTCGTTTCCGTGTCCACGGCCACATAACCGCGCGCATAAATCCGGTCTATCCAAACCTGCAAGGCGGCGGCGTCTTTGACCCATTCGTATTTTTCCGCGTCAAATGCGACCTGCGCGGGCGCATCGCTGGCCACAGCAACGTCTTCAATCACCGGTGCCTCGACGCCCAGCTTGTCCGAAATCCGCTTCGTCATGGTGCGAAATTCCATCTGGCTGAGGAATTCCAACAGCACATCTGGGTCAGGATCGCGCACTTCCAGATCATCCAGCGTGAACGGCAGGTCCATCTTGTCATCCAGCGTCACCAGCCGCTTTGACAATTCGATCTGGGCGCGATGGTTGATCAGGGTTTCACGGCGTTTGGGCTGCTTGATCTCTGCCGCGCGGTCCAGGAGCGTTTCCAGATCGCCGTATTCGTTGATCAGCAACGCAGCCGTCTTAATCCCGATTCCCGGCGCACCCGGCACGTTGTCTGCCGTGTCCCCCGCAAGCGCTTGCACATCAATCACACGGTTGGGGCCGACGCCAAATTTCTCCTCGACGCCTTCAACATCAATGATCTTGTTGCCCTTCATCGCATCCATCATCACGACGCCGCCGCCTACCAGCTGCATCATGTCTTTGTCGCTGGAAATGATCGTACAACGCCCGCCCGCATCGCGTGCCTGAACGGCCAAGGTCGCGATAATGTCGTCCGCCTCAAAGCCCTCGATTTCCTCACAGGCGATATTGAACGCCCGCGTCGCATCACGGGTCAACGGCATCTGCGGGCGCAAATCTTCGGGCATAGCTTCGCGGTTGGCTTTGTATTGATCATACATCTCATTGCGAAACGTGTGACTGCCTTTGTCGAAAATCACCGCCACATGGGTCACATCACCGCCGACGTTTCCCTCAACATAGCGCTGCAACATATTGCAGAACCCCGACACTGCGCCCACGGGCAGACCATCTGATTTGCGCGTCAGGGGCGGCAGCGCGTGGTACGCGCGGAAAATAAACGCTGATCCGTCGATCAGATGTAGGTGACAGCCTTTGCCGAACGCCATGTGCAGAACCCCTATGCAGACCTGCCCTTGGTAGCCGTGCCAGAGCGCAGGTTCAATCGCTCAGCCGTCCAAATGCCCGTTCCACCACAGCGACAACGTCACAGCATATGGAGTAGGCGTCCAAATCCCGAGCGCGAGCCCCGCATCGGCCTGCTTTTTCCCGAGCCAGACATTGCAGGTCGACAGCACATGAAACCGCCCCACAGCGGAATAAAACGTATCCGTCATCGAAAACCCGTCCAGCTAAAAGGCATTCAGTTCCACGCCCAGATCACCCCCTATCGCGGCGTGCAATGCGTCCAGCTGGGCCTGACTGACCTTGACGCAGCGCAAGGATGGATGGTCAGGCAAGGCGCCGTAAACCTCAAACCGGATCACGCCAGCATCGCCCGTGGCCGCGCCCCAAAGATCGCCAAACCAAAATATAGAAAAACTGTAACTCCCAAGCACCCCAGCCGATAACGGGTTTTTGTCAGTTTTGATGTGAGTCTCCTTGGCCATTAGGCGCATGAATTTTCTGTTGTGGTCTGAATTTCGTGGCGCTGTGACGATTTCTCTGAATCATTGGTGGAATGGACCAAGTTACTGCTCTTGAACAACTCCTCGCCACGGCTCTGCGCAGGATCGCCGAGTTGGAAGCCGCGTTGGCGAGCATGGCGCAAGAGAATGCGGATCTGCGGCGTCAGTTGGCCAAGAACAGCAGTAATAGCAGCAAGCCGCCTTCGAGTGATGGGTTGAAGAAGCCGGTACCGCGTAGCCTGCGTGGTAAGTCCGGTAAGAAAAGTGGTGGCCAAGTTGGCCACCGAGGCGACACCCTACGTCAGACAGCAACGCCTGACTTTGTGGAGCGACATGAGGCTGAGGCCTGTGGCACCTGTCAGCATGGCTTGACGGCTGGGATGATCAAGGCGGTGGAGAGGCGTCAGGTTTATGACATACCGGTGCCGCGTCTGGAGGTCACAGAGCATCAGGCAGCGATTTATTGTTGTGGCCATTGCCGAGCCACGACGACAGCCACCTTTCCCGATGGCGTGAATGCACACGTGCAATACGGTAAGCGCATTCGGGCGGCGGCGGTCTACTGCAATGTTCAGCAGCTGATCCCCGAGGATCGGGTCTGCCAACTCCTGCGTGATTTGTTTGGTGCCACCAGCCTATGCGCGGCCAGCGTGACCAACTGGGTGAACGGCACAGCGCGTACCTTGGGTGGCGTCGTCGAACACATTCTGGCCCGGCTCAATGAAGGCGGCGTTCGGCATCTGGATGAGACCGGACTTCGTGTTGATGGTAAGCTGCACTGGCTGCACTCAATCAGCGATCTCGCCTTCACGCATTATCGCATCAGCGCCAAGCGCGGTGCTGTTCCATCCTTCCTGACCGGCGGGACAATTGTTCATGACCACTGGAAGTCCTATTACGCCCATATGAGTGGGGTGGACGCGCACGCCCTGTGCGGGGCGCATCATTTACGGGAACTCAAGGCCATCGAAGAAATCGAAAAGGAGCCGTGGGCGTGCGCGATGAGCGTGCTGCTCAACAGCGCCAATCAGCTCAAGTGCGCGGCTCAGGGGCGAGGCGAGACCGAACTCCCCACGTCGGTTCACCACGGCATCCTCACCAAATACATGGCGATCCTCACCGAGGGCCTCGCCTTCCATGAGCGACAAGACCCACTGGCTAGACGCACTGGTGCGCGAGGCCGAAAAGCCAGGCGGCCAGGCCATAACCTTCTGGTCCGCTTGCGCGACTACCGTGATGACGTCCTAAGGTTCCTTACGGACTTCACAGTTCCCTTCACCAACAATCAGGCCGAACGGGACCTGCGCATGATGAAGTTGCGCATGAAAATCTCGGGAACTTTCCGCACCCTCGAGGGCGCGCAGGTCTTCGCTGACATCAGATCCGTCATCTCGACGGTCAGAAAACACGGGGGCAATATCCTCGAAACACTCACCCTATCACCACAACAGATCATCGCTCGGCTCTAACGTCGCAAGGGCAACACAAAACCCGATATCCGATGGGGTCCTTGGGAGTTACGAAAAACTGGACTAAGCGCCCACAGAGACAGCCGAAAGGCCCGCTTCACTCAGCGGCAGCCTCACTGTGAACAAATTTGCAATCACAATAGGGGCATTCGACCCAGCCGTCTTCTTTGGCGATTTGCAGCCAGACACGGGGATGGCCCAATGCGCCGCCACCGTCACAGGCGATCCGCCACTCGTTCACAATCTTGGTTTCGGGGGCAGACGTTGTCATTCAATTGCCTCTGGGCTGGGGGCACGCTAGGTGCGCATGTAACGGGGTCATACTAGCGATCCCTGCGCAGCGAACAAGTCGGGAATAATGCGGATGCCAAGGATCGAAAGCCATTCCAATGCACTGGAAATTACCGGCCTGCGCAAAACCTACGCGGCCACCAAACGCAGCCCCGCAAAAGACGCGCTGGTTGGTGTCGATCTGGCAGTACCACGCGGGTCAATATTCGGTCTTTTGGGGCCGAACGGGGCGGGCAAGTCCACCCTGATCAACATCCTTGCAGGGCTTGTGACCAAAACCAGCGGGTCAGTGCGCATTTGGGGGTTCGATCAAGACGAAAACCCGCGCCAATCGCGTGCATCTATCGGAATCATGCCACAAGAACCCAACCTCGATCCGTTCTTTTCGCCGCGCGGGTCGCTGGACGTGCAAGCAGGGCTGTACGGCGTGCCAAAATCGCAACGCCGCACCGAAGAACTGCTGGAACTCACCGGCCTCACCGACAAAGCAGAAGCCTACGCGCGATCGCTGTCTGGTGGCATGCGCCGCCGCCTGCTCTTGGGCAAAGCGCTGGTCCATTCACCGCAAATCCTTGTGCTTGATGAACCTACAGCTGGCGTCGATATCGAATTGCGCAACATGTTGTGGCAACACGTGCGCCGCCTGAACGACGATGGCATGACGATCATCCTGACAACGCACTACCTCGAAGAAGCCGAACAGATGTGTGACCAGATCGCCATCATCAACCACGGCACGGTCATCGCCAATGACACAACCGCAAACCTGCTGGGCCAGCTCGACGCCAAGACCATGGTGATCACACCGGATACACCTGCCGACCTGCCCGCGCTTCCGACCAAAATCGAAGGCCAGAAACGCACCAATGGCACCCTCGCCTTTACCTACAAAACCTCACAAACCCGCGCCGACCAAATCCTGTCTCTGGTCCATGATGCTGGCATTACGATCAAAGACGTGCGCACCGAAGACCCGGACTTGGAAGACGTGTTTCTCAACCTCACAAAAGACTAGCAAGACGCCCCTCATCTTTGCTTGAAAAATATCCCGGGGGAGTCGCAAAGCGGCGGGGGCTGGCCCCCTCTTGGTCGGATTGTTATCGCCTATCTGAAAAATCTTAGCCCATTAACATCGGCCCCAGATTGCGCCCCGCAAGAATGTGCAGGTGGTAGTGCGGCACTTCTTGCACGCCGTCTTCACGGGCGTTTGCCACCGCCCGAAAACCCGCATCCACAGCCTCAAGCCGACAGACTTCGGCGACCGCTTTCATGAACCCGACCTGCTCATCAGCAGACCCGTCCCGCGCAAAATGATCCAGGCTCATATACGGCCCCTTGGGGATCACCAGCACATGCACCGGCGCTTGGGCGTTGATGTCGCGAAATGCCAGCGCATGTTCATTTTCAAACACCGTCTGGTTGGGGATCTCGCCGCGCAAGATTTTGGCAAAAATATTTTGATCGTCATAGGCGTAAACCATCGAAAACCTCTTTAGTCAGCAAATAAATAGGGGGTTTGGGCAATCCCGCGCGCCACGTCTTCTGACACGCCGAGGAATTCGGCAATCGGTCGAGCATTCTCATCCGGGCTGGCCAATTCGCGCACACGCAGATGATTGTTAAAGCCCGCATCGCGAATTCGGTCACTCTCATAGACCACGTCGTATCGGATCGTCGGCAAAAGCTGCTGCATTGTCTCGCCCGTTGTAAGCTCACCGGCCAATCCAACCCGTTTGGCATGGCCTATCAGGTATTCATCGCTAAATTCACACTCCAACTCCAACAGTCGGGTTGTGGATCGGTCAGAAAAGAAGTCCTGCATAAGATCAAGGTTGTCGGTGTCCAGACAAATAATCATCCGATCCGTTTCATAGAAGTCAAACAACATCCGCATCAACGCGCGGCGATGGCGTGTGCGCTTATCCAACGTGGACTGGATTCCGCCCAAGTCGGGCAGGTCGGTGTCCTCTTCGTTAAACAGGTAATCTATCGCCGGAATATTGAGATGGTGTTTGATCGATCCGACAAGCCGCTTGGCGACATGCCATTTCTTACAGGCAATAATCAGCAGCTCGCGCTCGCGTCCCAGTGACGCATCGGTCTCCCAGAACCGCGGCGCGAAACGGCTGCCGACGCGGCCACGTCCGGTCAGGAACCCGAATAGTTTTTGCCCCTCGTCGGAGATTTTGAAATCGTCGCGACCCGAAGCGTACAACACACCGAGCCTGTCCTTGAACTCTGTGGCCTCAGGCGAGATTTTGCGCGCAAACAGAAAATTCTGCGACAGCAGCAAATTGTAATGATCGTTATAAAACGTCACCGGCATCCCGTAATCCGTGAACATCAGGAACGTCAGGGTTCTGTTGTGAATCTCCGGTTCCGGCACCAGATGGCGCACAAGGGTCTGGAAAAACGTCTCGTCAAGAATCCATGTGGTGCGGAAGAATCTCATCACGTCAGGGCGGGTCTTTGTCATGTCCAAGATCCACTCGATCGTGCGACGGCGCAAACACCACCACTGCGACCCGATCATGATTTGCAGATCGGCGGGAATCTTACGCTCAAGCCCGAGCTTTCGCTGCGTCCACCATGAATTATTGAACAACGTCTTGTTTTTGCGTTCGTTAAAGAAATGGCGGTAGATCAGCCGCTCTTCTTTCATGCCGGTCTTGAACCAATCGCTTTCGAAGAAATCGAAACTTTCGATGTAGTCGCAATCTTCCCCGTCCAGCAGCGCCTTTGCATGGCTCGCGGATTTGATCGCCATGCAGTCACCGGACACCATGTGAAAATGTGTCGCCCTTGGAAATGCATCAATTGCAGCCTCAACCGCGTTGAGCGTCGCCTGCACCAAAGACCATTCTCCCCATCCGCATCTGACCCGTTTTTTGGCAAATGCAACGTTTGGATTGTCGACCAAAGCGGCATAAATAAGGGCATAAGCTTCTTTCGGGGCGCTGGCGTCAAAATGGATCGCGATGTAGTCACCCACCGCCGTCAGCTGTTCAGCCTGATGCACGATGGCCTCAGGGTCTTTGTGACACAGCAAGATGAAGGCGATTTTTGCCATTTTGGAAACGGTTTGCCCCTACGATCAGGATTGTGTTCGGTTATGTTTCTCATGTGTAAACGTGAAGACGCATTGAATAAACACGAATTCTTTGTTCTCTACTCCCGCGCCTGAATTGACCTGAGGTTTTCCCCTCAAATCACTTTGTATTCCTTGAGCGATATGACGCGGAAGTTGTCGGTGACGGTGTCGCGGAACTCTGGCTATTTTTCTGGCAGGGTCTTGCGGAAGAAGTCGAAAATGGCCTCTGTGAATTGGTTGAACGTTGCATAGTGCCGATTGTGGGTGACCCATTTGTGCATAACACCCCAAAGACGCTCGATCGGGTTGAGGTGCGGGGCATATGCTGGCAAGAAATGCAACTTCACCCGACGTTCTGGGCTGTCCAGCCATGGCTGTAGTATCTTGGCATGATGATAGCGGGCATTGTCGACAAAGACGTGGATGGCCGTCTTGGTTTGGTTGTTGCGTTCCAACTTTTCCAGCATCTGTCGGGTTGTCTGGGCATTGATCTTCTCGCCTTCCACAAAGGTGAACTGGAAAGTCTCAAGTTCAAGCGCGCCCTGAATGTTGAGCCGCTTGCGCCCTGATGTCGCCTTCAGGGCCGTCTTTTGTCCCTTGGGGAACCAACCATGGGCGGGGCGGCTCTGGTGTTCGGGGTGGACAGCGTCCGAAAAGACAACCATCTCATCTGCGGCCAACCCGTTCATCAGGGCCTCATATTTGGCAATAAACGCAGCCTGCTTGGCTTCATCGGCCTGTGCAGGCAGCAATTGTGGTTTCTTATACGCGAACCCCAGGCGGCGCATCAGCTTGGCGGCTCCCGACGTGCTGTAGTTTTGGTCGCACTCGGCTAGAACATAGGCACAGACCTCATCGGCATTGCGGGCAGGCTGCGCGGTGAAATGGGCTCTCACCGCCTGCTCTTGCACGACGGACAAATGACCCTGACGCTGGCTGTAGTCCTTCAGACCGAAAAACGATAGTCCCGCACCGGCAAAGGCAAATCGCCACTCCGTCAAAACTGTCGGGCCAATATCCAAAATCCGGCAAACCGTTCCGGCGTCTTCTCCTGCGTCCAAAAGAAGAAACGCGCGCGCCCGTTTCCAAACAAGGGCGTCAACTTTGCGGCGGCGGCAAAGCGCTTCAAGTGCTATGCGCTGCTCGTCGGATAAGGAGACTGTTTTGTATTGCTTGCTCATAAACTCAAAATACAGACTGAACCGCCTTTGGCCATGCGACGAAGTGAATCGCAGGCCCAAAATCGTCAGGTCAATTCAGGCGCAGGAGTATCTTAGTCAAAAGCTCTGCCGACGTGATCGGCGACGCGCCAAAATAAGGACTAACACATGGGTTTCCCCGGCACCTGGATGACCGAAACCGAAAGTGTGGTGTACCGCGTGGTGCCCAAAAGCGCCTGCTCGACCATCGGCCAGATCATGTATTATTCCGATCATGGCGAATTTTTTGACGGGGATATCCATGACGCGCAAGGCGGCATTCACAAATGGGCGATGGAAGACAGTCAGCCGTTGATCACCGCCAACGTCAAAAACCACACGAGCTATTCGTTCACCTGTGTGCGCAATCCCTACACACGAATCTTGTCATCGTTCTTTGACAAAATTTGCAGCATCCAGCGTAATGGCAAACGCTACCGTGGCAATCTTGTACCGCTGTTGATCCAGAAATACGGGATCGAGGTTGGTTCACCCGAAGAAGGGTTCGAATTTGACCAGATCAAATCATTTCGCCGATTCTTGTTATTCGCCCGTGACACCATCAAATACCGCCGCCCCATGGACCCCGACATCCACTGGTCCGCGATGTCAGGCCATATTAGCACGTTCATCATCAACGGCGGGCGCTACGACAAGATCGTATGGACCGAACAGTTCAACGACGGCATGCAGCAGGTTCTGGATGGGATCAAAACCCCAAATCCGATCGAACTGTCGGGGATTCCGCGGTTCAACGAATCCGAAGGCCACGGACCAACACGCGCCCATCCGGTCGAGGACTACTTTGACGAACTGTCGATGCACATGATGTATGAAATCTATAAGAAAGATTTCAACCTGTTCAAATATGACTTTGAAAATCCGGGCAACAAGATGCCCGTGGGTGAGATTGATTTGGACGAAGTTCATGCAAAACTGGGCGAATGATAGCCAGTTATTCAGGCCCCGCTTTGGAAAAATCTGGGCCTGAAGGACCGCATGCGCTGCGCGGCCCTCAACCGGCCTGAGGGCGACCCGCTCCCCTTTTTGGACCGCGCGCCTGATGTTGAAACTGATGATCCGCAAAAATTATGCCAGCACTGGTTTGAGCCGCGCCCTGACCTATCTAAAAACTTTGCATAAAGGGCATTAAATGATCGTTCTTATCCTAGGCAGTGGCCCGAATGTGACGCAGGCAGCGGGTTGGCAGCGCGCGCCGTTTGATCGGATCGTCGCGATCAACAACGCGTGGCAGGTACGCCCTGATTGGGACGACTTGATCCATCCCTCCGATTTTGCGCCAGACCGCCAGCCCACGTCGCTGCGCGACGGCCAGCGCATCATCACCTACAAAGATTACGTTCCGGCGCAAAACGCCCTTGGCGGGTTTGTGTACGGCGGCGGCACGATGGCCTTTACCGCCGGATATTGGGCCCTGCAGACGTTGCGCCCCAGCGTGTTGGCCTACCTTGGCTGCGATATGACCTATGATCAGACGCATACACACTTCTACGGAACCGGCACCGCTGATCCGCTGCGCGACGACGTAACCTTGCGTTCACTCGAGGCGAAATCCGCGCGTTTGCAGGCCTTGGCACACAGGCAAGGCTGCGCCTGCGTGAACCTGTCGTTGGAACCCAGCCGCCTCGTTTTTGGACGCGGGCGACCTGACGCACTGTCGCATCGGCCTCACCTGAACCAAGCCGCAATCGACAATGCCCTGCGGCTTGAAAAAGATGCAGGCTATATGGTGGCGTCCGGTAAATACTGGAAAGAAGAGAGCCGGTTTGACACGGACGTCATTGACGAAATTGACGCCGCGTGGCTGGCGACTCTTGTGCAGTAGCCGCTAGATCAGCCCGCGTTCGCTAAACACCTGTGCCATGTTGATTTCAGGCCGAGGGCCGATATGCCCAATCACCTCTGCCGCGCACAACACACCCATCTGCGCCGCGACATCCAACGTCCGGCCCGTGGACACACCATATAGGAAACCAGCCGCGAACTGATCGCCAGCACCCGTGGCGTCCACCGGTGTCACCGCCGTTACATCCGCCGTAAAACGCTGCGCCCCTTGCTGGATCCAAACCGAATCGCCGGACCGCGTGCAGGCAACGATGCCGCAGACCTCAGCCGCCTGTCGCAGCGCATCATTCAAATCGTCTGTTTCATACAGCGTCAACCATTCAGCGTCGTTGCCAATGGCGATGTCCATATCCTCAGCGATCAGACGTTTGAAATCGTCGCGGTGACGTTCGGCGCAGAACGGATCAGAAATCGTAATGACTGACCGCCCACCCGCTGCTTTCATCCGCTGTGCCGCCTCGGAAAACGCGGTTTTGCCCTCGTCTTTGTCGAACAAGTACCCCTCAAGGAACAACAGCCCCGTGCCAAACACATCCGGCACTTCGGCGGACGAAATATCCGCCCCTGCACCAAGGTATGTGTTCATCGACCGCTCCCCGTCAGGGGACACAAAGATCATTGACCGCGACGTTGGAAATTCGACGTCTTGGGGCGACAACGGAAATGCAGTGCCAGCCTTTTGCAACGACTCCGCATAGAGTTTGCCCAATGCGTCGTCTTTCACCTTGCCGATAAAGGCCGTCTGCAAACCAAGTTCACCAATGCCGGCAATCGTGTTGGCGACCGATCCACCCGGCGCTTCGACGCGGCTGTCCATGGACGCATACAGCAATTCCGCGCGGTCGCGTTCGATCAGCTGCATGATGCCTTTGGTGATGCCCATCTGGTCCAGAAACGTGTCGCTGCTGGGGGCGATCACATCGACAATTGCGTTGCCGATACCGATGACGTCGTAATTTACTGGGTTACTCATTCTGTTTTATCCTCAAACTGGCATAGGTCACGGATGTGACAGGCCTTACATTTAGGTTTGCGCGCGATGCAGATATACCGGCCGTGCAAAATCATCCAGTGGTGGGCGTGCAATTGAAAATCCGCAGGGATATTATCCTCAATCGCGCGTTCAACTGCGTCGACATTTTTGCCCGGCGCAATGCCGCTGCGATTACCGAGCCGGAAGATATGCGTGTCGACCGCCTGTGCGGGCTGGCCCCACCACATATTCAGCACCACATTGGCCGTCTTGCGCCCGACACCGGGCAGGGATTGCAAGGCGGCACGGGAGTTCGGCACGACGCCATCATATTCATCGACCAAAAGCTGGCTCATCTTGATAACGTTCTTGGCTTTGTTGCGAAACAACCCGATGGTTTTGATGTGCTCAACCACGCCATCAAGACCCAGATCCAGCATCTTTTGCGGCGTATCGGCGATCTTGAACAGTGCGGCGGTGGCCTTGTTCACGCCCTTGTCGGTCGCCTGCGCCGATAGCGCCACTGCAACAACCAAGGTATAGGCATTCACGTGATCCAGCTCCCCCAAGGGTTCCGGTTCGCCCGCCTGAAAGCGGGTAAAAATCTCGCGGATCGTGTGATAATCTAATTGCTTAGCCATGCATCCCTTTTGCCGAAACCTGTCCCAATGAACAAGGCGCAACAATCGGGTCGCACCAAAGGTCGCGCACCGTTACTTTCATGTCATGGAACAGTCTGACCGATATCATTACCATGTCATCCGCCGCGCGTTGGACGCGATCGATCAATCGCCAACGCCGCTCACGCTCGACGGGTTGGCGGCGGCAATGAATATGTCGCCCGCGCACTTCCAACGGGTTTTTAGCCGCTGGGTAGGTGTGTCGCCAAAGCGCTACCAGCACTACCTGCGGCTGGATCATGCCAAGACAATGCTGGCAGAAAACTTTACCACGCTTGCCACAGCGGACGCTGTCGGTCTGTCTGGATCTGGTCGCCTGCACGACCTATTCCTGAAATGGGAAGCGATGAGTCCAGGTGAGTACGCCAAAGGCGGCGCGGATCACTATATTTTTTGGGGTTGGTTTGAAAGCCCCTTTGGCCCGTCGATTGTCATGGGCACAGACAAAGGGATTTGCGGCCTCGGTTTCGCCGATGAAATGGGCGCTGACGCCGCGATGCACGATCTGCTGCGCCGCTGGCCGAATGCCAGATTTGCGGAAAACCCTGCCCGCCTGAAGCCTTGGGTCGACACCGCGTTTGGCGTGACCCCGACAGACGACAAGGCACCGCTTTATCTGATCGGCGCGCCGTTCCAGCTCAAGGTGTGGGAGGCGTTGTTGTCAATCCCGTCAGGCCACGTCACCAGCTATTCCGACATCGCGCAATCCATCGGCGCACCGCGTGCTGTGCGGGCTGTCGGCACCGCTGTTGGGCGCAATCCGGTCAGTTGGCTGATTCCCTGCCACCGTGCTTTGCGAAAATCCGGCGCATTGGGTGGCTATCACTGGGGTCTGCCCGTCAAACGCGCCCTTCTCGCGTGGGAAAGTGCGCGTGAGGATGCAATCTAAGATGTTGTTTTACATCTATACTTTATTCAACCATCGGCGGAACTTTGCCAAACCTCATCGCGTTATTGGATAACATGAGGCGATGACCGATATATCAGACCTTAAGTGCACCATGTTCGGTGCCCAACAATGGAATTTGAATAATGATCCTGTCCAAAATGACCTTCGCCGTTGCTCTGTCTGGCGTCTTGGTACTCTCTGCCTGCGACACAGTGACTGATCCAAACAACCCGAACCGCAACGCTCAGACGGCCGCTATTGTCGGCGCTGGCCTCGGCGCTGCCGTTGGCATCGCCCGTGGTGACAGCGCTGGAGAACGCAATCGCGGCGCAGTCCTTGGTGCCCTTGTCGGTGCTGGCCTTGGTGCAGGTGTCGGGACGCTGCTTGATCGCCAAGAAGCAGAACTGCGCCAGCAGATGGGGTCCAACGCGCAGATCGTGAACACAGGCAGCCAGCTTATCGTGACACTGCCACAAGACATCCTGTTCGACACGGGCAGCGCCGCCCTGTCTGGTGGATTGCGCAGTGATCTGAATGCACTGGCCGCATCAATGAACAACTTCCCGAACTCGACTGTCAACGTCATCGGCCATACAGATTCGGACGGAACTGCCGCGTTTAACCAAGACCTGTCCGCGCGCCGTGCGCAGGCCGTGTCGTCTGTGTTGATCCAGTCCGGTGTGTCCGCGAACCGCATCCGGTCTATCGGGCGCGGCGAAGATGCGCCCATCGCGTCCAACCTAAACGCAGAAGGTAAACGTCAAAACCGCCGCGTGGAAATCACGATCACGCCAAACGGCTAAACTCTGCCTCTCTAAAGAAAGGGCCGTCCCTATATGGGGCGGCCTTTTTTTGTTTTCGGACGCAGGTTACGGGGCCAGTCAGACTCATCACTTCCCTTAGGTGGCGTTTGGTCATATCATCTTACCAATCTCTGAAAGGGGTCCTATGCCGTTCGAACCCATCCAGCCTGAGAAGATATCGCAAACTGTTGTGCGCCAGATCGAACAGTTGATTCTGCGCGGCATCCTTAAACCGGGTGAACGTTTGCCGTCAGAACGCGAACTGTCTGAACGCCTCAGCGTGTCCCGCCCGTCCCTGCGCGAAGCATTGGCGGAGCTGCAAGACAGCGGCCTTCTGGCCAGCCGCGCCGGATCAGGTGTGTTCGTCGGCGACGTGTTGGGATCGGCGTTTTCAGAAACCTTGGTGCGGCTGTTTTCAAGCCACGACGAAGCCGTGTTTGACTACATCGACTTTCGCCGCGACATGGAAGGGCTGGCCGCGCACCGCGCCGCAACGGTGGGCAGTGACACCGACTTAAACATCACCGACGCGATCTTCATGAAAATGGAGGCCGCCCACGCCAAACGAAATCCCGCCGAAGAAGCCGCGCTAGACGCGGATTTTCATCTGAGCATCATCGAGGCGAGCCATAATGTCATCATGCTGCACATGATGCGTTCGATGTATCAACTGCTGCAGGAAGGCGTGTTTTATAACCGTCAGGTCATGTTCAAACAACGCACCACCCGCGACATGCTGCTGGATCAGCACCGTGCGATCAACGACGCCTTGCAAGCGCGCGACGCCGAAGGCGCACGCACCGCGGTTGAACAACATTTGGGGTTCGTCGAAGACGCACTGGTTAACCACAAAAAGGCCGAACGCCACGAAACGATTGCCAAGAAACGGTTTCAACACGAGCTTAAGCGATAGCCAAACGAAAAAGGCCCCGCGCATCAGTGCGCAGGGCCTTTTTTTAAATTCATCTGGGCTCTAGTGCAGTTTCGCGCCGACCTCGGCAATTGCATCATCAATCAACTTGTTCGCATCGGCAGGCGTTGTCTGCGCGGCAATCACATCCTGTGCAGCGGCAACAGCCACCTTCACAGCCTGATTTCGCACTTCGCGAATGGCGGATGCCTTTGCGCTTGCGATCTGGTCTTCAGCAGCGGCCAAACGGCGCACGATCGACGACTTGATGTCTTCTTTGGCCTGCTCACCCGCGAGGGTCGCTTCTTCTTTGGCGTTTGCCACGATCCGGTCCGCTTGCGCCTGAACTTCACGTTGCTTTCGCTCGTATGAGGCCAGCAAAGTCTGAGCTTCTTCGCGCAGTGCCTTGGCTTCATCTATATCGGATTTGATGCCTTCGGCGCGCTTGTCCAGCAGACCCGTCAGCATCCCCGGAACCTTGTACTTAAGCAGCACGCCGATGAAGATGATAAACGCGATCAGAACGATCAGGTCCGTGTTGTCCAGATGCCAGAAGTCGGACGAGAACGGGTTCTTGCTGGCCGCCAATGCAGGCGATGCAGCGAGTGTGATCAGGGTTGCGAGTTTGAATTTCATGTCATTACCCTTTCATCCGTGCGGTGACGGCTTCAGTTACCGCCTTGGCGTCTGCTTTGCCGCCGAACGCGGCAATGATCTCATTGGCAGTGTCTTTGGCGACGGCTTTCACCGCGTCAGTGGCACCGGCATGAATATCGGCAATTGCTTTTTCGCTTTCAGCCGTTTGCGCGGCGATCTCGGCGTCGGCCTTGGCCATCTGCACGTCCAGCTCTCCTTGGATGTCAGCCTTGGCTTGCGCCACGATCTTACCGGCCTCAGAACGGGCATCGGCGAGGGCTTTGTCGTATGCGGCCTCAGCCTCAATCGCGCGTTGCTTAAGTTCTTCAGCAGCCGCGATGTCATTTGTAATGGTGCCCTGACGTTCAGCCAAAACCGCGCCAATCCGTGGCAACGCCACGCGGGACAAAATCATGTAGATCACGACGAGCGTGACCAGGAGCCAGAAAATCTGGTTCGGGAAGGTCGAAAAATCTAGCTGCGGCATTCCTGCCCCGCCAGCGTCGGCCCCGTGTTCGACCGGTGTATCAGCCATGGATCGCGTCCCTCTCGAAAATCTGGTGTGATGTCGGCCCGTCCCCTATAGGAAATTCGGCCAAAATCGGGGGTCTTAATTTAGGGGGAAACCGTTGGATTCCCCCCCTAAGCGTAAGGATCTTGATGTTGTGTCTTAGACCGCGAACATCAGCAGCAATGCGACGAGGAACGAGAAGATCCCCAGTGCTTCTGCGAATGCGATGCCGATAAACAGCGTAGCAGTCTGACCGGCAGCAGCCGATGGGTTACGCAGCGCGCCTGCGAGGAAGTTGCCAGCCACGTGACCAACACCGATTGCGGCAGCGCCGGAACCGATTGCAGCCAAGCCAGCGCCGATGTGTGCGAGTTCGCCTTCCATAGTATATCTCCTTACGATTGGAAGTTTAGCATCCCGGGGCTATTCCCCGAGGAAGCATTCTTAGTAATTAGTGTGACGGGTGAAGCGCGTCTTTTAGATAAACGCACGTCAGGATTGTGAACACGTAGGCCTGAATGGCCGATACGAGGACTTCGAGCGCGTAGATCGCGACGACGCCGAGAATGGCGATGGGCGCAACCAACAGGCCGACCTGTGCAAAGCCCGCAAAGACCTTGAGAACGGCGTGTCCCGCCATCAAGTTGCCCGCCAAACGAATGGAGTGGCTGACCGGACGAACGAAGTAAGAGATGATTTCGATCACGGCGAGGATCGGACGCAGCGCCAATGGCGCACTGGAAACCCAGAACAGACCCAAGAAAGCGGCGCCGTTTTTGACAAAGCCAAGGATCGTGACGGTAAAGAACACTGCAAACGCAAGGATCGCCGTCACCGCAATGTGGCTGGTGGTGGTGAACGCCATCGGCAACAAGCCAAGGAAGTTCGAAAATAGAATGAAGATGAACAACGTGAAGATATAGGGGAAATACTTGATCCCATCCTTACCCGTTACGTCTTCGACCATTGTGTAAACGAATCCGTACAGCGTTTCAGCGACCGACTGTGTGCGGCTCGGAACAACAGCGCGTTTGCGCGTGCCGATAACCAGCAACAAAACGATACAGACAACAGCAATCGCCATCCACATGGTGACGTTGGTAATTGTATACCAATGGATCGGACCTTCGCCGAACATGCGGTGAACTTCGAACTGATCAAGCGGGTGGAATTCAAGTCCGCCGCCTTCGCTGTGTACTTCGCCTGCCATCAGTCGCCCTCACTCTTGTCGGCCTGTTTGACCAACTGTTCGTTTTGCATCTCAGCCGCGGATCGCATCATGGTTTTTATACCAGCCGCAAACCCGAGCAATATAAACAGCACCATAAAGATGGGCATGGTCCCGAACAAAACGTCCAGCCCGTACCCGATGCCGAAACCGATCCCAAGACCGGCCACTAATTCGATCACCATCCGCCACGCCATATTGGCTTGTGAATAATGCTCCTCGGACCGGGGCTTTTTGACTTCACCGCCTTTGGCCGTCGCAATCCTGTCTTCCAGCGCCTTGAGGCGGGTGGCGTGATCGTTCGGGTCGTGCGGATCGGACATGACAAAGCCTATTCCTTGGTTGGATGTTGGATAAGATGCGGGCCGGACAGAGTCAAGCTGAGGAATGGCGTAGCTAAGCTGCTGTTTTTATTGAGTTGTACTGGTCAAGATGAAGGGGAGCGGGGCGTTTTGGGCCGTTGGTGCGGACTTGCGATATTCAACCAAATGGTTGACGTTTCGCGCACATCACGCTTGATGACGCCATGATGATGTCCCTCGATACCGTATTCGCCGCCCTAAGCGACCCCACCCGCCGCACCATCCTTGCGATGTTGTTGGAAGACGATATGGCTGTGACCGACGTGGCACACCCGTTCACAATGTCACTGGCAGCGATTTCCAAACACCTGCACGTGCTAACGGCGGCGGGCCTGATCAGCCAAGAAAAACGCGGTCGGGTGAAGTGGTGCAAACTGGAACCGGACGCCCTGCGTGAAGCGTCGATCTGGATGCAAAGTTTCGGACAATTCGAAGCGGTCAATCTTGATGCGTTCGAGCGGTTCTTGGCAACAGAGTTGCCCGACACGGCCATCGACGCGCCGAGCGACTAGAGCTCCCAGCCTTCCGCTTCTTTCTTCAGAAATGTCAGGAAGGCCTGCACCTTCGTCGTGCGATGTAAATCGACGTGCGTGACAAGCCACAATGGACCGGACCATTCCTCCTCACTCGGGATGACTTCAACCAGTTCAGGATGCCGTTTGAGTTCCCACGTGGCGACGAATCCAATCCCCGCCCCCTCAAGAACCGCATCAAACATCGCGCGGTGATCCGTTGTGCGAAACACAATCCGGTTTTGCGGCACCTTTTCGGTCAGCCAGCGATTGAACGGAGCGCGGCTTTCAGCGCTATCGTGGCCAATAAACCAATGATTGACCAAATCGCTCTCTCCGTCTGGCAAACCGTACTCCGCAATGTAGGACGGCGCTGCCACCAGATGCATTGTCTGGCTCACAAACGGCTGCACGACATTGTCCGGCTGGTTGGGGGCTTCGCCCGCGCGGATCGCCACATGTGCCTCACCATATTCCAGTCGAAACAGCCGATCACCCGTCAGGAACCGCACGGTCAGATCGGGGTTTTCGCGGCGGAATTTTGCTAGAACCGGCGTCAGGATTGGCGACAGCATGATCAGTGACGTCACCACCAGATCGCCTGACACGCCTTCGCCTTGGCCGCGAATGCGCCCCGCCAACTGAGTGAACTGGTCATCCGTCGCGGCGGCCACCTGCATTAAGTCCTGCCCGGCTTCCGTTGCGGTATAGCCGCGCGCGTGGCGCTGAAACAGTTTCACCCCAAGCCGCTGTTCCAACGCGTCAATATGGCGAATGACAGTGGCATGGTGCACGCCCAGCACATCGGCGGCACCGCTCACCGTGCCAATCCGCGCGACCTGAAACGCGGTGCGGATTTCATCCCAGTTGTCCATGGTCACCCCTGTGCGAATACGAACAATTGCTGCTCCATTTCTCTTATAGCGTTTATTCATGCAAATACCATATACCCTCTTTCGCCCCTCACAATAGACGCTCTCTGCGTCCTCGCTCGACATCAATCCCCCTACGCACCACGGGGTTAGGCCCGCGCCCCGCGACCCTCGGTTGACAGTGGTCACTGGCCTTGCTTGATTGTGGTCGAAAAGCAAAGGCCCATGGCACCCGTTGAAGATATCGCGCAACACCCCAGACCAGTTGATCCTTGATAACCAACCTTGGTTTATCGCGCTGCTTCTGGGTTTCATGGTGCTGGCGTTTGTCGGCGGCGGTCTTGGCTTGATGGTCTCTGGCGATCCGCTTCAGGGCTTTGTGTTAATCGTCAGCACGACACTAATCTTGTCACTGTTTTTCTGGGCCTTCGTGCGCCGCAATCAACTTATTCTGGATCGCCACAGCGGCACGCTGACCCACCGTCGCCGCACCCTTTTGGGATACCGCAAGACCGTGCACGAGCTTCACCATCTGGACCGCGCCATGGTTGAAACATCATCAGGCGCCTACAGCGACACTTACCGCATGTCCTATTTGCTGCTCGGCGGCATGGACGAAGGCACCCACCCCTTTACGGCCGCCTATTCAAGCGACGCAGGCGCGCGCCGCGCGGCCAAAGCGGTTAACGACTGGCTTGCGGCCAATCCATCGCAGTAATCCTCCACCGCATCAGGCGCAGATCGCTTGACTCACCCGCAGTGGATGCCTAAGAGCTTACAGAAATCCGGAGTGACAAACCTCCGGTCCTTGCCCACGCAAGGATCGCCCCCAGTCAGCGCGTTGCGCCCACTGGGGTTAAACTGCTTTTACCCGTTCCCTATATTGGGGACACCGATGAAACGACGCGAAGGACGCGCCCATGTTTGAGTCACTATCAGATCGCCTGTCAGGTGTATTCGATCGCCTCACCAAACAGGGCGCGCTGTCTGAGGACGACGTTAAGACAGCGCTGCGCGAAGTTCGCATTGCGCTGCTTGAGGCGGATGTATCCCTTCCCGTCGCGCGCGATTTAATCAAAGCGGTGCAGGAAAAGGCGTCCGGCCAGTCTGTAACCAAATCCGTCACGCCCGGCCAGCAAGTCGTCAAGATTGTGCACGACGAGTTGGTCCATGTCCTGCAAGGCGACGGCGACCCCGGTGCACTGAAAATCGACAACCCGCCCGCGCCGATCCTGATGGTCGGCCTGCAGGGCTCCGGTAAGACAACAACCACCGCCAAACTGGCGAAACGTCTGAAAGATCGTGAGGGCAAGAAGGTCCTTATGGCGTCGCTTGACGTGAACCGCCCTGCCGCGATGGAACAGCTGCAAATCCTTGGCGCGCAGATCGGCGTCGATACGCTGCCGATCGTCAAAGGCGAAGACCCTGTTCAGATCGCCAAGCGCGCCAAAACAGCTGCGGCGATGGGCGGCTATGATGTCTATATCCTCGACACGGCTGGACGTTTGCACATTGATGCCGAACTCATCGCGCAGGCCGCTGCCGTGCGCGATGTTGCGCAGCCGCGCGAAACGCTGCTGGTGGTGGATGGTCTGACTGGCCAAGACGCCGTCAACGTCGCGACAGAGTTTGACGACAAAATCGGTGTGACCGGCGTGGTCCTGACCCGAATGGACGGCGATGGTCGCGGTGGTGCCGCCCTGTCGATGCGGGCCGTCACTGGCAAACCGATACGTTTCGTCGGTCTTGGCGAAAAGTTGGACGCGATTGAAGAATTCCACGCCGAACGCGTCGCGGGCCGTATCCTTGGCATGGGCGACATCGTATCGCTGGTGGAAAAGGCGCAACAAACGATTGAGGCCGACCAAGCCGAACGCATGATGAAACGGTTCCAGAAGGGCCGCTTCAACATGAACGATATGCGCATGCAGCTCGACCAGATGCTTAAGATGGGTGGCATGGAAGGCATGATGGGCATGATGCCCGGCATGAAGAAGGCCGCAAAACAGGTCGAAGAATCTGGCATGGACGACAGCGTCCTGAAACGCCAGATCGCCCTGATCAATTCAATGACCAAGACAGAACGCGCCAACCCGCAGCTGTTGCAGGCCAGCCGCAAGAAACGCATCGCTGCCGGTTCCGGCCTTGAGGTGCGCGAACTCAACCAACTGATCAAAATGCACCGCCAGATGGCGGACATGATGAAAAAGATGGGCAAAGGCGGCATGCTGAAACAGGCTATGAAAGGCATGTTTGGCAAAGGCGGCGCACCGGATATGAACGATCCAGCGGCGATGGAAGCGGCGGCAAAACAGCTCGGCTCGATGCCAAGCGGCGGCGCGAACCCGTTCGGCGGTGGTGCAAATCCGTTTGGTGGCGGCGGTGCGGCCCTGCCCCCCGGTCTGTCGGGCTTTGGTAAAAAGAAATGATCACCTGCACCGTCAGATACGAGATCGATCCAGATCAGCTTGGGGCCTTTGAGGTCTATGCGAAAGCGTGGCTGCACCTTGTTGCGAAATTGGGCGGGGTCCATCACGGCTACCACCTGCCCCATGAAGGCCCTAACGACATCGCCTATTGCCACTTTTCGTTCCTGTCCCTTGCTGACTATGAAGCGTACCGCGAAAAAATGCGCGCCGACCCGGAGTGTTTGCGCGCCTATGCCCATGCACAGGCAACCAAATGCATCCGCCGCTATGACCGCTCTTTCACCAAGCCGCTGTTTGTTGGCGCCAGTGTGGATGAGTTGGGCCTATGACCCTGATCGCCACCATCCCCACGTTGCAGACCGAGCGTCTGGTGCTGCGCGTGTCGGACGTGTCGGACGTGGAACACTACATCGCCAACGCGCCGGGTGCTGAGTCCCATTCGGACGGCGGCCCGTTGGTGAACATCTGGCGCCATCACAAAGGAGCGCTCACATGAGTGACGCACCAAACATGCGTGCCAGTGGTGACACGACCCGCGCTGCGGACCTCCTCAAAGAACATCGTGAAAGCATTGATCGCCTTGATGCTATTCTGGTTTACTCGCTCGGTGAGCGGTTCAAGCACACGCAGGCTGTGGGGAAACTCAAAGCCAGCCACGACCTTCCCCCGTCCGATCCCTCGCGCGAAGCCGCGCAGATCGCACGGCTAGAAGATTTGGCAAAGCAGGCCGATCTGGACCCTGCTTTCGCCAAGAAGTTTCTCAACTTCATCATCGCTGAAGTCATTCAGCATCATCAATCGCATCAATCCAAACCTTAGCGCACCATTGGTGCAACAAGACAAACCCTGAAGGAATTAATATCATGGCTATGAAAATTCGCCTCGCACGTGGTGGCTCCAAGAAGCGCCCGTTTTACCGTATCGTTGCTGCTGACTCGCGTATGCCACGTGATGGTCGCTACATTGAAAAGCTCGGCACATATAACCCGCTGCTGGCCAAAGACGACGAAACACGCGTCACAATGGACATGGAACGTGTGAACTACTGGTTGGGTGAAGGCGCACAGCCAACAGACCGTATTTCTCGTTTCCTCGAAGCGGCTGGCGTCATCGAAAAGAAAGAGCGCGCCAACATGAAAAAAGGCGAGCCAGGCAAAAAAGCCGCCGCCCGTGTTGACGAAAAAGCCGCTAAAGTGGTCGCAGCAGCAGAAGCCGCAACCGCAGCAGAGGAAGCCGAAAAAGAGGCAGCAGCAGCCGCTAAGATCGCAGCCGCAGAAGCCGCAGCAGCACCTGCTGTTGAAGAAGCTCCTGTCGCGGACGACGCACCTGCCGAAGACGCAACAGCCGAAAAAGCTGAATAATAAGCCAACAAGGCGGGGCAGCGTGTTTGCCCCGCCTTTATATGCCCACCCCTCTCTCATCTCGCCCCCACCGACGCAGGAATGCCCATGTCAGATGATCGTATTGTTGTTGGAACACTCGCCGGATCCTTTGGGGTCAATGGTGACGTGCGCCTGAAATCCTTCTGCGCCGACCCCGAAGCGCTGGCGGATTACACTCCGCTGACCCGCGCTGACGGCAGCGAGATCACGACCATTGTGATCAAAGGCCAAACCAAAGGCTCGCTCATTGCGCGGGTCGACGGAATCACCACCAAAGAAGAAGCCGACGGGCTGCGCGGCATGGAGCTTTATGCGCGGCGCGATCAATTGCCGTCGCTTCCCGACGATGAATATTACCACGCCGACCTTGTGGGTTTAATGACCTATGACACCGGCGGCGCCAAGTTGGGCCGCGTCAAAGCGGTGCAGACCAATGGCGCCGATGACCTGTTGGAAATCATCAGCCCGTCCGACAAAGACACTGTGCTTGTGCCATTCACCAAGGTCATCGTTCCAACTGTAGACCTTGCATCTGGTCGCATCGTTCTGGACCCACCGCGCGGGTTGTTCGCGGACGAGGCCGACACACAAGACACACCAGCGGCTGACTGATGCGTCGTTTTATCTGATGCCGGGACGCCGCGTTATCGTCCACGCTGGCTTTCACAAGACCGCAACGACGTCGGCACAGAAATTTCTGCGCGCCAATGGCAAAAACATCTGGCCGCGCTGTTCACTGGTTTTGCCAGGCAAATTGCGCAAGGGTGCGGCGCTTATGGCGGTTCGGTATTCGCGCTACGGCAAACCCGCGCTGCTTGATGCGTTCGGCGAAGACCTGCACGGGACGCTGTCAAAGATAGATCAGAACAGCAGCCGCAAAGTCCTAATTTCGGACGAAAACATTGCAGGTCGGATGCCCGGTCGGGATGGTCAGTTAAGCTACAACGCCACCCCCGCACTCATGGCGCGGGCTGAGGAGGTAATCTGCGATGTCTTTGGCACGGAATCCGGTGTCGTCTTTTATTTACCACCCGCGATCCAGACTCGTGGCTCAAATCGACCTACAAACACAACCTGCGCACGTCACGCCTGACGATGGACGAGGCCACGTACACGGCCACCTACGCACCCGCCGCCGATCTTGCAGGCGTCGCAAAGGCCGTGGCCGACGCGGTCACTGGCACCGTTCACACAGTCGATCTTCTTGATCTGACGGGACCAAATGGCCCTGCGCAGCCGTTAATCGACCTGATCGAATTGCCAGACTACCGACGACGCAAACTCGTCCCGCACCCTGTGGAAAACGCAGGACCGGACGATGGGCTTATGGATGACCTTCTTGCGCTCAACCGATCAAACCTATCCGATGGCAACCTGAACGCAGCGAAGGCAGACTTGCTTGGAAAGGCACAAAACGATGACGGATAAACCCGACGTTCCCCCAATCAAAGACCCAAAAAAGCAACCCAGCCGATCCATCGGACGCAAATCTGTGCAGGTCAGCGCACAGCCGCAAGAACTGATCAGCGACAGGGTCACATTGGCGCATGCTTGGACGGCGCAAGTCATCACCCTTTTTCCGGACGCATTTCCCGGATTGCTGGGCGAAAGTCTGACTGGAAAGGCGCTGAAAGACGGAATTTGGCAGCTACAAACCACCGACCTGCGCCGGTTCGGAGAGGGGAAACATCGCAACGTCGATGACACGCCTGCGGGCGGGGGCGCGGGCATGGTTTTACGGGCCGATGTCTTGGGTAATGCCATTGCCGACACCCGCCGCCGCGCCAAAGGGCGGATGCCGCTGATCTACCTGTCGCCGCGCGGGATGCCCTTTACGCAGGCTATGGCGCAACAGTTTGCGGCGCAAGACGGTGTAACGTTGCTGTGCGGCCGGTTTGAGGGCGTGGATGAACGCGTTCTGGAGCATTTCGAGGTCATGGAAGTGTCGATGGGGGATTACGTCCTGACCGGTGGCGAATTGCCCGCGATGACACTGATCGACGCCTGCGTGCGCCTGCTGCCCGGTGTGCTGGGCAACGCGGATTCCGCAGTAGAGGAAAGCCATTCCAACGGGTTGCTGGAACATCCGCAATACACGCGACCCGCCGAATGGGAAGGCCGCGTGATACCGCCGGTGCTGACGTCTGGGGATCACAAGAAAGTCGCGCAATGGCGCCGCGAGATGAGTGAGAAGCTGACGCAGGATCGGCGGCCAGATTTGTGGGCGAAAAAGACAGACGAATGACGGCTAAGCGAGGTGATCTCAACCGGTCAACGCAACACATGCATTGAAACGCTCTGAGGGGTTTCGTATCCCAGCGTCATTCGTTGTCGTTCGTTGAGCTGTCTTGCGACGGCGCTCAGCTTTGCTTGACTGTGTATCGACAGATCTGTGCCCTTTGGAAAGTACTGTCACAGCAGGCGCTTTGTGTTTTCGTTTGAACCACGTTGCCATGGGCTGTGAGGCTCGCACAAATAGACGTCAATTTTGGTGGCCAAGGTGAACTTCTTGTGCCCAGCCATCTCCGTCCCGCGATCCCATGTCAGCGACTTATAAAGCTCTTTGGGCAACTTACGTGACTGCTTGATCAACGCTGTGACTGTCTTTGTTGCCAACCTTTGCCAGCATCACGTAACGCGTGCTTCGCTCGACCAAAGTGGCGATAAAACTGTTTCCAGAGCCCGCTATCAAGTCTCCCTCCCAGTGCCCTGGTACAGCTCGATCTTCTAATTCTGCCGGTCTATCACGGATGGATACCGCATCATTGAAGCGGCCAACGCCGCTGCGCTTCATGGTCGCGTGACGAGACCGACGAATGGCTCGGGTTGCCCTCAGATGTGCTAGCAATTCCTTCTTAAGTGCGCCGCGTGTCTGGATAAACAGGCTTCTATAGATCGTCTCGTGCGAGATCCGCTTGTCTTCATCATCAGGATGTTCACGCATCAGCCAGCCTGCGATTTGTTGCGGGGACCACTTACGGATCAGCTTGGCTGATATTGCCCCCTCTCACACATGCAAGCATGCGTTGCCGGGCAGTGGGCAGAGATAGACAGCCTGCCAGCTTACAGGGTTTGGGTCGGTGAGAACGGTCACACGCCGCCGTATCTGATGCTGCCGCACGATATTCTTTGACGCCTCCATTACGCCTGACTTCGCGGCCGATTGTAGACGTCGATCGCTTTAAGCTTCGCGCAATTGATCACAAGGACACCTGCGCCCGCAAGCCCCTCGATATCTCTTCTCGATCAGCCAGGGTCAGAGCAAGGCGCGATCTTATGCGCTCCAGTGGACGAATGCCGCCAGTGCGGGCAAGAAGGGGATAAATCGACGATGATCCGCGATCAAAGCCCCGCCTAATCGAGCTCATCGACTCTCCCCGTTGCCACCGATCCCAAATCTCCGACTTCTGCTTATCCGTGAAAAATACGCGGCGACGATACTTCATGTTGATAACTCCATCTCTTCCTAAAGATTAAAGTGTGGCTCTTCTCCGCTTTGTTGAGTTATTCTAGGATTTCAAATAGAACATATACTCCCGCGCCTGAATTGACCTGAGGTTTTCCCCTCAAATCACTTTGTATTCCTTGAGCGATATGACGCGGAAGTTGTCGGTGACGGCTTGGATTCAAACATCAAGTGCAACGGTTGATTTGAAGGCCGCGATTTCGTCGGCCATGGCTTCAGCGGGTGTTCTCCAACCGAGAGTTTTTCTCGGGCGGTTGTTCATCAGGTTTGCAACGTCGTTCAGCCATGTTTGGCTTGCACCGTTCAGGTCAGTTCCTTTGGGCATGTACTGACGCAGCAGTCCGTTGGTGTTCTCGTTGCTGCCACGCTGCCAAGGCGCATGCGGATCGCAGAACCAGATATCGATCTTCAACCGTCTGGCGAGTTCGGGGTGGCAGGCCATTTCGGAGCCGCGGTCGTAGGTCATGCTCTTGCGCAAAGCAGCGGGTAGTCGTCTCATCTGGCGGGTGAAGCTGTCGAGCGCGGCCTCGGCCCCATTGCCGTCCATTTTGCAAAGAATGACAAAGCGTGTCTTGCGCTCGACCAAGGTCCCCACTGACGAGCGATTGAATGCGCCCTTGATGAGGTCGCCCTCCCAATGGCCTGGTACCAGTCGCGCTTCGATCTCTTCAGGGCAATTGATAATGCGCAATGATTCCGGGACCATAGCACTGCCCGCCGCTGTCCTGCGCTTGAGCCCACGCTTAGGCTTCGCTTGACGCAACGCCTCGATCATCGCCGCCTTCAGCCCACCACGTGGCTGCGCGTAAATCGCGGCATAGATGGTCTCATGGCTTACATGGGCGGATGGATCATCAGGCTTCATGAGACGCAGTCTCTGCGCAATCTGCTCAGGCGACCAGTGCAGATGTACGAGCTTGCCATGAACAAAACGATAAAGATCGCTCCCCTCCACAAGCTTGCGCTCGCGGCGGCAGCGCGCACGCCGGGCATCATAGGCCTGCCGCGCCGCTTGCGGGCAATAGCTGCCGTCTTCCTGCCGACCTCGCGCCAGCTCACGGCAGATCGTGCTCGCCGGGCGATGCAAAAGCTGGCCGATCAACCGCTGACTGCTGCCCCTATTATGCTCGGCTAATATCACGCCACGGTCCTCGCTGCTGAGGTGCTTGCTTCGTATGTCCATCACAACATCCTATGCCCAAAGGGCTCTGAGTGTTGCATTTGAAACTTGAGCCTAAGCGGTGTCGCGGAACGGGAATGTCCCGAAGAATGTTGAAATTTTAATTTAGGGTGGCGTTGCTTCCCCTGAGCCGTAGGCTCTGGGTGTTTAATCGCAAAAGGAAGCAACACCATGAAGAAGACTATCACAGCAAGCGCTGGACTTGCCAGCGCGTCGAATGTTCATCAACTCGTGGAAACAGCCTGGGACAAAGTTGGCGAGAGCTTCGAGCAGTTCTGCCTGACGGCGGGCGTCGCCAGTCTGGTTCAGATGTTTGGTGAGGACGCAGATACGCTGGCGGGTGGCCGATACGAGCATTGCACTGACAAGCCTGGCCACAGATGGGGCACCGCGAAAGGTCAGGTTGGGTTCCATGGTGGGAAGATTGAGCTGGAGCGCGCCCGTGTGCGCGATAAAGTGACCGGTAAAGAGATTGTCCTGCCGAGCTGGGAAGAGGCCTCCTCGGGTGGCTTCCTTGAACAATGGGCAATGAGCCTAATGTTGATGAATGTTTCCACCCGTAAGTATGACCGAGCTGTACGGCTGCCCGAAGCGAAGGTGCCTAATAAGGCAGGGAGCGGGCTGTCCAGGTCAGCAGTTTCGCGTCGCTTCAAAGCACTCACCCAAGCGCGCCTGGATGAGTGGATGTCATCTGATCTATCGGAGCTTGACCTTGTAGCGATCCAGATCGACGGGCTGCATTTGGACGATCATTTGTTGGTGCTTGCGGCCGTGGGTGTGGAGGTTTCAGGCGAAAAGCACCCTCTGGGCGTCATTGAAGGGGCGACCGAGAACGCCGCGACGGTTCAGGCGCTTTTGGACAATCTGATAGAGCGTGGGCTCGATCCAGCGGGCTGCTATTTGTTCATCGTAGATGGGGCTAAGGCACTGACCAAGGCAATTCGGCGCACATTTGGTGCCGATATTCCCATCCAAAGATGCCAGATACACAAGGCCCGCAACATAACTGACAGGCTTCCTCCAAAGCTGCACGCCTCCGTACGCCGCGCGCTGAAGCAAGCATGGGAGCTTGATGATGCCGACAAAGCCGAGCGGTTGATGCGGAATCTTGCCCAGCGACTAGAGCTTGAGGCTCCGGACGTTTCAAAGTCGATCCTTGAGGGCCTAGACGAAATTCTAACTGTTGTTAGGTTGGGGCTACCTGTGGAATTGAGACGCTCATTGGCCAGCACCAACATCATTGAATCTATGAACAGCGTGATCCGACAGGTCTGTCGAAACGTCAAACGCTGGCGCGATGCAAAAATGGCGCTGCGCTGGACAGGGGCTGGTATGCTGGAAGCCGCGAAAGGCTTCCGCCGCCTAAAGGCCTACAAGCAACTCCCCATTCTCAAGCAAGCTTTGCTAGATCATCGCAATACCGTAACGCTTGACCAAATCAAGGACGTCGCCTAACCATCAATCAAGCAGCGCCACTCGCCCGATTTTCAACATCGTACGGGACATCCCCTCGCGGAACTCTGGCTATTTTTCTGGCAGGGTCTTGCGGAAGAAGTCGAAAATGGCCTCTGTGAATTGGTTGAACGTTGCATAGTGCCGATTGTGGGTGACCCATTTGTGCATAACACCCCAAAGACGCTCGATCGGGTTGAGGTGCGGGGCATATGCTGGCAAGAAATGCAACTTCACCCGACGTTCTGGGCTGTCCAGCCATGGCTGTAGTATCTTGGCATGATGATAGCGGGCATTGTCGACAAAGACGTGGATGGCCGTCTTGGTTTGGTTGTTGCGTTCCAACTTTTCCAGCATCTGTCGGGTTGTCTGGGCATTGATCTTCTCGCCTTCCACAAAGGTGAACTGGAAAGTCTCAAGGTCAAGCGCGCCCTGAATGTTGAGCCGCTTGCGCCCTGATGTCGCCTTCAGGGCCGTCTTTTGTCCCTTGGGGAACCAACCATGGGCGGGGCGGCTCTGGTGTTCGGGGTGGACAGCGTCCGAAAAGACAACCATCTCATCTGCGGCCAACCCGTTCATCAGGGCCTCATATTTGGCAATAAACGCAGCCTGCTTGGCTTCATCGGCCTGTGCAGGCAGCAATTGTGGTTTCTTATACGCGAACCCCAGGCGGCGCATCAGCTTGGCGGCTCCCGACGTGCTGTAGTTTTGGTCGCACTCGGCTAGAACATAGGCACAGACCTCATCGGCATTGCGGGCAGGCTGCGCGGTGAAATGGGCTCTCACCACCTGCTCTTGCACGACGGACAAATGACCCTGACGCTGGCTGTAGTCCTTCAGACCGAAAAACGATAATCCCGCACCGGCAAAGGCAAATCGCCACTCCGTCAAAACTGTCGGGCCAATATCCAAAATCCGGCAAACCGTTCCGGCGTCTTCTCCTGCGTCCAAAAGAAGAAACGCGCGCGCCCGTTTCCAAACAAGGGCGTCAACTTTGCGGCGGCGGCAAAGCGCTTCAAGTGCTATGCGCTGCTCGTCGGATAAGGAGACTGTTTTGTATTGCTTGCTCATAAACTCAAAATACAGACTGAACCGCCTTTGGCCATGCTACGAAGTGAATCGCAGGCCCAAAATCGTCAGGTCAATTCAGGCGCAGGAGTATAGATTGATTATCTGGGATGGATGATTGTCTAATTTTGAGTTTGAAGTATTCGGTATCCCTGATGCCCCTGGCTCGTTTGCGGATCATTCCTATACTGACATTACCAGCCTCTATCCTGGCGCTTGTCAGCTTGTGTTTCGCGTAGTTGCATATGCCCACACAATGTTTTCTTAGGGATTTTGCGAACTTTTTCAGATAGAGCATGTGTGACTGATCTGCGATCAGGCACCAATTTTCCAGTTGCTCTGACATCCCCTCAAATGATGGGGCGCTCCACAGAGCCTGAAGCTGTTCTTTTAAGACGTAAAGCGTATTCAGGTTGCTATTGCTCTCCAGCAACGTTTGCAGCTTGTTACTTTGTTTTTCATTCAACTTATCCGCATTTTTGAGCAACAGATAATGCGTGCCCTTCATCAACTCTTTACCACTTGGATCGGCCTTCCTGAACTCAAGGCGACGCTGATTATGGATAGCCTTGCTGTAGTTTTTCATGACGTGGAAACGGTCAAATACGATGTCGGCCATCGGCAAGGACTCCCTGACAGCCTTTTGGTAGGCAGGCCCCATATCCATCGACACGGCCTTTATTTTATGGGCTGTATCTGGCCGCAGCTGTTTCAAAAACCTTGAAAAAACTTCGGCAGTTCGACCGGCTTCCACCCAGATCAGATGCCCTCCGACCATATCGTAGACCACCGTCATATAGTCATGACCTTTCGCCCGGGCCACTTCATCGACACCAATGTATTCCAAGCCAGCAAGCTGTGCGGGATCAAGCGCAGGGAGCGTTTCCATCAGGTATGCCTTGTCGATATTCTTTACCGTCTCCCATCGTATACCTAAATGCCTGGAGACAGCCAGAATGGATAAATGACGGCACAATCCACTGATAAGATGGCAAAATCGATGGGTGAAACGGCACCCTTTTATCAACAAAAGGACACGCCTCAATGCGGCGCTCACCCTTGCTAATAAAAACCTGCGCTAGCTCAATCTCAATCACACAAGGATACCCAAAAAACGGGATGTCGTTTACTTGTCGGCGAATATGTTGGTTGATGCTACCCTTCTTGCCGGTTGTGAATAAGTTCAGATAGATGTGAGACAAAATTTTGTTGCCAAGATTTAGGCGACCTCGGAGACTGAGAATTGAAAGAAACCAGCTCACGAGGCCAATATGCAAATCATCGGACTGCACAAGAACGTTTATAAACTTTATGCTTGGGCGCGGACACAAGAATGTTTGGACGTGTACCGTATCAAATACGAAGGTCAGGTTCGGCAATGGGACGACTTACGTACAGAGGGCGTTTCTCTATCAAAGTGCGCTGAATTCGTCGGCATCTCGCGCGCGACATATTACCGTCACAAGCGTATTTTGAAGGATTTGGCGCAGGCAATCATACCGCCTTCAAAGGCTCCCAAACGCTGCAACAAGTCACAGTGGGGCGAGGCAGAAAAGCAATTGGTGCTTGAGGCCCGCCGCGACAATGAAACCTACGGTAAGGAGAAAATAGGGGCCATCTTGCGTCGCGACAAAAAGCAAACCATGAGCGATAGCACCGTGGGGCGCATTTTGAGCTTTCTAAGGAAAAAAGGCCTGATCACACGATCAAGATCTGCGCCCCAAAAGCGCAAGCGTAATTTTTCCAAGGGGCATGCCAAGGGATGGAAATATAGGGATTACAAAGATATTGTGGTTGGCGAGCGTGTGCAGATCGATCATATGACTGCCACGAAGAACGGCGTCACGTGCAAACACTTTCAAGCCTGGGAGAGGTGTAGCAAGCATATCCACGCGCAAGTTTATTCGAATGCCACGGCACGCTCTGCCAAACGGTTTTTGCAAGAACTCGTGGAAATAGCTCCCTATAAGATCATCTCAATTCAAGTCGATGGCGGGTCTGAGTTTATGGCCGATTTTGAGACAGCGTGCGAACAGATGGAGATCCCGCTCATTGTGCTGCCGCCAGCAAGGCCAAAATACAACGGTGGTGTCGAGCGCGGTAACCGCACCTTCCGCGAAGAGTTCTATGCATGTCGTGATCTCATTGCCGACAGCATAGGAGCGATGCGGTTTGAACTTCGAAAAGCCGTCGATAAATACAACACATTCAGGCCTCATCATGCCTTGAAAGGCAAGACACCAATGGAGTAAATTCGAATCACTCAGGCCAAAGTCGTGTGAGTCTCAAAACACCTGAACCTATACAGTTGCCGGTTGCCGGTTGCAGGGTCTATAGCGCTCCTGCGGGCATCCCGACTGCACTGAACAATAACCTTCGCACCGTCTTCAGCCAGCTCAATTTCATTTACACGTTGCCCCTTCAGGCGTAAAATATGTTGCGAGATGTGGATGGTCATATACCTGCCCTATGTAAAGTTGTCAGAAACCTAACATATCAATAGGTTACTTGATGGTCGGCATCTTTTCTTACTCAACAAAGCGGAGAAGATCCTAAAGTGTTGCGTCAACCATTTGAAATCGCAGGACAAAACCGACCTAAGAGACTGCGGCACCAAAGGCAGCTTATTTGGAGACAGTTGCTCCGGATAGGTCTGGTCTCTTAGTGCTGCCTCGTGTCCCGAACCGGCATGAGGTCCGGCTTGGAAGATTATATTTGAAGCCAAAAGCGGGACTAAGTAACTGCACGTTCAGCAGCGGCTTGAGGCACTGTCAGAGGTTGATCTGGGACCTGCATGACCTCTGGATCGTAGGGTTTGCGCGCGAACACGTCTCGTACCATAGGCGCAAAAAATGAGAGCGGTAACGTGTCATAGTCTGGGTCAAAACTGGTCTGGTCCCACCGTTCACAGAATTCCGCACAGTCGTCGAAATACTTCGCACCCCGATGACGTTCACGCTTGTTCTGATCGAATCCTTCCAGATGTTGCCCATAATATAGCATCTGAAAATCACCATGAGTTTCGACGCACCAACGGCATTGCTCGCGCACAAACGGCTTCAAGATAGTCGCGGCATATTCATCATGATTGTACGGTGCAAAAATATCCCCAATGTCATGCAAAAGAGTAGATACGACCCAATCGATGTCCGCCCCGTCGCGCCAAGCGCGGGTCGCAGCTTGCGCCGAATGCCCTAAGCGGGTGATTTGATATCCTGAAAGGCCTTCATCAAGATGCTCAAGAGCATGCATCAATCGGTCCGCGGTACCTTTGGTATAGTCGATCTCGTGAGCCGTCAGGAATTCATATTCTTCCTTCGTGCCATCTTTCATCTGGGTGAAATTCACACGTTCCATGTTCCGCCTCCAAAGTGCATATAGATATTCGATTGAATTATCAGTTTTACGGGCGGTCCAAAAGAGCGGCGATAAGAAATGTCTTGTCGTGTTAACAAATTGGGTCAAGCAAACCCTTGTTGAAGCCTAAAGCTGATATTCGCTACATCGCAGAAATCGGTAGAGTAGGCTCTTTGCGGACATTGACGCAGTCACGTCCCAATCCCCCTTGCCCAAAACACCTCTCCCGCCTATACGCTGCAGTGTCTGCGACCCTTATGAGTCGTAGACCTGTTTGGTATGACTCCGACCTCTTCACCGGAAACCCGCCAGACGGCAAAGCACGGCCGTTAAACCTCCGGTGGGCGCCCCGTATCAAAGCGGTATTTGACCCAATGAAGACCGAAGCTCTGGCAGCCCTCACATCCGCGGAAAACCGCGTGACTATTTAGGAGACGATCATGAACCTGATCGCACAAATCGAGGCGGAACAAATCGCCGAACTGGGCAAAACCATCCCAGACTTCAGAGCCGGTGACACCATTCGCGTCGGCTTCCGCGTGACCGAGGGTACACGTACCCGTGTGCAGAACTACGAAGGCGTCTGCATCGCACGCAAAAACGGTAAGGGCATCGCTGGCTCTTTCACTGTTCGCAAAATCTCATTCGGTGAAGGCGTGGAACGTGTGTTCCCGCTGTACTCCACCAACATCGACGAAATCACTGTTGTACGCCGAGGCCGCGTTCGTCGCGCCAAGTTGTACTACCTGCGTGAGCGTCGCGGTAAGTCCGCACGTATCGTGGAAAAGACAAACTACCGTGCGCCTTCCAGCGCCGACAAAGCGTAAGGATCTTCGAGATGAAAAAAGACATTCACCCCGAGTACCACGTCATCGAAGTCAAAATGACCGATGGCACGGCACTAGAGATGAAATCCACGTGGGGCAAAGAGGGCGACAGCTTGCAGCTGGACATCGACCCATCCGTGCACCCTGCATGGATTGGCGGCACCTCGCGCCTGATGGACACTGGTGGCCGCGTTTCCAAGTTCAAGAAAAAGTACGAAGGTCTGGGCTTCTAAGAACCCTGCCTTTTGGAATAGAAAACGCCGCTCCTGTTTGGGCGGCGTTTTTCGTTTGGCGTTCCAATACAGCAAGCCCATGCTATCCTTGAGGCAGTCATCGAAAGGAAAGCACTATGTCATTCGCAGGTTTTATGGATCATTTCCCGGCGCTCGACGTTCCGATCCCACAAAGCATCGTGACGACCCGCGCCATCGCATCGGATTCGGGTCTGGTCGTGTTCTTTACGTTTCATGAGGACTTCGAGCTTCCGGCCCACTCTCATAAGGGTCAATGGGGGTCGGTGATTTCAGGCCAACTGGAACTGACAATTGATGGCAAGACCGTGATCCACGGGCCAGGCGATGACTACGACATCCCATCGGGCGTAGTGCACAGCGTAAAAGTTACGGCAGGCACCCGCGCCATTGACGTCTTTGAGGAAAGTGACCGCTACGGCCTTATGGCCTGACACACCTTCAGGCCAGAACGATGTGGCGCGCGGCGTTAACCTGCCCCGACAACAGTCACCAAGCCATAAAATATCAACGCCGACAGCAATGCCGCAGCGGGCACTGTAATGATCCACGCTGCGATAATCGTCATGAAATGCGAACGGCGCACCAGCTTGCGGCGACGGCGTTCTTCAACCGAATAGGCGGGGCGGTCCGACGTTGCGGCACGGGCGTTGCGCAAGCGGCGCTCTGCGTCCCATTCACGATAGAACCCGACGCCAAACACACCGCCTACGGCGATATGGGTGGAGCTGACGGGAAGACCCAACCAAGACGCCACAATCACTGTGATCGCCGCGGATAGGGCCACGCAATAAGCGCGCATGGGATTCAGTTTGGTGATCTGGCTGCCGACCATTTTGATCAGCTTTGGCCCGAACAGAAACAGACCGAATGAGATACCGAACGCGCCGATGACCATAACCCAAAACGGAATGCTGAAATCGTGGGTGAAATCACCCGATTGCGAGACTTGCACGATTGCGGCCAGCGGACCAACCGCATTGGCCACATCGTTGGCGCCATGCGCAAAGCTCAGCAGTGCCGCCGATACCACAAGCGGGATGCCAAACAGCACTTTGAGGGATTTGTTGCGGTTCTCAAGGCCCTCAGACTGCTTTTTGATGACGGGAATCATCACCAGCCAGACCAAAACAGCGATCCCCAGACCGATCAGCAGCGCGGTCGGCATGTCGATCTTGATGATCTTCTTGAGACCCTTCAGTGCCAGATACGCACCGAATGCACCCGCCATGATGCCGACCAAGACAGGCACCCAACGACGGGCCGCAGCGATCTTATCATCGCGGTAGATGATCCGTGATTTGATCACGAACAGGAAAAATGCCGCGACAGCACCGCCCAGAACAGGTGAAATCACCCAAGATGCGGCAATTGCGCCCATGGTGTCCCAGCTGACAGCGGCAAAGCCTGCGGCGGCAATGCCCGCACCCATCACACCACCAACAACCGAATGGGTCGTAGACACAGGTGCGCCGACGTATGTGGCGAGGTTCACCCACAACGCCGCCGACAGCAGTGCCGCCATCATCGCCCAAATAAACGTCGCAGGATCGCCCATGCTTTCGGGCGCAATAATTCCTTTGGCGATGGTCGAGACAACGTCACCACCCGCCAGCAATGCGCCTGCGCTTTCAAACACTACAGCAATCGCAATCGCGCCACCCATGGTCAGCGCATTGGCACCAACTGCCGGACCCATGTTGTTGGCCACGTCATTGGCACCGATGTTTAGTGCCATATAAGCCCCAAGACAGGTCGCAACGATGACGATCATCGCATTGTTGGTCTGGCCAAAGAACAGCGCAGCGCCCAAACCTGCCAATAAAATGAACACCAGCGAAATGCCCGGACCGACGATGGGCCGTGCTACATATTGTGTCGCCATTTCAAGTCGGGAAAAACGCGCCAGATCTCGATCTAGCGTGTCGAGGTGGCGCAAATCGCCGTTGTCATTGTTGTCGGTCATAGTGCCCCCCAAGGTTGGCGGCAGGTTTGTCAGCTACGGGGGGTCAAATCAATGCTTATGACGCACCCTTGGGGGCCATCACGTTCAGGATCGACTTCAATTCCGGCTCATCCACCAAATTTGCGGCCTCTGTCGGGGAGACCCAACGCAACTCGCGTTGCCCCGCTTCTGGAAATTCGCTCTCAAGGCCTTGGACGCTGACCGAATAAATAAGTGCCTCAACCGGCACCGGCAATCCGCTGCCCATGGTCTTGTCGTAGGCGTAACTGCCGATTGGTTCGGCTTTCGCTGTGGCGTCTTTTACGCCCGCTTCTTCCCACGCTTCTTGCAAGGCCGCTTGCGACGACGCGAGACCGCGAATGGGCCAGCCTTTCGGCAAAACCCAACGCCCTGTGCCACGGCTGGTGATCAACAAAACCTGCTCATCATCGCCCACGCCACGGGTGCACAGGGCTGCGACCTGCAACCCTTTGGGGCGACGAAACATCGGCGCGACATAGTCACGCAAAACGCGGTTCAGGGAGGATCTCATTCTAATACTGCCAATTTTCTTTTTATCTTTGGACACTTACATAAACGTAATTGTCCAAAAATGCAACTGGCGCGCCGATTTACGCTGAAGCGCTGCTCGGCTTACGACGGCGATTGCCGCCGCCACCACCACCACCACCAGCGGGGCGACCGCCGCCAGCATTCGGGCGACCACCACCAGGCTTGCCGCCCGGACGTCCGCCGCCACCGCCACCTCCGCCAAAACGACGGCCACCACCGCCGCCACCGCCACCGCGCTTGGGCTTGGCTTCTTCTTCGGATTTCTCCCATGGGCGACCACCGGCCACTGGGATGTCAGCCTTCATCGCCTTTTGGATGTCGCGCAATTCGCCCATTTCATCGGGCGCACAGAACGCAATTGCCATGCCATCCGCACCAGCGCGCGCCGTGCGGCCAATACGGTGGACATAGTTTTCGGCCACGTTTGGCAGGTCGTAGTTATAAACGTGCTTCACCTCTGGAATATCCAGACCACGCGCCGCAACATCCGTCGCAACCAGGATTGTCACCTTGCCCGCTTTGAAATCGGTAATCGCGCGATCGCGCTGACCTTGGGATTTATTGCCGTGGATAGACGCAGACAAAAAGCCCTTGCTCGCCAGCAGCTTGTGCAGCTTTTCAGACCCGTGCTTGGTGCGACCGAAGACAATCGCGCGTTCATCGCGGTGCTTGTCGATCAGTTCGAGCAACAAATCAGTCTTTGCCGCCTTGGCGACGAAGTGAACCGATTGTTCAATCCGCTCAACAGGTTTGCCGGGTGCATCGACCTGCACGCGCATCGGATTCTTAAGGAAAGCACCCGCGAGTTCGGCCATCAATTTCGGCATTGTCGCTGAAAACAGCATCGTCTGACGTTCTGGGGCCAGCAGCGGTGCAATCTGGCGCAGCGCATGGATGAACCCCATGTCGAGCATCTGGTCCGCTTCGTCGAGGACCAAGAACTTCGTATCGCCCAAACGCACAGCGCGGCGTTCCAGCAGGTCGATCAGACGACCCGGCGTGGCGACCAACAGGTCAACGCCGCGTTCCAGTTTACGGATTTGACCCGTAATACCTGCGCCACCGACGACCAGCATGGTCTTGAGGTGGGTGCCCTTCGTATAGGCCTCGAGGTTTTCTTGAATCTGTTTGGCAAGCTCACGCGTTGGCGCGAGGATCAAAGCGCGGGCAGTCTTACCCTCGGGCTTGCCTTGCTCTTTCAGCAGCATATCAATCATCGGCAGTCCGAACGCCGCAGTCTTACCGCTGCCCGTTTTGGCGAGGCCCATGACGTCGCGGCCATTCATTGCATGTGGGATTGCCTGTGCTTGGATCGGCGTCGGATCAACGATCCCTTGGCTTTTCAGTTCAGCAATCAGTCGGGGCGCGAGGCCCAGCATATCGAAATCCATGTGTTTTCCTTGGATCGGGGCGGGCACAACTGCACCCGCAAAAAAGTCACGCCGCGGGCCCGAACGGCTGCGGCATCGCAAAAGGATAACGCCAAAGGCTACGGTGGGCCGAATGCCCCTGCCCGTTTATATAACGGAGCCCGCCGATTGGCGCGGCACCCCTGCGTGATGGAAGGAACCTTAGGTCGATGCACCTTTGCGCGTCTCATGCGCCTGCTCACGCGGCAGCTAGCATCGAACCTGTTGCGCAAATGGGCCTTTGCGCCACACAAGTCAATCCCTCTTTGCCTTGCGTCCTCTGCGACGTATAGTTACCCCAACGATCTGGACAACGATCCGGGTCAGCACATAGGGGCACAGGCAGTGGCACATATTATCGTCGTGGGGAACGAAAAGGGCGGGGCGGGCAAGTCCACCGTGTCGATGCACGTGGCAACGGCACTGTCGCGCATGGGGCATAAGGTTGGCACGCTCGATCTGGACCTGCGCCAGAAGACGCTTGGCCGCTACATCGAAAACCGCACCAAGTTTCTCGGTGAAAAGGGGTTGACCCTGCCGACACCCACCTATCACGAGCTGCCCGAAATCGATCCTTCGACGCTGAAAGAGGGTGAAAACATTTTCGACCATCGCCTGTCGGTGGCCGTGGCGGGGCTTGAGCCTGACAATGATTTCATTCTGATCGATTGTCCGGGCAGCCACACCCGCCTATCACAGGTCGCCCATTCGCTGGCCGACACACTCATCACGCCACTTAACGACAGTTTTATCGACTTTGACCTGCTCGCGCATATCGCCAGTGATGGCGAAACGATCACCGGACCCGCGGTTTATTCGCAGATGGTCTGGAGTGCGCGTCAGTTGCGTGCGCAAGCAGGGTTTGAACCCATCGACTGGGTCGTCGTGCGCAACCGCATAGGTGCGCAGAACATGGTCAACAAGCAAAAGATGGAGGCCGCGATTACAAAGCTCTCCAAACGCATCGGGTTCCGCACGGCCCCCGGTTTCAACGAACGGGTGGTCTTTAGAGAACTGTTCCCGCGCGGCCTGACGCTGCTGGACCTGCGCGATATTGGCGTGAAGGGGCTTAACATTTCCAACATCGCTGCGCGCCAAGAATTGCGCGAATTGATCAAGTCGCTGAATTTGCCCGGTGTGACGGTAGATTTCTAAAGTGGTTCTTAGCTGAGACCCATGCCGCCGATGCGGGTTCTTGGCAGCAGCGAACGACGCACCATCAAATACATCGGGACCATGATCGACACGGCGAAAATGCTGCCGCCGATCATAAGAAGTGTCATCAGCGCGTCTGTGTCGCCCGACAGCGCCAGCAGCCATTTCGCCACGACCCATTCCGCAACAAAACTGACGTCAATGTCTGTCCAGTGGCGGTCGGGGTCGGCATCGGGGATGATTGCGGCGGCCACCCCTTCGGCGAGCAGTTCTTCAAAACTTTGGACGGCAACAGTTTCGACAGGCGTGGATTTCGCGATCAGATCGGAGACTGTCGAGACCAACCCAAGAACGAACATCCCGCCCACAAGACCAATCAGAACCTTACGCACACCGAACCATCGGCGCGGTTCGCGCAACCCAGAACTATCGTGGGTCGGATCAAGCACATCTGGCTCAATGTCGGCGGGCTCAATTGGTGCGAGTTCAAAATCTTGGCTCAGTTCGGTGGCGCTGTCATCCAAGAACCCGCTGCGTTGTTTCCACAGTGGCATTGCCTTGGTGACAGGCATTTCGACAGGAATCGGGGGTACGTCCGCGATCTCAGGCGCCTCAGGAACCTCATCCGGCTTGTTGGTGAACACCAACTTCGCCAAGGCCAACAAACCAATCACACCAGCGATCTTGGACAGCAGCCCGAATATCGTCAACTCACCAGCCGCAGCCGGGGCAAGCGCCACGTCGCGGCCTTCCATATATGGCCAGACAATCACCGCGTTTGCGGGCATGATCAGACCTGCATCCGCAAAGAACTCGGCGGTCAATTCGTCCCACTGGCCCATGCCGCCCAATTCACCATTGTAGTTGATCATCGAGCCGACACCGCCGAACCCGATCATGCCTGTCATCAGCAAGGCTGGCGTGATGTCGTCGAACGCGTCGGTCGCGGACGGGAAATAAGCGATGCCGACAATGTCTGTCTCAGTGCTTGATCCTGTCGCGACGAGGGGCAGCATAAACACGTGATCATCACCCGCATTTTTGTGCAGCGTTAGACGCTGGGCCAATTCCCTAACCGGCTGCGCCTGCACAACAACCTCGCGCAATTGGGTCATGTCGCGGTCTCGATTAAATTGTTCAATCGCAACGGACGCCGGCGGGCCAGCCGCAAGGGCAGCCACTTTCAAACCGTCGCGGTCGTTCTGAGCGACCTGTAAATAATATCCGAGCGCCAAAATCGCCACAGAAATCGCGCCAAGTCCCAGTGGACCAAGCCGCACGAACCGATACACCGTTTTAGGCCACGCCATTCTGACAGTACTCACATAACGTTAGAGCGCTTTTTGCATCGGGTTTCTGGCAGAATTCGGGCGGGCCTTGGTCCATTTTTGGGGCGAGTGGCCCCAGTCGGGGCGCAACTTTTAGGTGATTTCACACTCATTTCCCAAGCGACTTGCATCGGATCTGCGGCATGCGCGCCTCACTCTTCGCCGCGGCTGCATCCATTTTGGCCCTAAAGCCACAAACTGACTGGCCCTATCTGCGGCAAAGTGAAAGCGTGATACTATGACATCGCGCCCTTGTGGCGTCCCTGAGTCCATGCGGAGGTTTCACTATGGATACCATGACAGCAAACGACCTGAGCCATGTAGTTGACGCCGACCGCGCCCACGTCTGGCACCACCTTGTGCAACACAAACAGTTTGAAACCGGTGAGCCGCGTATCATTGTAGAGGGAAAAGGCATGCGCGTCTGGGACCAGCATGGCAAAGAACACATTGATGCCGTCGCGGGTGGTGTCTGGACAGTCAACGTCGGCTATGGCCGCGAAAGCATTGCAAACGCAGTGCGCGATCAAATCCTGAAGATGAACTTCTTTGGCGGCACCGTCGGGTCAATCCCCGGCGCGCTGTTTGCCGAAAAGCTGATCTCGAAGATGCCGGGCATGACCCGCGTTTACTACGCAAATTCAGGTTCTGAGGCCAATGAGAAGGGTTTCAAGATTGTCCGCCAAATTGCCCACAAACGGTACGGCGGCAAAAAGCATAAGATCCTGTATCGTGAACGCGACTACCACGGATCAACCCTTGCGACGATGTCGGCGGGCGGTCAGGACGAACGCAACGCGCAATACGGCCCGTTTGCACCGGGGTTCATCCGCGTTCCCCATTGCATGGAATACCGCAAGCACGAACAGGACGGCGCACCCGATGAGGGATATGGCGTCTGGGCCGCCAACCAAATCGAAGAGGTGATCCTGCGCGAAGGTGCGGATACGGTCGGCGCGCTTTGCCTTGAACCTGTCACAGCTGGCGGCGGCGTCATCACGCCCCCTGAAGGCTATTGGGACCGCGTTCAGGAAATCTGCAAAAAGTACGATATCCTGCTGCACATCGACGAAGTCGTCTGCGGCGTTGGGCGCACAGGTGTCTGGTTTGGCTACCAGAACTACGACATCAAGCCTGACATTGTGACGATGGCCAAAGGCGTGGCATCCGGTTACGCGGCGATTTCGTGCTGCGTCACGACCGAAGCCGTGTTCGATCTGTTCAAAGACGACAGCAGTGACCCGATGAACTATTTCCGCGATATTTCGACCTTTGGCGGCTGCACCGCAGGTCCGGCAGCAGCACTCGAAAATATGCGCATCATCGAAGACGAAGACCTGATGGCCAACACGCTTGTCATGGGGGACCGCATGGTCGCCAACTTGCAGGCCTTGGCTGAAAAGTTCCCCGCCATCGGGGATGTACGCGGCAAGGGTCTGTTTATTGGCGCAGAACTGGTGACAGATCGCGACACCAAAGACCCGATGGACGAAAAACGCGTCGGCGCGGTCGTTGCCGATTGCATGCAGCAAGGCGTTATCATCGGAGCCACAAACCGATCCATCCCGGGCAAGAACAACACGCTGTGTTTCTCACCTGCGTTGATTGCGACGGCGGATGATATCGACGAAATCACTGATGCGGTGGACGCTGCGTTGGGGCGTGTTTTCGGCTAGGCGGTCGCAACAATTGAACGGGGTTCAGGATCAGTGATGGACCTGAACCCTTGTTTTGCGTCAGGCTGGGGCAACCATTTCAAGATCAAAGGTTTTTAGTATGCTCCGGTCCCTCCTTGTTGCACTGACTTTCATCATTGCCCTCCCCGTCGCAACGCCAGCTTGGGCGCAAGACAACTGCGAGTATGCCGGCGATAACGAATGTGACGAGGCCCAGTACGGTGGCCAAGGATATTGTGACGCGGGCACCGACACCGCCGACTGTTCATTGCTCAGCCAAGGAATACGCGACGACAGTTGCGTCTTTGCCAACGACAAAGAATGTGACGAATTCCGCTACAATGGCACTGGGTCATGTCAGGACGGTTTAGACACCAGTGATTGCGCCGCTGAGCAGATCACCCGCGAAAGCGACTTTTTGGATCGCGCACGCGGCCTGCTTCTGGCAGAAAACACGATCCTGAATTTGGGCAACAACACCTGCCGCTGGAATAATGACGGCGAATGTGACGACGTGACCTTTGGCGGCACAGTCTTTTGCGACGTCGGCACGGACGCCACCGATTGCCGCGCCATGGCTTTGGGCGGCGAAGACAGCTGTCGTTGGGCCAATGACAACGAATGTGACGAACCCGGCATCGGCACCGACAATTGGGCTCTTCTCCGCTTTGTTGAGTTATTCTAGGATTTCAAATAGAACATATACTTCTGCGCCTGAATTGACCTGACGATTTTGGGCCTGCGATTCACTTCGTCGCATGGCCAAAGGCGGTTCAGTCTGTATTTTGAGTTTATGAGCAAGCAATACAAAACAGTCTCCTTATCCGACGAGCAGCGCATAGCACTTGAAGCGCTTTGCCGCCGCCGCAAAGTTGACGCCCTTGTTTGGAAACGGGCGCGCGCGTTTCTTCTTTTGGACGCAGGAGAAGACGCCGGAACGGTTTGCCGGATTTTGGATATTGGCCCGACAGTTTTGACGGAGTGGCGATTTGCCTTTGCCGGTGCGGGACTATCGTTTTTCGGTCTGAAGGACTACAGCCAGCGTCAGGGTCATTTGTCCGTCGTGCAAGAGCAGGCGGTGAGAGCCCATTTCACCGCGCAGCCTGCCCGCAATGCCGATGAGGTCTGTGCCTATGTTCTAGCCGAGTGCGACCAAAACTACAGCACGTCGGGAGCCGCCAAGCTGATGCGCCGCCTGGGGTTCGCGTATAAGAAACCACAATTGCTGCCTGCACAGGCCGATGAAGCCAAGCAGGCTGCGTTTATTGCCAAATATGAGGCCCTGATGAACGGGTTGGCCGCAGATGAGATGGTTGTCTTTTCGGACGCTGTCCACCCCGAACACCAGAGCCGCCCCGCCCATGGTTGGTTCCCCAAGGGACAAAAGACGGCCCTGAAGGCGACATCAGGGCGCAAGCGGCTCAACATTCAGGGCGCGCTTGACCTTGAGACTTTCCAGTTCACCTTTGTGGAAGGCGAGAAGATCAATGCCCAGACAACCCGACAGATGCTGGAAAAGTTGGAACGCAACAACCAAACCAAGACGGCCATCCACGTCTTTGTCGACAATGCCCGCTATCATCATGCCAAGATACTACAGCCATGGCTGGACAGCCCAGAACGTCGGGTGAAGTTGCATTTCTTGCCAGCATATGCCCCGCACCTCAACCCGATCGAGCGTCTTTGGGGTGTTATGCACAAATGGGTCACCCACAATCGGCACTATGCAACGTTCAACCAATTCACAGAGGCCATTTTCGACTTCTTCCGCAAGACCCTGCCAGAAAAATAGCCAGAGTTCCGCGACACCGTCACCGACAACTTCCGCGTCATATCGCTCAAGGAAAACAAAGTGATTTGAGGGGAAAACCTCAGGTCAATTCAGGCGCGGGAGTATAGATTGATTATCTGGGATGGATGATTGTCTAATTTTGAGTTTGAAGTATTCGGTATCCCTGATGCCCCTGGCTCGTTTGCGGATCATTCCTATACTGACATTACCAGCCTCTATCCTGGCGCTTGTCAGCTTGTGTTTCGCGTAGTTGCATATGCCCACACAATGTTTTCTTAGGGATTTTGCGAACTTTTTCAGATAGAGCATGTGTGACTGATCTGCGATCAGGCACCAATTTTCCAGTTGCTCTGACATCCCCTCAAATGATGGGGCGCTCCACAGAGCCTGAAGCTGTTCTTTTAAGACGTAAAGCGTATTCAGGTTGCTATTGCTCTCCAGCAACGTTTGCAGCTTGTTACTTTGTTTTTCATTCAACTTATCCGCATTTTTGAGCAACAGATAATGCGTGCCCTTCATCAACTCTTTACCACTTTGATCGGCCTTCCTGAACTCAAGGCGACGCTGATTATGGATAGCCTTGCTGTAGTTTTTCATGACGTGGAAACGGTCAAATACGATGTCGGCCATCGGCAAGGACTCCCTGACAGCCTTTTGGTAGGCAGGCCCCATATCCATCGACACGGCCTTTATTTTATGGGCTGTATCTGGCCGCAGCTGTTTCAAAAACCTTGAAAAAACTTCGGCAGTTCGACCGGCTTCCACCCAGATCAGATGCCCTCCGACCATATCGTAGACCACCGTCATATAGTCATGACCTTTCGCCCGGGCCACTTCATCGACACCAATGTATTCCAAGCCAGCAAGCTGTGCGGGATCAAGCGCAGGAAGCGTTTCCATCAGGTATGCCTTGTCGATATTCTTTACCGTCTCCCATCGTATACCTAAATGCCTGGAGACAGCCAGAATGGATAAATGACGGCACAATCCACTGATAAGATGGCAAAATCGATGGGTGAAACGGCACCCTTTATCAACAAAAGGACACGCCTCAATGCGGCGCTCACCCTTGCTAATAAAAACCTGCGCTAGCTCAATCTCAATCACACAAGGATACCCAAAAAACGGGATGTCGTTTACTTGTCGGCGAATATGTTGGTTGATGCTACCCTTCTTGCCGGTTGCAGGGTCTATAGCGCTCCTGCGGGCATCCCGACTGCACTGAACAATAACCTTCGCACCGTCTTCAGCCAGCTCAATTTCATTTACACGTTGCCCCTTCAGGCGTAAAAGATGTTGCGAGATGTCGATGGTCATATACCTGCCCAAGGCTTATCCCTTTTAGTCCGGTTGCCCCACATGTTGACGCGGCGCAGAATCTTGCCCTTGTGGCTTTAGAGGCGGATCGGATCAGTTTGTAACGTCTGGTGGGTTTATAGGGCGTGGCTTTTGCCGTGAACGAGGCCCTTCAGGCGCGCTGTTCAACAAAATCACGATATGTCGCTGGCCCGAGACCAACACCGATCCCCAGCAGCGTGTCGAAGGCGCTTCGCATGTGTCGCCGTCGGTTCCAGCGGAACACGAATTCGTCGAGATAGCGTTGTAGATGGCACTTTCTGAGGCCGTGGAAGACGCCTTTTGCCCACGTTTTTAGGTTGGAGAACACGCGGTGGACCCAGTGGAGTATGTCGTGTGCCTTCTTGCCGCTGACGACCTTTGCCTCATGCGTGTTTGCAGGAGGATTTTCGTAACCGAGCCAGCCATCCGTGATGATGTGAGCGCCAGGCTCTACAGCCTGACCAATGAACCCGTGCAGCGTCTTTGACGCGCCGTCGGGAATGTGTTTCATCCTGATACGGCGCGGATGTCCGTCACTTGATAACTCGACGGCACAGACGACAAACATCTTTCCAACCGGGCTCCGCCCACCCTTTGGCCGGTCCTCGGGATCATGCCGGGACCGGAACGGCATCTCTGTTTCATCGATTTCGACAAGGTCTTTCAGGGGGTTGCGGTCAGGGTTGACCATCGACCGCCGCAGCTTTTGCAAGAGGAGGTCGCCGAGAAGCGCCATCGGTCCGAGCGACGATGGCGACCCGTCTTGTAGCTGCCAAGGCCAAGTTGCGCCTGAAGTTGCAGCGCTGACATGCCGTTGGAATGGCTGGTGATGATGTGCGCGGCAAGAAACCAAATTCGCAACGGCAAATGGCTGCTGTGCATTACCGTGCCAGCCGTCACGGATGTCTGCCGTGCGCAACCGGCACATTCCCAAGTCGCGCGATTTCGCTTTAACGGCCAGCCCTTGCAGGTGCCACAGGAAGGACAGACGAAGCCCTCAGGCCAACGATGTTCCACCAGATAATGCGAACACGCTTCCTCATCAGAAAACCTGGCGTCGAACGCGGGGCGGGACATGGGTTTGTCGTTTTTCCATCTGGCTGGCATGGGAAGAACAATACCAGAACATTCTAGATTGGCAAGCCGCTTCGCACTACATCAGGTGCCGCCGGAGCAAAGGGGATAAGCCTTTACCTGCCCTATGAAAAGTTGTCAGAAACCTAACATATCAATAGGTTACTTGATGGTCGGCATCTTTTCTTACTCAACAAAGCGGAGAAGAGCCGACAATTGCACCTCCGGCACGGATGTGACCGATTGTGCCGCTGTGGCCTATCTGCGCAACCGCACCGACACCTGCGCCACCGCCTTTGACGGTATTTGCAACGAAGCCTCTGGCGGCAGCGGCACATGTGAGCCGTTTTCGGACACCGCTGACTGCCTGGGCCGTTCGCGTCCAGCCGGTCTGGAAAACCATTTCTTTGGCCGCGACGACCGCTTCTTGGTCGATGTTACACAATCACCTTGGCGCTCTATCGGCTCACTTACTTTGCAGGACGGCACCTGCACGGGGACGCTTGTGGGCCCGGCTCTGGTCCTGACGGCGGCGCATTGTGTCACAGATACTGGCAATGAAACGCTCACACCTGTCAGCTTTTCAGCGGGTCTGTCGTTGGGCAATTCACAAGGCGACGCCAAGGTCATCGGCGCGGTCTTTGATCCCTCCTACTCTCCGGAAACCCAGCCTGCGGGCGGTGGCAATGGCCACGACTGGGCGCTGGTCGTTCTGGATCGTAACCTTGGGGATGAGGTCGGCTATCTTGAAGTCCACGAACTCACCGCTGCGAACCTGTCACAAATCGGACGCTCCGGTCTGCTGGTCAATCAGGCTGGCTATTCTTGGGACACGGGCGACAATATGTCGGGCAACCAAGGCTGCCGCATCGTGCAGGCGTTTGAAGACAATTCGATCCTGCACGAATGTGACACGGCCCAAGGCGACAGTGGATCACCGTTCTTGCTTAACGTGGATGGTGAATGGAAAATCATCGCGGTCGACAGCCAATTCTTCAGTGCGGATGACGATAAAACTCCGTTTGCGCAGTCCAACCTCGCAGTGGACAGCCGCGCGTTTGCCGCAGCCGTCGCGCAACAGCAATAAATTGCGACGCCCCGTCTTTTGACGAGGGCTGCGCGATAAGACCAGTTTACCTTGACCATGGGGCCAGTTAGAACAGCCCCATGGCTCTCCCCGTCGAAACCTTCTTTCTGCAACCGGATGCCAGTGGCACCCTGCAGACCCAAATTCGCCAATTGGTCGCAGAAGGCATCCTTGCGGGACGGTTCCGACCGGGTGAAAAGCTGCCGTCGTCGCGCAAACTGGCTGTGCACCTCGGCGTCAGCCGCATCACTGTCACCCTCGCGTTTACCGAATTGCTGGCAGACGATTATATCGTGGCGCATGGTCGATCAGGCTATTTCGTGTCCGAAAACGCGCCCGAACCACCCGCGTTTCCCGCCACCAGCAGCGACCACAGCACCGTTGATTGGACCCGCGCCATCGGCCAGCGGTTCACCACAACGCAAGGCATGTCAAAACCCGCTGATTGGGCGACATTCCGGTATCCGTTCATCTACGGACAGGCCGACCCGACGTTGTTTGATTCCGCCAACTGGCGCCTTTGTGCCCTTGAGGCTTTGGGCCGCAAGGATTTCGACGCGTTAACCGCAGACTATTTCGACAGCGACGATCCCAAACTGCTCGACTTTATTGCGCGCCAAACCCTGCCCCGTCGCGGCATCCTAGCGCAGCCGGATGAAATCCTGCTGACGATGGGGGCGCAAAATGCGCTTTGGCTGACGGCGCAGGTTTTGTTGACCCAGCGCCGCACCGCCGCGATCGAGGACCCCTGCTATCCCGCTTTGCGTGGCATTCTGGAACAATCGCGCTGCCATTTGCACGCGATCCCTGTCGATCAGGATGGCCTGCCGCCCGACGCGTTGCCGCCTGAAACAGATGTGGTTTTCACGACCCCCAGCCACCAATGCCCGACCGCCGCGACGATGCCGATGTCGCGCCGTCGCGCTTTGCTTGATAAAGCGGAACAAGATGACTTTCTGATTGTCGAAGATGACTATGAATTTGAAATGTCGTTCCTGAAACCGCCATCCCCCGCGCTGAAGTCCCTCGATAAAAACGGCCGCGTGATCTATGTGGGCAGTTTCTCAAAATCGCTATTTCCCGGGCTGCGTCTGGGCTACCTCGTCGGCCCTGCACCTTTCATCCGCGAGGCCCGCGCCCTGCGCGCGTCCGTGCTGCGCCACCCCCCCGGCCACATCCAGCGCACCGTCACCTATTTCCTGTCACGCGGTCATTACGACGCCCTTGTTGGTCGGATGAGCCGCGCCTACCATGATCGGCGCAAAACCATCGACACCGCACTTTCTGAACACGGTCTGACGGTTGCGGGGGCGGGCAGTTTTGGCGGATCAGCGTTGTGGATGCGCGCACCCGAACATGTGGACACCCGCGTCCTTGCCCAGCGCCTTGCGGAAAAAAGTGTGCTGATCGAACCGGGGCACGCGTTTTTTAGCGGCCCCTCTGCGCCGAACAATTTCTACCGCCTTGCCTATAGTTCGATCCCGACACCGCGGATCGCAGGCGGCGTCGAAATCCTAGCAAAAACACTCGCCGAGATAAACTAACACCGCGCGCAGTGTGGCTGACTCTAGAACTGACTCGACAAAGTCAGCCCATAATGAGACGATAAGTCTTAATAATTGACTGGCTGGTCCTAAAATTGGGATCCATCTGGACCTAACTCGCCCATCGCCAAAGCCATATGTTACACGCAAACTTGCACCGAAAGGGATTCCAAAATGAAAATGACGACCGAAGAAGCCTTCGTAAAAACACTTCAGATGCACGGCATCGACAACGCATTTGGGATTATCGGCTCTGCCATGATGCCAATCTCGGACATTTTCCCTGATGCGGGCATCAAATTCTGGGACTGTGCGCACGAAACAACTGGCGGCATGATGGCCGACGGGTTCACCCGCGCCACTGGCAAAATGTCGATGATGATCGCGCAGAACGGTCCTGGCATCACCAACTTTGTCACCGCCGTGAAGACCGCGTACTGGAACCACACACCGGTGCTGCTGGTCACACCGCAAGCGGCCAACAAAACCATCGGTCAGGGTGGTTTTCAGGAAATGGAACAGATGAACCTGTTCAAAGACTGTGTTGCCTACCAAGAAGAAGTGCGCGACCCATCGCGCATCGCCGAGACGTTGAACCGTGTCATCATGCAGGCGAAACGTGCGTCTGCCCCCGCACAGATCAACGTGCCACGCGATTTCTGGACACAGGTCATCGACATCGACCTGCCAGTGATTGTCGACTTTGAATTGCCACAGGGCGGCGAGGATGCCGTGTCCAAGGCCGCTGAGTTGTTGTCCTCCGCCAAGTTCCCCGTCATCCTGAACGGTGCTGGTGCAATCCTGTCCGCAGGCGGCATCGAAGCCTCGCGTATCTTGGCAGAAACCCTCGACGCGCCTGTTTGTGTTGGCTACCAGCACAACGACGCGTTCCCGGGCAACCACCCGCTGTTTGCTGGCCCATTGGGCTACAACGGTTCCAAGGCCGGCATGGAATTGATTTCCAAGGCTGATGTTGTTCTCGCGCTTGGCACACGCCTCAACCCGTTTTCTACTCTGCCGGGTTACGGCATTGATTACTGGCCAACAGACGCCAAGATCATTCAGGTCGACATCAACCCTGACCGCATCGGCCTGACCAAAAAGGTCACTGTCGGTATCGTCGGTGACAGCGCCAAAGTGGCAACTGCGATCTCTGCTAAATTAACAGACACCGCAGGCGACGCGGGCCGCAAGGACCGCAAGGCAATGATCGCACAGACAAAATCCGCATGGGCGCAGGAACTGACGTCGATGACCGAAGAGCAGGACGATCCGGGCACTGACTGGAACCAGCGTGCCCGCAAAGCCAAACCTGACTGGATGGCACCGCGTATGGCATGGCGTGCAATTCAGGCCGCTTTGCCTGTTGAGGCGATCATCTCAAGCGATATTGGCAACAACTGCGCCATCGGCAACGCCTACCCGTCGTTCAACGAGAGCCGCAAGTACCTCGCCCCCGGTCTGTTCGGCCCCTGTGGCTACGGTCTGCCGTCCATCGTTGGCGCGAAAATCGGCCGCCCAGACGTTCCGGTTGTCGGCTTTGCTGGCGACGGCGCGTTCGGCATCTCGGTCAACGAGCTGACTGCGATTGGTCGCGGCGACTGGCCTGCAATCACCCAAATCGTGTTCCGCAACTACCAGTGGGGCGCAGAAAAGCGCAATTCAACGCTGTGGTTTGACGACAATTTTGTCGGCACCGAGCTGGACGAAGATGTGTCCTATGCTGGCATCGCCAACGCCTGTGGTCTCAAAGGCGTCGTTGCACGCACACAGGACGAACTGACAGCGGCACTGGCCCAAGCGATCAAGGACCAGATGGAAAACGGCATCACCACGCTGATCGAGGCGATGATCAACCAAGAACTTGGCGATCCATTCCGTCGCGACGCCATGAAGAAGCCTGTTGAAGTGGCCGGTATTTCTAAAGACGACATGCGTCAGCAAACAATGGCTTAATAGCCCTTGCAAGATTGTGCCGAGGCGGGGGAAACTCCGCCTCGGTTCTCCAATTCCGAAAGGCCTCGTTTCAATGTCATCCTTCCTGTCTGACGCCGTGGCCGACGCCCCCGCACTTCTCATCCGTCAAGCGCAGGACGCGCCCACCCCGCGTGTGGCGATTGCCCGCGCCGGCGCGCCATTGCCGATGCTCGCCGCGATGGAAGCCACGCAGGCCAACATGATGGTGCCGCTGTTCACCGGCGAACGCGATATGATCCAAGCCGAAGCTGACAAGCTGGGTTGGGACATTTCCCCATACGAGATCATCAACACGACCGGCGAAATCGAAGCAGGCAACGCCGCCGCTATGGCCTGCGGAGAGGGGCGCGCTGACGTCTTGATGAAAGGCCAGTTGCACACCGACGTATTCATGCGCGCCGCCGTATCGCGCGATGCCGGCCTACGTACCGGCAAACGCTTCGTGCATATTTTCCATATCACCACACCGGATGGGTCGGGGTCGATCACAATCAGCGACGCGGCGGTCAACGTGCACCCCAACATCGACACCCGCAAAGACGCAACGCGCGAAGTCGTCGATCTATTGCACAAAATTGGCAACCCGCGCCCCAAGGTCGCATTCTTGTCTGCCACGGAATCCCCGATTGAGGCTGTCCCGTCATCAACGGAAGGCCGAGAGCTGCGTGACTGGGCGATTGAAAACATCCGCGACGCCGATTTTTCCGGCCCGCTGGCGTTCGATCTGATCATGTCACCCAAAGCCGTGCAGGACAAAAAGCTGACAGGCGACCCGGTCGCGGGCCAAGCCGACGCTATCATCGTGCCCGATATCGTTTCGGGCAACGCGCTGTTTAAATCCTTCGTCTATCTGTCGGGCGGCTGCGCAGGCGGCATCGTCATGGGCGCCAAGGTTCCAATTCTGCTGACATCGCGCGCGGACCCCGCAGCGGCACGTCTGTCGTCCATCGCGCTTGGCGCAATCGTGGCGGCTGGCTGATGATCCTTGTCGTCAACGCAGGCTCTAGCTCAATCAAGGTGGCGCTGTTTCAGCCCGATCTGACCGAAGTCATGGCTGGTCAGGTCAGCGGGATCGGCGGTCCACTTGCCCACATCACGCTTGGTACACACGACAAAGACATCGCCGCACCCGATCACGATGCAGCGCTGAGCGCGATCCTTGGGTCACTCAGCGCGCAGGGCATCACCGCCGACACCCTCACAGCCGCTGCGCACCGCGTTGTTCATGGCGGCACATCGCTGGTGCAGCCGTGTCGCATCACCGATGATGTGATTGCGGGCATCGAGGCGGCGACGCCATTGGCGCCACTGCACAACCCCAACAACCTCGCGGGCATTCGTGCGCTGCAGAAACTGGCCCCTGACCTGCCGCAATACGCGAGCTTCGGAACCGCGTTTCACGCGACAAATCCACCTGTCGCCACAGCCTATGCGATCCCGAAAAAAGACCGCGACATGGGCATCCGACGCTACGGCTTCCACGGATTGTCGTATGCGTGGATCGTCACCCAATTTGAGGATCGCTTGCCTGATCGCCTTTTGGCGTTCCACCTCGGGTCCGGCGCGTCGCTTTGTGCGATCCACAAAGGAAAATCCGTCGCAACGTCGATGGGCTATTCGCCGCTGGACGGGCTGACGATGGGCACGCGGTCCGGTGCGATTGATGGCATGGCGGTGTTACGCATGGCTGAGATTCACGGCGCGGCTGAGGCATCGCGGCTCCTAAACAAGGACTCTGGCCTCAAGGGTCTTGGCGGTGCCACCGATATGCGCCTTCTGCTCGCCGCTGATACCGATCAAGCCAACTTTGCTGTCGATCATTTCTGCTACTGGGCCGCGCGGCATGCGGGCAGCGCCGTCGTTGCCATGGGCGGCCTTGACGCTGTCGCATTTACAGGTGGCATCGGTCAGAATTCCGCCGACATCCGCAACCGAATCATGGCGCACCTCGCGTTTCTTGGTGACGTACCTGTGCATGTGATCAACGCCGACGAAGAACGCCAGATCGCGCTGGACGCCACATCGATTGCGTCCGCATAGTGGATTGGATCCTGCAAGCCACCGCGCTGACGCAAAGCGAATTCCTGATCCTGATCGGGCTGGCAATCCTTGCGGGGATCGTGCGTGGATTTTCGGGCTTTGCATTGTCGGCCATGGTTATGGCGACGGCCGTGATTATCCTGCCGCCAATCGAGCTGCTCCCGATGCTGTGGTGGCTGGAAATGTCCGCTTCGATCCTAATGCTCAAGAACGGTTGGGACGGCGCGGATAAAACCATGACCTACGCGCTTGTTATCGGTGCCACTATCGGCTGGCCCATCGGGTTGGCGCTGACTATCGCCATATCTGTCGCAGCGTCGAAAACCATCGCCCTCGCGGTGATCGGGCTTCTTGCGATCACGCTGCTCGCCAAAATCCGCATGCCGTTTCTGGCCACGAAACCCGGTCTTTACGGGTCCGGCGTCCTGTCCGGCATGGTGTCCGGTGTGGCGGGGGTCGGTGGCATGGTCGTTGCAGTTTACGTCTTGGCAGCTGACGCGCCCGCCAAAGTCATGCGCGCGTCGCTGGTGCTTTATCTGTTCCTAAGCGCTGGCATATCTATGGTCGTGCTCACGGTCTTTGGCGTTATGGACATGTCCGGCATTGCGCGCGGCCTTTTCTTCGCGATTCCAACGATGTTCGGTGTCTTCCTTGGACAACAGCTGTTTACCGAACGATTAGCACCGTATTATCGCCCATTTTGCCTTATCCTTTTGATCGGCCTTGCTATGCTAGGCTTGATCCGCACCCAATTCGCCTGAACTGAAAGGTCACCCAGATGCCCAAAGATCAACCGATCCTCGACACATCGCCCAAGGTCTCAGACGAGGTCCGCAAGACGACCTGTTACATGTGCGCCTGCCGCTGCGGCATCGATGTGCATATGAAAGCCCAACCTGATGGACAAATGAAAGTTGCCTATATTGAGGGCAACAAGGACCACCCCGTAAACCAAGGCGTTTTGTGCGCCAAAGGGTCTGCGGGCATCATGCAGGTCAACGCACCGTCGCGCCTGAAGGCCCCGCTGAAACGCGTCGGCCCGCGCGGATCGGGTGAGTTTGAGGAAATTTCGTGGGAAGAAGCGCTGACAATTGCCACCGACTGGCTAAAACCGATCCGCGAAGAAGCCCCCGAAAAGCTGGCGTTCTTTACAGGGCGCGACCAGTCGCAGTCGTTCACATCGCTTTGGGCGCAAGGGTTTGGCACGCCAAATTACGCAGCCCACGGGGGGTTTTGTTCGGTGAACATGGCCGCCGCTGGAATCTACACCATGGGCGGGGCGTTCTGGGAATTTGGCCAGCCTGATTGGGAGCACACCAAAATGTTCGTGCTGTTCGGCGTCGCTGAAGATCACGACAGCAACCCGATCAAAATGGGCATTGGCAAAATCAAAGGCCGTGGCGCGCGCATGGTCGGCGTCAATCCGATCCGCACGGGCTACAATGCTGTGGCCGATGACTGGTTCGGCATCACACCGGGCACGGACGGTCTGCTGATCATGGCGTTGATCCATGAATTGTTCAAAGCAGGTAAGCTCGATCTCGACTACCTCGCGCGGTTCACCAATGCGTCCTGCATCGTCAATGAGGACCCCAAAAGCGATCAGAACGGCCTGTTGTTGCGCGACAGTGACGGCCAGCCGCAAGTGATAGACAAAAACACGGGCCATCTGGCGCCGTGGAATGGTCAAGGTGTCGAGCCCGACCTTGCCAGCACACACCGCGCCGCTGGCGTCACGCACCGCCCTGTGTTCCATCTAATGGCGGATCGTTTTCTTGATCCGAAACACGCCCCTGAAATGGTTGCGGACGCAACGGGCATTTCGGCGGAGCGGATCAAACGCCTAGCGGCGGATATGGCGCATGTAGCGTTTGACGAAGCCATTGAACTTGATCGCCCGTGGACTGATTTCCGCGGCAAAAAGCACGCCAAAATGATCGGCCGCCCCGTGTCTATGCACGCCATGCGCGGTATTTCTGCCCATTCCAACGGGTTCCAGACCTGTCGCGCGCTGCATATGTTACAGATCGTGCTTGGTGCTGTGGAAACCCCTGGCGGCATGCGTTTCAAACCGCCCTACCCCAAGCCCGCGACAGCGCACCCCAAACCACACGGCAAAGTCACCCCCGGTCAGGCGCTTAACGGTCCGCACCTCGGGTTTGTGCACAGTCCAGAAGACCTGATGCTGAATGAGGACGGGTCTGCCATTCGCATCGACAAAGCGTTTACATGGGACAACCCGCTGTCGTCGCACGGCATGATGCACATGGTGATATCCAACGCCCACGCAGGCGATCCGTACAAGATCGATACGCTATTTATGTATATGGCGAATATGTCGTGGAATTCGTCGATGAACACGACCGGCGTGATGGAAATGTTGACCGACAAAGATGAAGAGACCGGCGAATACGTCATTCCGCGCATCATCTATTCGGACGCCTATTCCTCGGAAATGGTCGCCTACGCCGACCTGATCCTGCCCGACACCACATACCTTGAACGCCACGATTGTATCTCGCTTTTGGACCGGCCGATATCGGAAGCCGACGGCGTTGCAGACGCAATCCGCTGGCCGGTCATTGAACCGGACCGCAACGTACGCGGGTTCCAATCGGTGCTGTGCGAACTTGGTGCACGCCTCGACTTGCCGGGTTTCGTGAACGAAGACGGATCGCAGAAATACGAAGACTACGCCGACTACATCACCAACCACATCCGCCGCCCCGGAATTGGCCCGCTTGCAGGCTTTCGCATGGGCGAAAATGGATTGACCGAAGGACGCGGCGCCCCCAACGAAGGCCAGATTGACAGCTACATCAAAAACGGCGGCTTCTGGGTGTCCCACGTCCCCGAAGAGGCGTCGTATTACAAACCCTTCAACATGGCCTACCAAGCATGGGCGGTGAAAATGGGCTTTTATGACAGCGAACAGCCCTACATTTTCACGCCCTACGTTGAACCACTGCGCCGCATGCAGTTGGCGGCAGAGGGGCATGGCCGTGTGCAGCCGCCAGACCATCTGCGCGAACAGGTCAAACGCACCATGGACCCGCTGCCGATGTGGTACGCGCCACTGTCCGATGATTTGATCGACACGAGCGAATTCAACGTCCACGCGCTGACCCAGCGCCCAATGGCGATGTATCATTCATGGGGCACGCAAAACGCATGGCTGCGCCAAATTCACGGGCTGAACCCGCTGTATGTGCCGACCAAGATTTGGGAGCAGCACAGCTTTGCAGACGGTGATTGGGCAAAAGTCACATCCCCGTCGGGCGTCATCACGGTGCCCGTCGCACACATGGCCGCATTAAACGAAAACACAGTCTGGACGTGGAACGCGATCGGCAAACGCAAAGGCGCGTGGGCTTTGGATGAAAAGGCCCCCGAGGCAACGGAAGGCTTCCTTCTCAACCACCTGATCCACGAACTTCTGCCTGAAAAAGCTGACGGAATGCGCTGGTCCAACTCCGATCCGATCACAGGACAAGCTGCATGGTTCGACCTGCGGGTTAAGATCGAAAAAACAACTACCCCTGCGGAATCCCAGCCGGTCACACTCGCGCAAAAGTCCCCCGTTGGAAAGGGGCCGAAATCCCAAGCATGGAAGGTGGGCAAATGAAGCGAACACTCATCCTCATCTTTGCCGCCCTCGCGCTTATGATTGGCAGCTTCGTCTGGTTCGTCGCGACATGGGACGCGGCAGCCGAAGACCCCATCAGCATGACCCAACCCATCCACATAGGGGCCACCACATGACAACTTTACCGACCTCAACCGCCAAAAAACTTGGCCTCGTGATTGACCTTGATACCTGCGTCGGCTGCCATGCTTGCGTGATCTCATGCAAAGGCTGGAACACGGAAAACTACGGCGCACCGCTGAGCGATCAGGACCCTTATGGCGAAAATCCAACGGGGACATTCCTCAACCGTGTGCACAGCTATGAAATCCAGCCCCCCGATCTTGGCCAAGGCGCCGCGCCTGCGCAACTGGTCCATTTCCCCAAATCCTGTCTGCACTGCGAAGACGCGCCTTGCGTAACCGTCTGCCCGACCGGTGCCAGCTATAAACGTGTCGAAGACGGCATCGTTTTGGTCAATGAACAAGACTGCATCGGCTGCGGATTATGTGCGTGGGCCTGTCCCTACGGTGCGCGCGAAATGGACGCCGAAGCGAAGGTCATGAAGAAATGCACCCTTTGCGTTGACCGTATTTACAACGAAAACTTGCCCGAACGTGACCGCGAACCGGCCTGCGTGCGCACCTGCCCATCTAACGCACGCCACTTCGGGGACTTCGCGGACCCGGACTCAAACGTGTCCAAACTGACCGCAGAACGCGGCGGCATGGACCTAATGCCCGAAATGGGCACCAAGCCCGTCAACAAATACTTGCCACCGCGCGTCAAAGACCGTGACCGCAGCCAAGACGTCGATATCCTCGCACCGTTCCTTGAACCTATCGCGACAGAAACGACGGGCTTCCTTGGCTGGCTCGACAAGGCACTGGAATCGATGCCCGGGTCTTCAAAGGGCAACACGAAGGGAGGGTCAAACTAATGCATCCCGCACCATCCGTCATTCTGTTCTCGACCCTCTCCGGCCTTGGCTTTGGTCTGCTGGCGTTCCTCGGCCTTGGCATGCCCGCCCCCACGGGCTGGGTCGCGTTCGTGTTTTTCGCCATCGCCTATCTGCTGGCCGTCGGCGGGCTGATCGCATCGACTTTCCACCTCGGCCATCCCGAACGCGCGCTTAAGGCGTTCAGCCAGTGGCGGTCCAGCTGGCTGTCACGCGAAGGCATTTGTGCCGTTTCCGCCCTTATTATTATGGCGATCTATGGTGCAGGCCTTGTGTTTTTTGGCACCCGTTGGGACGTCTTAGGCGTCATTGGCGCGGCTCTGTCTATCGGCACGGTGTTCACGACCGCAATGATCTACACACAAATGAAGACAGTGCCGCGCTGGCATAATTTCACCACGCCAGCGATGTTCCTGACAATCTGTATTGCTGGGGGTGCACTGTTGGCCGGGCAAATACCCCTTGCGATGCCGCTGCTGGTCCTCGCGGGGGCGGCGCAAATCGCGCACTGGGTGCTGGGTGACACGGCGCTGGCAAGGTCTGGGACGACCATCGCGACGGCAACGGGTCTGGGAGCACGCGGCGAGGTTCGGGCGTTCGAACCGCCCCATACAGGGACGAACTATCTTCTAAAGGAATTCGTCTACGTGATCGGCCGCAAACACGCGCTCAAACTGCGCATTATCGCGATTGTTCTGATGGTCGCGCTGCCGCTTGTGCTGCTGCTGCTCAGCCACTCCCACATTCTTGCGGGCTTGGCCGTCATAAGCCACCTAATCGGTGTCTCTGCCGCACGTTGGCTGTTCTTTGCAGAAGCCGAACACGTCGTTGGGCTTTATTACGGCAAACGCTAACGAAAAGGGCGCGCCAAGCAGCGCGCCCTTAATACTAATTTAACAAACCTTTCCAATACCTTACCTTATCCGCGGATAAGGGCGCGATGGATAAGGCTTGGTTTGGCCTACGTGCGGATGCGCAGTTCGGTCTCTGCGTCAAACAGAAAGACGCGTTTGTTCTCAAAGCTCAGCCCGACCATTTGGCCCTCAGACACCCGCTCATCACCGCGCTCTTCGATGACGAGCCGCTCTCCGGTTTCAGCGACGAGGTAGGCATAACTCACCCCGCCGAGGCTTTCGGTCAGATCAACCCGCATCGCATCGCCCGTTGGATCAATCATAAGGTGTTCAGGACGCAAACCAACGCTGACAGATTTCCCTTTGTAGGCTGGCGCAATCGTGGCCGGCACAGTCATCTTCAAGGCTGCGACCTCAACCGCGTTGTCACCCACAACACCATTCATGAAATTCATCGCAGGGCTGCCAATGAAACCAGCGACGAATTTGTTGTCGGGGTCGCGGTACAGATCCATCGGCGCACCGACCTGTTCAATAATGCCCTTGCGCAACACGACGATCTTGTCGGCCAGCGTCATCGCTTCGACCTGATCGTGGGTCACATAGATCATCGTCGCACCGATTTCTTTGTGCAGACGCGCGATTTCCACCCGCATTTCAACGCGCAATTCAGCATCAAGATTTGACAGTGGTTCGTCGAACAAGAACACTTCGGGGCCGCGGACAATCGCACGGCCAATCGAAACACGCTGGCGCTGACCACCCGATAGAGCCGCAGGTTTGCGCGACAGATAGTCTTCGAGTTTGAGGATCCGTGTCGCTTCCGCGACCTTCTCCTCAATCTCTTTTTTGGGGTGGCGGTTCATCTTCAGACCGAACCCCATGTTTTCTTTAACGGTCATATGCGGGTAAAGCGCGTAGGTCTGGAACACCATTGCCACGCCACGCTCGGACGGGTCCATGCGGGTCACGTCACGCTCCCCGATGCTCATGGTTCCGCCTGTCGTTTCTTCCAGACCCGCAACCATCCGCAGCAGCGTAGACTTGCCGCAACCTGACGGGCCGACAAAGACGCAGAACTCACCGTCTTCGATTTCAAGGTTGATCCCGTGGATCACTTGAACGTCGCCGTATTTCTTGATCACGTTATTCAGCGTTACACCAGACATGATGTTGGTTCCTTCCTAGGATGATCTGGCTGGGATCGGAAAGTGCCATGAGCTGGCGTCTTTCGCGATGGCCTCAGCCGTCGTGCGGATGCGTTGAACGAGGCTTTCGAGCCCCGCAAGGTTGGTGCGGGTTGTGGTGCTGGTCACCGAAATGGCCCCCAAAGCACGGTTCGTTTCGGTCAGGATCGGCAGCGCGATGCAAATGATCCCGGGTTCATGTTCTTCGCGATCAAACCCGTAGCCATTGGCGCGGATGTCGGTGAGTTCGGCGCGCAGGCTTTCGACGGTTGTGTGGGTGGTGTCGGTGAAGCGGTGAAAGCTTTGCTGGCCCAGCGCGTCAACCAAATCCGCCTCGGGCAGATACGCCATCATCACCTTGCCCACGCCCGTGCAATAGGCCGGCCCGACCTTACCGGATTGGCTATACATCTGCACCGGATCGGCGGCGTTGCGTTTGTCGACATAGATCACCTGCGCATGGTCGAGCTGCGCAAGATGAACCGTTTCACCGACATCCGCGCTGAGGCGATCAATATGACCTGCCGCGATTGGCGCCAGCGACGCCGTCTGCCAAGCGGCATGGGCCAAACGGACCAACCGCATCCCCGGAGCATAGGTTCCGCGGTCAGGATCAAACGCCAGCATGCCCTGATTGGTCAACGTCTGAACGAATCGGTAGAGCGTCGCCTTGGGAAATCGCGACGCGCCCTGCAGTTCAGAAAAACGGACAGGGCGACCATAAGACGCCACGTTATCCAATACTTCTAACGCTTTACCGACGGTTCCGCCCCCTGATGCAGCCACGATGTCCTCCTTAGATCCCGAAATCCTCAAACCTCAGTATTGACAAGCATGGGCGATTCGAGATTAAATTTCAATATTCAAAACTAAGTTTCAACTAATGGAACTTTTGATGCCGGAATCTAAGGGAGGAAACCATGAATTCCATTATTAAAGCATCCGCTGCGGCGCTTGCTCTGGGTGTCGCATCGACATCCGCCTTCGCCGACGCGCATTCGCTCGCCGGTGAACTTCGTATCGTTTCAGACATGTCTAACCCTGCACCACGCGCAGTGATGGAAGGTCTGGTCGCCGATTTTGGCGCATTGAACCCGGACCTGAACATCGAACTTGAGATCGTTGACCGTGAGGCTTGGAAAACACAGATCCGCAACGCGCTGTCCGCAAATGCACCAGACGTTGTGAACTGGTACGCCGCAACCCGTATGACACCATACGTCGATGCTGGCCTGTTCATGGACATCTCCGATCTGTGGGAAGATCCAGCGATGGACGCACTTGCGTCCACCAAAGGTGCGATGACACTGAACGGCGCCCAGTGGGGCGTGCCTTACACGTACTACCAATGGGGCGTGTACTACCGCAAAGACATCTTTGAGGAGCTGGGTCTAGAAGAACCGGCAACTTGGGATCAGGAACTGGCGAACTGTCAGGTCATCATCGACTCTGGCCGCAAGTGCTACACCATCGGCACCAAGTTCCTTTGGACAGCTGGCGGTTGGTTCGACTACATCAACTCCCGCACCAACGGCTATGAGTTCCACATCCAGCTCGCCAATGGCGAAGTAGAATGGACAGACGAGCGCGTGCGCGACACGTTCGCAAACTGGCGTCAGCTGATCGACATGGGTGCCTTCATCGACGATCACCAGTCCATGAGCTGGCAGGACGCGATTCCTCCCTTCTTGAACGGCGATGCGACAGCCTACCTGATGGGTAACTTTGCGGTTGCGGCGTTCCGCGATGGCGGCCTGACGGACGATCAGCTGGACTTCTACCAGTTCCCGCAGATCAACCCTGACGTTGCACCAGCCGAAGACGCACCTACGGATACGTTCCACATTCCGGCGGCTGCACAGAACGTAGAAGCGGCAAAAGCATTCCTGCTTTATGTCACATCTGCTGATGTTCAGGGCGAGATCAATGGCGGCGACGCCCTCGGTCAGCTTCCAGTGAACGCATCCGCGTCCGTGTCCGATGACAAGTTCATCCAGGAAGGCTTTGAGATGCTGTCCGACAACGCATCTGGCGGCATCATGCAGTTCTTTGACCGCGACTTCCCTGCTGAGATGGCATCTTCCGGCATGGAAGGCCTGCAGGAGTTCATGGTGTTCCCAGACAATCTGGACGACATCCTTGAGCGCCTCGAAGAGACACGCCAGCGCGTCTACCAGTAACCAAAATTTGGGGCAGGCCTTTCGGGACCTGCCCTACTTCCCTCCAACTCATCTGCAAGCCGCCGCTTCGCGCCTTTCACATGTGTTGACCCGTCAGGAGACCATCATGACCACGACCACTGCCCCCACCCGAAGCTGGTACAAGCGCAACGAAATCGCCGTTACCCCGTGGCTTTTCCTGATCCCCGGCATCATCTTTTTCGCGCTCTATGTGATTTTCCCGATCTTCCAGTCGTTCTGGATTTCGTTCCATGAATGGGACGGTCTGGGCGAAAAGACATGGGTCGGGACGGCGAACTACGAACGTCTTCTGGGGGGGGATCGCAAGTTCGGTATCTCTTTCTGGAACAACGTGCGCTGGCTCGCTCTATACCTGCTGGCGATCCCGATGGGGCTGTTCATATCATTGTTCCTGAACCAGAAAGTGTTCGGCATCCGGCTCTATAAGTCGTTGTTTTTCTTTCCGTTCGTGATTTCTCAGGTGGTCGTTGGCCTCGTGTTTTCGTGGTTCTACCTGCCCAACGACGGGCTTTTCGACATCATCGTCGGCACAGTTGGCATCGATGTTTCTGGCGGAATCTTAGGTAATCCCAACACCGCGACCTACGGCATTATCACGGCGGGGCTGTGGCCGCAGACGGCCTATTGCATGATCCTGTATCTGACCGGTCTGAACGCTGTTGATCCCGAACAGGTCGAGGCAGCGCGTCTGGATGGTGCCAAGGGTGCGCGGATGTTGTGGTATGTCATCCTGCCGCAACTGAAACCGGCCACTTTCATTGCCTTCGTGGTGACGATCATCGGCGCTCTGCGCTCGTTTGACTTCATCGCTGTGATGACCAACGGCGGCCCCTTCGGGTCCACCCGCGTGCTGAGTTTTTATATGTTCGAGGAGTCGCTCTCCGAGTTCGGATTCCGCATGGGCTACGGTGCAGCGATTGCTGTGGTGCTGTTCTTCCTGATGCTGATCTTCATCACCTACTTCCTGTGGTCCATGTACCAAGACGAAAAAGGGGCGCGCTGATGTTTCCGACACCAATAGAAAAACGCTCCCGCCAATGGCAGCTGGGCTATCAGGCCTTGTTGCCCGTCGTACTGGTCATCTGGCTGCTGCCGCTGATCGCCGTTGCGATCTTTTCGATCAAACCGGAGGCGGATTTCGTCAACGGCAACTACTGGGGCATGCCCAGTTCGTTCGAGATGTTCACCAACTACGGCAAGGTTTTCTTCGAAAGTGACATGCCGCGCTATTTACTGAATTCGGTATTCATCACAGTGCCGACAGTTATCGGCGCGGTCATCCTGTCGTCGATGACAGGCTTTGCGTTGGGCGTTTACAGGTTTCGCGGCAACTTGCTGATCTTTTTCATGTTCATTGCGGGCAATTTTGTGCCGTTCCAGATCCTGATGGTCCCTGTGCGCGACCTAACGCTGAACCTCGGCCTTTATGATACGAAAATGGGTCTGATCCTGTTTCACGTGGCGTTCCAGACCGGGTTCTGCACGCTGTTCATGCGCAATTTCATTCGCCAATTGCCGTTTGCATTGATCGAAGCGGCCCGCGTTGAAGGTGTGTCCGAATGGCGCATTTTCGTCTATGTTGTGCTGCCCCTGATGAAACCAGCACTCGCCGCCCTGTCCGTGCTGATCTTTACCTTCATCTGGAACGATTATTTCTGGGCGATCGTGCTGACCCAAGGGCCCGACAGCCAGCCAGTCACCGCAGGTATCACCAGCTTCAACAGCCAATTCCGTTCGGCTTATCACCTGATGTCCGCAGGCAGCATTGTCGCCGCCCTCCCCCCCGTCGCGATGTTTTTCCTGATGCAGAAGCACTTCATCGCGGGCCTTACCCTCGGAGCCGTCAAGTAATGAAAACATGGCGATTGGATGATGGCCGTCAGACACTGGTTCTGGCTGCAACGCGCGAGCGTTTGCCAGAAGTGGTCTATTGGGGCGCAATGCTGCCCAAGGACGAAGACCTGTCCGCGGTGCACGCGGCCAATGCCATTGATGTTACAGGTGGCATGTTGGATGAAAATCCGGACCTGTCGCTGTGTCCTGAGGCATCGCGCACCTTCCCCGGTCAACCCGGCCTGATCGTGCGCCGTAAAGACGGCACGCCGTTGCTACCAAAATTCCATTTCGCATCGGCCGAGAACGAAAAAGGCCTGATCCTGAAATACCGCGACTCCGACAACGGTTTGACCCTGATGTTTGAATTTGAAACCGATCCAGACACCTACATCATTCGCGCCAAGACAACCCTTCAGGCCGATGCGCCCGTGCATCTGCACTGGCTTGCCGCCCCTGTGATGCCTGCACCGCAACTGTCGGATGAAATGATTGATTTTTCAGGCCGCTGGTGTCGTGAATTTGAAACGAACCGCACGCCGTGGTCCCCCGGCATCCGTTATCGTGAAAACCGCACAGGGCGCACCGGACACGAGCATTTCCCCGGTCTAATCGTGCCTTGCGTTGGCGCAACCAATACCCACGGCGAAGCCTACGGGTTTCATTACGGCTGGTCGGGCGGGCACCGCATGGTCGCCGAAGAACTGCCCGATGGCCGCCGCCAAATCCAATGGGGCCACGCGGCCCGCATGGAACCAGAAGCCGCGACGCAATTCAGCACAGCGCCGCTATACATGACCTATTCCGACACCGGCCTGAACGGCTGTGCTGTGTCGTTTCAGCGCCACGTGCGGGACCGCATTGTCACGTGGCCTAAACCCAAGAACCCGCGCCCCGTGCATTACAACTGCTGGGAAGCTGTCTATTTCGATCACAAACTTGACGTGCTGACAGACATCGCCAACCGCGCCGCAGCCCTTGGCGCGGAACGCTTCGTGCTCGACGATGGCTGGTTTGGCAACCGCGACGATGACACCCGCGCGCTGTCTGATTGGGAAGTCGATGTACGCAAATACCCCGACGGTCTGACGCCGCTCATTGATCATGTGCGCGGGCTTGGCATGTCGTTCGGCATCTGGTTTGAACCCGAAATGATCAACCCCGACAGCGACATCCACCGCGCCCACCCCGATTGGGCACTGGGCAGCGAAGACCAGACGCTGGGCCGTCAGCAAAAGGCCCTCAACATGGCCCTGCCAGAGGTGCGCAATTTCATCTACACCCGCATGGCTGCGATCCTTGCAGGCCACGACATCGACTACATCAAGTGGGACCACAACCGCGTGCTGCCGATGCCCGACGCGGCACAAACCCGCGGGTCATACGAGCTGATTGACCGTCTGCGCGACGCATTCCCCGATGTGGATATTGAAAGCTGTGCGTCGGGCGGCGGGCGCATTGATTTCGGCATCCTGAAACGCACACAACGCGTCTGGCTGTCAGACAGCAACGACGCGCTCGAACGGCTGCACATCCAACACAACGCAGCCCTGTTCTTGCCCTTGTCGATCACCGGATCGCATGTGGGTCCGCGCCGCTGTCACACCTCCGGCCGTACGCTCGACATTTCGTTTCGCGCCTGGGTCGCAGCACAGCGGCATATGGGGTTCGAAATGGACCCGCGTGAACTGGATGACCATGAAATCGCTGTTTTGACAGAAGTCACCAGCTGGTGGAAACACAACCGCGACTGGATGGAAAACGCCGACATATTGCGCCTCGACAGCCCCGATCCGGCAATTATCGCAGAACAGCAGATGCCACCGAGCGGCGAACGGTTCGTCGTTTTCGCAGGCAAAGCCGCAACATCTACGCAAATCGCCCCGCGTCCGCTGCGCCTGACAAGTCTGGCCCCGACCGCCATGTACGACGTGTCCCTGATCAACCGCACATCGGCCCCGACCCTGTCACGCGGCACGCCCGCGCTGAAAGAAGGCGCCACCAAACTTTCCGGCGCCTACCTGATGCATCACGGTCTCACCTTGCCATGGTCCTTCCCAGAGACCATGTGGGTCTTGGAAGGACATCGCGTATGACACCTGAATGGATTGCAGCAGACTGGGGAACATCCAACGTCCGATTTTGGGCGATCGGGGCGGATGGCACGGTGCTGGGCGAACGCACGTCCGCCGATGGAATGAATTCCCTAGCGTCATCCGAATACGATGCTGTGCTAACTCAATCCTGTGCAGATTGGCTTAAGAAAGCGGCGACAGTCGTGGCCTGCGGCATGGTCGGATCGCGCCAAGGCTGGGTCGAGGCGCCCTATCAAACAACGCCCTGCGCGGTATGCCCGTCAAGAATGGTCACCGCCCCGACACTCCGTTCGGGGCTCACAGTTCATGTCATCCCCGGCATTCGCCAAACCGATCCGGCAGACGTGATGCGCGGCGAAGAAACCCAGATCGCTGGATTTCTGGCGCAAAACCCCGGCTGGGACGGCGTCCTCTGCCTGCCCGGAACCCACACCAAATGGGCCCATATTTCGGCAAACGAAGTCATCAGCTTTCAGACATTCATGACGGGTGAAATGTTTGCTTTGCTGGCGGGCCAATCCGTGTTGCGCCATTCCATCGCCGACAGTGGCTGGGACGACGATGCCTTTGGCGACGCCATGTCACAAACACTGGCGCGCCCAGAAGGACTGGCCGCGCGTTTGTTTTCACTGCGCGCCGCACAATTGGTCCATAATACAGATACAATCACATTACGCGCCCGCCTGTCCGGTCTGCTGATCGGTGCAGAACTTGCCGCTGCCAAACCTTATTGGCTTGGTCGGAACGTTGCGCTCATCGGGGCCGATGCGGTATCTGCGCCTTATATTACCGGCCTCGCATCACTCGGTGTGAACGCCGCGTGCGTGGACGCCAAGGAAATGACACTCGCTGGCATCAAAGCCGCGCACGCCCTGTTGGAGACCATAAATCAATGACCCGCAATATCATCGCCATCCTGCGAGGAATCACCCCGACAGACGCCGTCGCCGCCGCAAAAGTCCTGATTGAGGCAGGCATCACCCGCATCGAAGTGCCGCTGAATTCGCCCGAGCCGTTCGACAGTATCAAAGCGATGTCAGATGCCTATGGCGACATCGCCCTGATCGGCGCAGGCACAGTGTTGTCTGTCGACGACGTGAACCGCGTCGCGCAAGCGGGCGGCAAGCTGGTCGTGTCGCCCAACATGGACCCGCGCGTCATCCATGCCACCAAGGTCGCTGGCCTGCAAAGCTGGCCCGGCGTGATGACCCCAACCGAATGTTTTGCCGCCCTGAAAAATGGTGCTGACGGTCTGAAAATCTTTCCCGGGTCCTTGCTGGGCCCCGACGGGCTGAAAGCGATCCGCGCAGTGCTACCCACAGGCACGCAGGTCTACGCAGTTGGGGGTGCTGGGCCAGAAAACTTTGCCGACTGGTTTGCGGCGTCTGCGGATGGCTTCGGCCTCGGCTCTGCTCTTTATACGCCGGGCATGACCATCCCCGAGATCGCCGCGCGCGCCGCTGACATCGTTGCGGCCTATGACGCAGCACGCCAGCCATGATCTATGATGCCACCCAATGCGCCCTTGGCGAAGGCCCCCTTTGGCACCCCGAACGCGGGGAGCTGTTCTGGTTTGATATTCTGTCAAAGCGCTTGCACATCAAAGACCGCCATTGGCAGTTCGACCGCTATGTCTCAGCTGCTGGCTGGATCGACGACGACAGGTTGTTGGTGGCTGACAGCATCGGGCTGCACATCTTGGATTTGGCGACAGGCACCACCGACCAAGTCGCCCAGATTGAGGCCGACAACCCTCTCACCCGTTCCAACGACGGGCGCGCCGACCCGTGGGGCGGTTTTTGGATCGGCACTATGGGGATCAACGGCGAAGCCAAAGCAGGCGCGATCTATCGCTACTATCGCGGCGAGGTCCGGACACTTTTCACCGACATCACCACCACGAACGCGATCTGCTTTTCCCCCGATGGAACCTGCGCCTATTTCTGCGACACTCGGGTCGGTAAAATCATGCGCCAGAAACTCGCCGAAAAAGACGGCTGGCCACTGGGTGATCCCAACGTCTGGCTCGACTTTGGCGACACGTCATGGGGCCCAGACGGTGCAGTTATTGATGCGGCTGGCAATTTCTGGAATGCCCAATGGGGCGCAAACCGCGTGGCTTGCTATGCCCCCGACTGCACACTGACCCAAACAATTGCATTCCCTGCCGTGCAAACGTCCTGCCCTGCATTTGGTGGGCCGGACTTCAAGACGCTGTTTTGCACCTCCGCCGCCGTTGGGTTGATCGGGGAAGACGACGGCAAAACCTTCGCGACATCTGTCGATGCCATTGGACAAGCCGAACACCAGATAATTCTCTAATTGCGCCTTCATCTTGGCCAATACAACTCAAAGGTGCCCCATGAAACGCACACTCGGCGTCTGCTATTATCCCGAACATTGGCCCGAACATATCTGGGCGGACGACGCGGCGCGCATGGTCGATGCTGGGCTGTCATGGGTCCGCATCGGCGAGTTTGCATGGCAGCGGCTGGAACCCAAACCGGGTGAGATGGACTTCGGCTGGCTTGATCGCGCGATTAATGTCCTTGGCGATGCTGGCCTGAAAATCATCCTCGGCACACCAACCGCAACGCCGCCGCGCTGGATGCTCGACAAACACCCCGACATGCTGGCGATTGACGAACAGGGCCGCCCGCGCGGGTTCGGATCACGGCGGCACTACTGCTTTTCCCATCAGGGATTTCGCGCTGAATCCAGGCGCATCACGCGGCTGTTGGCGCAACGCTACGGATCAAATGAACACATTCAAGCGTGGCAAACGGACAACGAATATGCCTGTCATGACACAACGCGCAGCTATTCTTATGCTGCCACAGAGGGTTTTCAAAACTGGCTGGCCCAGAAATACCAAAGCACGGCTGCGCTAAACCGTGCGTGGGGCAATGTGTTCTGGTCGATGGATTACGACGACTTCGCGGACATTGGCCTGCCCAATTTGACAGTGACAGAACCCAATCATCCGCATGTGCTGGATTTTTACCGCTACTCATCGGATATGGTCGTGCAATTCAACCGCGAACAGGTCGTCGAAATCCGCGCGCAGTCCGTGGCACCAATTATCCACAACTACATGGGACGCGAAACCTCGTTTGATCATTTCAAGGTTGGCGCCGACCTCGATATCGCATCATGGGACAGCTATCCGATCGGGTTTCTATCAGATCGCATCGAAGGCACCCCCGCCCACAAACGCCGCTTCCTGCGCCAAGGCGATCCCGACAATCAGGCGTTCCACCATGACCTTTATCGTGCCGTAGGGCGCGGCAGGTGGTGGATCATGGAACAACAACCCGGCCCGGTAAACTGGGCCCCGTACAACCCTGCACCGCTTCCCGGAATGGCCCGCCTTTGGGCGTGGGAGGCGTTCGCCCACGGCGCTGAAACCGTCTGTTATTTCCGCTGGCGACAGGCCCCGTTCGCGCAAGAACAGATGCATGCAGGGCTGTTGCGGACCGATAGCGCAGACGCGCCAGCCTTGGCCGAAGCGCTGCAAGTCAGTCAAGAAATCAATAATTTACCGGACGTCGGCACCACCCGCGCCGATGTCGCATTGGTCTTCGATTACGAATCCACTTGGGCGTGGGAAGCACAACCGCAAGGCGCGGACTTCGATCAATTCCGCCTCGCGTTTTCGGCCTACCGCGCTTGTCGGCGTGCAGGGTTAAACGTTGATATTGTGCCGCCTGATATTGCCGACCTATCGGCCTACAAATTTACCCTCGCCCCCGGAGTCATGCACCTCAGCGATCCGCTGCGCGCAGCGCTTGCAGACGCCACCGCGCTGATCGGCCCGCGCACGGATACCAAGACGGAACACCTCTCAATCCCGACCCCGTTGGGGCCAAATATCGCCTCGCTTCATGTCTCGGTCGTTCTCACCGAAAGCCTGCCACCGGACGTAGGTGTGCCGCTGGAGAACGGCGGGCAGTTTGTCCATTGGCGTGAAATCCTTGAGGGTGACGCACCCGTGCAATTGCGAACGACAGACGGTCATAGCGCGATTGTTGGCGACAAATTGCGCTACATTGCAGGGTGGCCGGATGATTCGACATGGGACCTGATCCTGCGCGATCTGTGCGTCGAGGTTGGGTTGACACACTATGCCCTTCCAGACGGGTTGCGCCTGCGCGACACGGACACCCACCGCTTTGTGTTCAATTACGCACCAGAACCAATGGACTGGCGTGGAACGGAAATCCCGGCCGCAGGGGTCCATTGGGAAACCCTATGACGCCATTTGGCATCACGTCTGACGGTCGCGACGTTCACGCGCTGACCCTATCGGCGCACGGCCTGAGCGCGACCGTCTTGACCTTTGGCGCGATCCTGCAGGACCTGCGGCTGGACGGTGTCGCGTACAGCCTGACGGTCGGATCGGACCAACTGTCCGACTATGAGGGCGCGCTGAAATACCATGGCGCGATTGTCGGCCCCGTGGCCAACCGCATCTCGAACGCCACGGCGACAATCGACGAAACGACCCACCATTTCGATACTAATTTTATCGACAAACACACGCTGCACGGCGGTACGACCGGAACGCAGACCCGCATTTGGCAGATCGCGCACCATCATCCGAATCGTTTGGATTTAACGCTCGACCTTGCTGATGGCGATGGCGGCTTCCCTGGCAAACGCCATATTACGGCGCGGTTCGACATTGTCGCTGGCCCAGCGTTACGGCTCAGCATCACAATCAAAACCGCCGCGCCCAGTTTCGCCAATCTGACGAACCACAGCTACTGGAACCTCGACGGAACCGACCACATGCGCAACCACCATTTGCGCATCGACGCCGCCACGTACCTGCCGATTGACGATGAAAGCGTTGTGACCGGTGAGATCACGTCCATCAGTGACACGCCCTTCGATTTCACCGCCCCTACCCCGCTCACGCTCGGCCACGCTGCGCTCGACAATACTTTTTGCCTGTCCGATCAGCGCCGAGCATTGACCAAAGTTCTAGAGCTAAAAGGCGCGACCGGTATCGCAATGTCCGTCGCCACAACCGAGGCTGGAATCCACATTTTCGACAACCGCCCGACCTACGCCAGCATCGCAATTGAGGCGCAGGGTTGGCCCGATGCGCCCAACAGGCACGGCTTTCCAAGCATCAAAGTCACACCCAACAGACCAGTCATTCAAGTCACTGAATGGCGATTCACCCGCTAGGCTTTTCCCCAACCGCCGCCGCCTGGCGTTTCAAGGTAGAATGTCCCACCAGCGGGCAGATCAATTTCATCATTGCCCTGCAAATCGTGGCGCGTTCCATCCGGCAATACAGCCCAATTGCGCCCCACAGCGCCTGTATTGCCGCCGTCCACACCAAATGGTGCGACGATGCGGTGCGAACACAGCGTCGTCACGGTCACGGGTTCCAAGAACGTCATGACGCGGCGCGCGCCGTTTCCGCCGGACCACTGTCCAGCCCCACCTGACCCGTCGCGCACCTCAAACCGATCCAGCCGCACTGGAAAGCGCTTTTCGAGAATTTCAGGGTCGGTCATCCGCGTGTTCGTCATGTGGCTTTGGACCGCATCACAGCCGTTGAAACCGGGGCCCGCGCCCGTGCCACCGGCGATGGTTTCATAGTTCTGGAAGCGATCATTGCCCCAGACAAAGTTGTTCATCGTCGCTTGGCTCCCAGCGATGACACCGAGCGCACCGTAGAGCGCATTGCACGCTGCTTGGCTGACTTCGGTGTTGCCCGCGATCACCGCCGCCGGATAGCGTGGGTTCAGCATCGTGCCTTCGGGTGCAATAATGTTGAGCGGCTTAAGGCAGCCTTCGTTGAGCGGGATCGCAGACCCCACAAGTGTGCGGAACACATACAACACAACCGCGCGACATACCGCAAAGGGCGCATTGTAATTGCCAATGTGCTGATCACTTGTCCCGGTAAAATCAACTGTCGCGGTGCGGGTGGATTTATTAACGGATACAGTGACTTGGATTGTCTGACCGATGTCCATCGGGTAGGTGAATTCACCATCGGACAGCCGATCAATCACGCGGCGCACGCTTTCTTCGGCGTTGTCTTGCACGTGGCCCATATAGGCCGTCACCACGTCCGCGCCATAGCGTACACAGATGCGTTTCAGTTCCGCCATTCCCGTCGCGTTGGCTGCGACTTGCGCCTTTAGATCGGCGATATTCTGGTCGATGTTGCGGCAGGGGTAACGCCCCGATGCAAGGGTTGCGCGGGCGTCGTCCTCAAGGAACCGGCCACCCGTCACAAGCTGCACATTGTCGATCAAAACGCCCTCTTCGTCGATGTGCTGGCTGTCGGGCGGCGCCGACCCCGGTGTGCGCCCACCGATGTCCGCGTGGTGCCCGCGCGACCCCAGCCAAAAGCGCGGCGCGCCATCGATAAACACTGGCGTGACGACTGTGACATCGGGCAAATGGGTGCCACCATTATAGGGCGAATTCAGCATGAACGCGTCGCCGTCAGCGACATCCGGCCAGCCGCGCATCACTGTTTTGATACTGTCCGACATCGATCCCAAATGCACTGGAACGTGGGGCGCATTCGCCACCAGATCGCCCGTTGCATCGAAGATCGCACAGGAAAAATCGAACCGTTCTTTGATGTTCACCGATTGGCTGGTGTTGGCCAATGTCGCGCCCATTTGATCGGCCACGGACATAAACAGGTTCGACATTACTTCGAGTAGAACCGGATCGACCTCCGTGCTCGTCAACAGATGTCGCCCCACATTGGTGGACGCGAGGATGAGATTACCCAAGCCGTCTACTTCGGCCATCCATCCCGCTTCGATAACGTTCGTGCCAGTCGGTTCCAGAATGATCGCGGGGCCGTTGACCGTGTCGCCAACGCCCATTTCGGTGCGATCATAAAACGGGCAATTCTTAATCTCGCCGCTGGAATGCATCGGTCCTATCGCCACAGGTTTCGGCGATTGCGCCGGTTTGACGCCCAGATCCGGCAGTTTTGCGCCCTCGCCGATGGCCTCGACGCTCAGCATTTCAAACATGATCGGCGCGTCGGGGCTGATAAAGCCGAACCGCGACATGTGTGCGGCCTCAAACGCCAATTGCATGGCATCTATGCTGTCGAACGCCACTTTCAGGTCCTGCTGCGTGCCGCTGTAGCGCAGATGCGCCCACAGGTCCGTGCGCACGTCTTTGGCCCCTTGGGACACAACAGTATCGCGCGCATCGGTGGCCATGATCGCCAGTTGCGCGGCCGCCTTATCAACGTCCGACAACGGCGCGTCAAATTGCACTTCGCGCATGTCGCGCAGTTCCGCCAAGCCCATACCAAACGCCGACAATACACCGGCGAGGGGATGGATCAGCACCCGTGACATGCCCAGCGCCTGAGCCACCAGACAGGCATGTTGCCCGCCCGCACCGCCAAAACATTGTAGGGTGTAATCGGTCACATCATGGCCGCGTTGAACGCTGATTTTCTTGATCGCATTGGCCATGTTGTCCACGGCGATGGACAGGAAGCCTTCGGCAATGTCTTCAACGGCGCGTGGCGCCTCACCCGTGCTCAGCGCGACCTCAGCCGCGAGGGTCGCAAATTTCGCACGCACAGTGTCCAGATCGAGGGATTGACCGCCGCCGATCCCGAAAACATGGGGGAAATGATCTGGGTTCAGCTTACCCAAAAGCACGTTGCAATCCGTGACCGTCAGCGGCCCGCCACGGCGATAACACGCAGGGCCGGGGTTGGCGCCCGCACTTTCAGGGCCAACCTGAAACCGACCGTCCGCAAAGCGGCAAATTGACCCGCCACCGGCTGCAACCGTGTGAATATCCATCATCGGCGCGCGCATCCGCACCCCCGCGACCTCGGTTTCGAACGAGCGTTCATAATCGCCCGCATAATGGCTGACATCCGTCGATGTGCCGCCCATGTCAAAGCCGATCAACTGATTGTAGCCCGCAGCTTGCGCCGTTTTCACCATGCCGACAATCCCGCCCGCTGGCCCCGATAGAATCGCATCGCGCCCTTGGAATCGCGCCGCATCCGTCAGACCGCCACTGGATTGCATGAAGAACAGCTGTTCACACACACGCCCGACGTCCAAGGCAGTCGCGACGCGGTCGACGTATCGGCGCAAAATCGGCGACAGATAGGCATCCACCACCGTGGTGTCGCCACGCCCGACCAATTTGGCGAGGCGGGAGACCTGATGGCTGGTGCTGATCTGGGTGAACCCGATGTCTGTTGCGATCTTTGCAACCCGAACCTCATGATCCGGGTTCAGATAGGCGTGCAGAAATGCGACTGCAACGGCCCGCAGCCCTGCATCATATCCCGACTGCAATGCAGCCCGCACCGCGTCGACATCCAAAGGAACAAGAACGCTGCCGTCCGCATTCAACCGCTCAGGCACCTCGGCCACGTCGGCATACAATAATTCCGGCCGCACAATTTCCAACGCGAACAGATCCGGTCGCGTTTGGTAGCCGATTTTAAGCAGGTCGCGGAACCCGTCGGTGATCAGCAGTAACACGCCTTCACCCTTTCGTTCCAACAGCGCATTGGTCGCAACAGTTGTGCCCATTTTCACCGCCGCAATAGACCCCGCCGCTGGGTTATCTGTGCCAATCAGATCATGCACACCTTGTACGGCGGCATCTGCGTAGTGTTCGGGGTTCTCGGACAGCAGTTTTTGCGTCACCACAGCACCGTCCGGCGTGCGCGCAACGATGTCAGTAAACGTGCCGCCACGGTCGATCCAGAATTCCCATTGCTTTGCTGACACGACGCGCTCCTGATCCAAGTTGGCGGACTTGAACAAGCTGTGACGCAAAGAACAACCCGCAAAGCACGAGATTGGGTTTGACACCACCCCCGCCCGCGACTATTCCGCCCGCTGTGTATGGCGTTATAGCTCAGTTGGTTAGAGCGAACGACTCATAATCGTTAGGTCCCTGGTTCAAATCCAGGTAACGCCACCACACTGCCTTTTGAAATGGAACACAGCGAGCGTCGTTTCCCAGAAACACGAGCCATCATTGGTGTGTGCAACGTCATACTCAACGCCGCCACACTCCGACTTTACCGAACACGACGACCCTTTGATATCACACCAAAGTGGCATACATTCAGCTTCTGGGGGACGCTATGGCACTACTGCAAGAATTTGCCGCTATTGTCGGCAAAGAATACGCACTGACGGGGAATGATACCGCACGCTGGTCAACCGACTGGACGGGCAAGTACTGCGCGCAGCCCGGTGTGGTTCTGCGCCCCACGTCCACCCATCAAGTGTCACAAATTATGACCTTGGCCAACGCACAACGCCAATCCATCACGCCTGTGTCAGGCCACACCGGACTGGTTGGTGGCACATATGCGCCCGGCGGTGTGATGGTGTCATTGGACCAGATGAACACCATCCATGACATCAATGCCACAACGCGCACGGCTGTCGTGGATGCAGGTGTCGTTCTGTCCTCCCTCCACGATGCGACAGACGCCGAAGGGCTTATTTTCCCACTCACCTTTGGTGCACGAGGGTCCGCGATGATAGGCGGGGTGATGTCGACCAACGCCGGTGGCTCAAACGTTCTGCGCTACGGAAATACCCGCGACCTGGTGCTCGGGCTTGAGGCTGTGTTGGCCGATGGTCGGGTCGTGGACCTGATGTCGTCCCTGCACAAAGACAATTCCGGCCTGAACCTGCGCCAATTGTTGATCGGCTCCGAAGGTACGCTGGGGATCATCACCAAGGCGGTGCTGAAACTTGCCCCGAAACCAATCACATATGCCACCGCGATGGTGGCCGTGCCGAAGTTGGACGATGCGCTGACGCTGCTGAACCGCGTGCAAGACGCGACAGGCGGCGCGGTGGAAGCGTTCGAATATATGCCGCGCCACTACATCGACGTCCACATGGCCCGCGTCGACGGCGCACGCGAACCATTTGATGTGCCCTATGATGTCAACATCATGATCGAGGTCGCCACAACCACAGACACAGATATCACCGACGCCCTGCAAACGATCATGGCTGACATGATGAACAGCGGTGCGGTCCTCGACGCCGTCGTCGCGCAAAACGAAACCCAGCGCCGCGCGATGTGGGACCGCCGCGAAGCAGCCGCTGAATTGACATTTTGGCGCAAGCCAATTGTCGATACCGATGTCGCATTGCCCCTCGATCTGGTGGGCTCCTTTTTGGAACAAGCGTACGCCAAAGTGGTTGAGGCCGACAGCGGCGCAGAACCGTTCTACATTGCGCATCTGGGCGACGGCAACGTGCACTACGGCGTCTATCCGTCCAGCGACGATGCAGCGCTAAAGGATAAAATTGTTGAAATCATTGAAGATGTAGTTGAAAGCCTTGGCGGCAGTTTTTCGGCTGAACATGGTGTTGGCCTGTCGAAACTGAACACCATGCGGCGTCGCAAAGACCCTGTCGCGCTTGATATGATGCGTAAGATCAAGGGTGTTCTGGACCCTAATGGCATCCTTAATCCCGGCAAACTGATCCCTGATTAGCCTGCTTGAACAGCCTCAAAGAAATCCGGCCCCGCTTGACCCAAAAGCTCTTGTGCCAGCTCCATACCCATCGCCGCGCCTTCGGACACCAATCCGCGCCGCTCACCGGTAAAGACCTGACTGCCATCGGGTTTCAAAATCTCGCCGCGCAGCCACATCTGATCACAGTCGATCATTGCCAAACCGGCAATCGGCGTTTCACAGGAGCCATCCAGCGCCGCAAGGAACGCCCGTTCCGCTGCCATCTGTTGACCCGCTTGCACATTGTGGATCGCCGCCAGCATATCGCGTGCGCGCAGATCATCGACGCGCCGTTCAATGCTGATCGTGCCTTGGGCAATGGCGGGCAACATATCGTCCAGATCAATGGCGCCAATCGCTGCATCGTGCATGCCCATGCGGTTCAACCCCGCCATTGCCAAAAACGTCGCATCCGCCAGACCATCGGCCAGCTTTTTCAACCGTGTCTGCACATTGCCGCGAAATTCAACGACGGTCAGGTCAGGTCGTTTCACCAGCAACTGTGCACGACGGCGCAGACTTGACGTGCCAACAATCGCCCCCTCGGGCAGATCGGCGATCCCCGCATATTTCACCGAAACAAAGGCATCGCGCGCATCTTCACGCGGCAAAAATACGTTCAACACCAGACCATCCGGCTGCGCCACCGGCATGTCTTTGGTCGAATGAACGGCAATATCGATGCGCCCCGCCAGCATCGCCTCTTCGATCTCTTTGGTGAACAACCCCTTGTTGCCAATAACCTTGAGCGGAATATCCGCGTCGATCAGCGAGCGATCATCACCGGAGGTCTTGATCACGCAGACCTCGAACGCGGACTCGGGCAAATCAAACGCGATCATCAAACGGGCGCGCGTTTCATGGGCTTGTGCCAGCGCAAGCGGCGATCCACGGGTTCCAATTTTCAACGGTGCGGCGGGTGAGGGTAATTCAAAATCCATATCGAACAATTAGCCGCGCGCCCGCGCCACTACAACCTCTTGACTCGGCACGCTCCAAAAGGGAGACGAAGCCGACCCTATGGAGGCCCCAATGAGCACGCAAAAACCCATTCTTCGCGCCCTAGCCGGGGAAACCCTGCCGACACCGCCCATCTGGATGATGCGTCAGGCGGGGCGGTATTTACCCGAATACAAAGCGACCCGCGCGCAGGCCGGTGATTTTCTGTCGTTGTGCTACAACCCAGAACTGGCCGCCGAAGTGACGCTGCAACCCATCCGCCGCTACGGGTTTGACGCCTCGATCCTGTTCGCGGACATTTTGCTGCTGCCCCAAGCGCTCGGCGCGGATCTGTGGTTTGTCACGGGCGAAGGCCCGCGTTTGTCGACTGTCACAACTGCCGATGAATTGAAGGCGCTGAAACCCGTCAGCGCCATCCACGACACATTGTCGCCGATCTACGAAACCATAAAACTGCTGACGGGCGAATTGCCCGACGATGTCACGCTCATCGGCTTTGCAGGTGCGCCGTGGACTGTCGCGACTTATATGATCGCCGGACAAGGCTCGCCAGATCAGGGCCCGGCCCACGCGCTGAAAGACACTGACAAAGCCGTCTTTGAAGGTCTGCTCGATCTCATTACCGACGGCACGATCGAATACCTGTCGGCTCAGATCAACGCTGGCGCTGAAGTCGTCAAATTGTTCGACAGCTGGGCAGGATCGCTGATGGGCGACGATTTCACAAACTATGCGATCAAACCAATGGCGCGTATTGTGGCCGCCCTTAAACAACGCCACCCAGACACGCCCATCATCGCCTTTCCGCGCGGCGCGGACGAACGTTACATCGGGCTGCACGATGCAATTGGGGCGGACTGCATTGCGCTGGACGATGGCGTCATGGCCCAATGGGCCGCCGACAACGTGCAAATCGACGGCTGCGTGCAAGGCAACCTAAAATCATCCCATATGGTCACAGGCGGTGATACGCTGGTGTCTGAAACGCGGCGCATTGTTGATGTTCTCAAAGGTGGACCGCACATCTTCAATCTAGGACACGGCATCACGCCGGATGCAGACCCGCAAAACGTGCAACTGATGATCGATACCGTGCGCGAGGCACGCTGACACCCCTCGTTCATCTTTGTAAATACAACTCGTATTTCGGTTTGGCGGCGGCGTTCGGTGAGGCGCTGCTGCCTCAACTGCACCATCTCAACAGTGTCGTCGCGTCAGACCCACTTCGCCATCGGCGGCAAGCTCATCAACACAGCATTCGCGTCATGGCCAGTTTCAAGCCCAAACTTCGTACCACGATCATAGACAAGATTGTATTCCGCATAGAGCCCGCGATGCACCAGTTGCGCATCCTTGTCCGCATCGGTCCATTTCGTGTTTCGGCGCCCCTCAACAAGTGGCTGATAGGCTGGCAAAAACGCCCGCCCCAAGTCCTGCGTCAAAGCAAAATCAGCGGCCCAGTCGCCGGTGCTGTAATCGTCCATGAACACACCGCCAACACCGCGTGCGCGGTTGCGATGGGGTATGTAGAAATACTCATCCGCCCAAGCCTTTAGCTTGGGGTAATGTGCCTCGCCGTGGGGGTCCAACCACGTCTGTTGCGTGGCGTGAAAATGTGCAGTGTCATCGCTGTATTCGATGCAAGGATTAAGGTCGGACCCGCCACCAAACCACCACGCATGCGGCGTCCAGAACATACGCGTATTCATATGAACCGAAGGCGTATGAGGGTTCTGCATGTGCGCGACAAGGCTGATGCCCGATGCCCAGAAGCGCGGATCGTCGGCCATGCCATCAAAACCCTTGCGCGCCATCATCGCGGCCTGTGCGCGCGGGCCCAACGTGCCATGCACGGTTGAGATGTTGACCCCGACCTTTTCAAACACACGCCCGCCGCGCATCACCGACATCACGCCGCCACCTGCGTCTTCTCCGGCGTCACCTGTACGTGTGGTTTGCGTGACTTCAAACCGGCCCGCTGGCAGGCCCGAAAACGGCCCGACAGCTTGTGTATCCTCAAGGTTTTCAAAGGACTGCACGATCTCGTCGCGCAGAGTGCGAAACCAGACCGACGCCGCCGCCTTTTCTTGTTTCATTTCGCCCAAGTCCATGTCTCGAAACCTTGTTATTGCTTATCAATGAGACGTAGCATTGATTGACCAAGCAGGGCAAACGTCCGCAACCGCCGAATTCACAACTGCGACCATATGGCTGCCAAAGGAAACTGACATGACCCGCTCGCCCTTTCTTATTCTTTCGCTTCTGGCGCTTACAGCCTGTTCAACCCCGCGCGAACAATGCATTAGTTCGTCAAACCGTCCCGTTGCCCAGCTTGACCGTTTAATCAACATCACACAGGGCAACATCAGCCGCGGCTTCGCTTTGGCTGAGGTACAGGACGTGCGTGTGTTGCGTGCATCCTGCGAAGGCACGAACGCAGATGGATCAACCTTCCGTTTCCCATGCGAAGAAACCGAGACGACGACCCGCCAAGAACCTGTGACGATCAACATCGCCGAAGAGCGCATAAAGCTCGCGCAACTTGAGAGCCGCCGTGAGCAGTCTGCCCGCGCCGCACAGGACCGCATTCAACGGTGCATTGCCGTCCATCCAGAATGATTAGTGCGCAGGCGCCGAAGCCGGATCAATCAGCGTGCGACCCCCATCAACGGTGATAATCTGGCCCGTTACAAAGCCTGATGCGTCGGACGCGAGGTATTGCACTGCGTCCGACACTTCACCAGGTCCTGCGATTCGGCCGAGAGGCGTGTGATCAATAATGTCGCTGCGGTATTCATCGTGTTCGCGCAACTCGCGCTTTAGGCTTGCCGACATGACGGACCCAAAGGCAACTGCGTTCACGCGGATCCGGTGCGGCGCCAACGCCACAGCCATAGACCGTGTCATCTGATCCAGCGCCGCCGTTGAAATCGAATAGCCCAGCAGATCAGGATTGGCGCGCCGCGCTGCGATAGAACTGAGGTTGATGATTGATCCGACGGATCCGTCTTCTTGTCCTTCGGCCTGCTTGATCATTCGTTTTGAAATCGCCTGCGTCAGGCGCAACGACGTCATAAGGTTTTGTTGTAGCAAGTTTTCTACCTGATCCTCTTTCGGGTTCAGCGGGTCGGACGTGATCAGTTGGCGTGACGCATTAACCAAAATATCGACCCTTTCGAAACTATCAATTGTCATGGACAACAAATTGTTGATCGACAGTTTTTGACGCAGATCACAGGCAAACGTCCGGTAGCGCTCGGGTTCAACTTTGGACGATCCAAGTTCCTCTACCAGTCGGTCTTCGTCCATATCTGCAAAGACAACATTGGCGCCTTCGGCGACAAAATGCCGCCCGATCGCGAGGCCAACACCATTTGCAGCACCTGTGACGATGGCGGTCTTGCCGGCGATAGAAAAAGACATAACAACTCCTGAGAACCAGACAGATTAGAAAAGGCTAAGCGATATTAGCGCTTGGGGCGAGTCGCACGAAAAATCTTGAACGCACCTGTTCCGGCGAGTTCTTCGACACGGGCAAACTTTGCATCCAATTCCGCCTCATAGGGCAGATGACGGTTGGCGACCATCAACAATGCGCCGCGCGGCTTCAGGATGCGCGCAGCAGTGGCGATGAAGCCCTTTCCAAGGTCGGGATCACCCGCCCGTATGGTGTGAAATGGCGGGTTGGACACAACGACGTCATAAGGTCCGCCACTAAATGTCAGCGCGTCGGTCCAAACAGGACGCGCGCGGGCATCATTGGTATTTAGGACAGCACAGTCCAACGCCACCTTGTCTGCCTCGATCATATCGAGGCGCGTGACGCCTTCATGGGTCAAAATCTCACGGCTGAGAAAGCCCCAGCCTGCGCCAAGGTCGGCCACGTCGCCCTTAAGCGCATCAAGGTGTGGGACTAATTGGGAGGAGCCGATGTCGATCTTCGTTTCAGAAAACACACCCGCGACGGTTTTGTATCCGTCCGGTGATGTGACGGTAACGTCCCAATCAGGGGCAGTGCCAGCCTCAAACCAGAACAAACGCCCATGACCCTTTGCGACAACGCCCATGATCGTGTTGGTCTTGCGGACGTCTTTGTAGATGCCCTCAATGCCATCAGTCTTTTGCCCGTCAACGATCACCAAACCACCGGCGGCAATTGCGTCGCTGATCATGGCGCGTGCAAGCGTTTTTGATCGCGGCACCACCAGAAGCGTCGCGCCGCGGCCTGTGCCGTCGCCAACCATGCCCATGGCCTGCCAATATTGATGGTCGGGATAAAACGTCGACTCGACACTGACATCGCTTAGCCCAGCCAGATCATAGCCAGCGGGCGGGCGCAGGATATGCAGCGTTCCAGTCAGGTCCAGACCTTCGTCCAGCGCAGTAAAGAGGCGAGAATATTTCATGATGAACCGAGCGGGCCACGCGCCCTCACTCTTTTTCCATCGTGCATTGCAGGGGGTGTTGGTGACGCGCCGCAAGGTCCATCACCAGCGCAACCTTGGTTTCCGCGATCTCATGGCTGAACACGCCAACCACCGCGAGACCCTTTTTATGCACGGCCAACATGATCTCGACCGACTGGTCATGGGTCAGGCTAAAGAAGCGTTCCAACACGTGGACGACAAATTCCATCGGCGTGTAATCGTCGTTCAGGATCATCACCTTATACAGCGGTGGACGTTTGGTCTTGGTCCGTGTTTCAAGCTTGATTCCGATATCACTATCGTCATCATCGTCCCGATCAGCCATCATGTAAACGTCTTGCAGCATGGTATTCCTTTGGCGAGAGTCACTGGTCGATTGTACATTCCGCGGCTTAATATAACCTTCATGGCGCCTATGAAAAGGGGCCTCGCATAACTGACGCATAACACAAGGCAGGAACACCCCTTGAGCAACAAAAATTGGACCATCGCATTCGACGCTGACGACACGCTTTGGCACAACGAACGCGGCTTTAAGCTGACCAAAAATAGTTTCTCTGAATTGCTGGCGGAATTCACGTCACGCGATGGCCTACAGGATCGGCTGTTAAGCGCTGAGCGTCGTAATCTGGGCATCTATGGCTTTGGCGTCAAAGGCTTTGTGCTGTCGATGGTCGAAACCGCGATTGAGGTGACGGACGGCGCGGTGCCCACTGACGTTATCGCAGAGCTGTTGTCCATGGGGCGCGACATGCTGTCGGACCCTGTAGAATTGATGCCCGGCGTGCGCGGCGCGATTGAACAGCTACGGCAGACGGCCGAGATCGTGTTGATCACCAAGGGAGATTTGCTGGATCAGGAACGCAAGCTGGCGCAATCGGGTCTGGGAGATCTGTTCGACGCGGTTGAAATCGTCAGTGACAAGACCGCCGATGTGTATGCCCGCATTTTCGCGCGCCACGACACGGCACATCAGATGATGGTCGGCAATTCGGTGCGATCAGACGTGATTCCCGCGATTGAGGCCGGCGCGTGGGGCGTCCACGTCCCCCATGAACTAACATGGGGCTATGAGCATGCAGACGCGCCCGTCACCCACCGGCGATTCCGCGAAATTTTCACGCTACGCGAGTTGCCGGAACTGGTCGCAACGCTCAATTGAGGCTTTTTATCTATCCGCCCAATTCCTGCCATAATCCACCATTTAGCGGTCAAAACAAAAGCCGACCCCCAGATGTGCCCCAAAGCCTACGATTTGTGCAGGTTTGCCACATCGAAACCCTTTGTATTTAAGGTATTTTCTGATCCACGGCCCTGTGCTAGCCTTATTCTATAATAAGAGACCCTATCAAAAAATCGGGGCTCATGAGGCTAAAGAAAAGGGCAGTGGCGTGAAACGTCGTATTCATAATCCCGTGTTGGCGGGCATTCTTCTATTGTCGAATCTCCTGATGGCTGCTTTGGCGCCTATCGCAGGTAATTCTGCACCCTACGCGGCCATGGTTATGGATGCGCGCACCGGTGAGATATTGCATTCGCGAAATGCCGACACCCAGTTGCATCCGGCATCGCTCACCAAGATGATGACGCTTTATATCGCGTTCCAAGCAATTGAGCGTGGCGAGATCAGCCTTGATGACATGATCACGATAACACCTGTGGCTGCAAACGAGCCGCCCTCAAAACTCGGACTTGTCGCAGGTCAACGCATCCAGTTCCGGTATCTGGTCCGCGCCTCGGGTGTGAAATCCGCCAATGATGCCGCAACGGCCATCGGCATTGCGCTGGAAGGCAACGAAGCCGCCTTTGCCCGTCGGATGACCGCCACCGCGCGCGCCATGGGCATGTCGCGCACCACATTCCGCAACGCCCACGGCTTGACCGAATCTGGGCATCTTTCGACGGCCCGCGACATGACAGTCCTGGGTCGTCATATGATTTACGATTTCCCGCAATACTATAACATCTTCAGCCGCCTAACGACAGACGCAGGCGTGCGCCAAGTGGCCAACACCAATCGCCGTTTCCTGAGTGCCTATCGCGGTGCCGATGGTATTAAAACGGGCTACACCCGCGCCGCTGGCTTCAACCTCGTGGCCTCTGCGGAACGTGGTCAGGAACGCATCATCGCCACGATGTTTGGCGGGTCTTCCACTGCACAACGTAACGCCCGTGTCGCGGAACTGCTCGATATGGGGTTTGCCCGCGCGCCGACCACCGCCAATATCAATCGACCTAGCCCCGTTCCCGCACAAGGGTCTGGCAGCCCAGATGCTCCGGCCCCCGGCACGACCGCGCGCACGGTTCGCGTGAACGGGTTGGTCAGCCGTTCACTACGCCCGAATGCGCGCCCTGCCCCAGAACAGCCTGCCGCCGCAATGCTTGTCGTAGATGCCGATGTGATTGAAGATGCCGTGACCGAAGTGCTGCAAACGGTCGCAACCGCACCAGAAGCCACCCAGTCGCCGCAAGCCAGACCGACTGGCGACGTTGTCCTCGCCGCCGTGCAACAAGCGAACCCAGCCCCGAGCGAGCCCAAAATCGTGACCCGCATTTCCACGTCAGGCAGTCGTCTTTGGGGGGTCAACGTCGGACGCTACAATTCGCGCTATCAGGCCGAACGGGTGTTGTTGCGTGTCGCGTTGAACGAAATGTCGACGCTTGATGGCTCACTTCGTCGCGTGAACCAATCTAGCAGAGGGTATGACGCGAATTTCATGGGGTTGACGCACGAAGGTGCCGAACTTGCCTGTGCACGCTTGCAAGCCCGCGGGACGACGTGTTTCATGATCGGACCAGAATAACCCAGCCCAAGGAACACGATATGTCCGTACTTGAAGTCCGCCCGCCTAACGCCCCGACCCTGCGCACCAGCACGGCAGATCACCACATCGGCGTCCACCGCATCTTTTGCGTTGGCCAAAACTATGCCGACCACGTGGCTGAAATGGGCGGCGATGCCAAAGCGGACCCGCCAATCTTTTTTATGAAACCAAACAGCGCAGTGGTGCAATCGGGCGCGACAATCCCGTTCCCGCCTGCAACTGAAAACCTGCATCATGAAGTTGAGTTGGTTGTCGTTCTGAAGACAGGTGGCACGGACATCACAGCAGACGACGCGCTGTCGCATGTTTATGGCTACGCCGTCGGCAACGACCTGACCCGCCGCGATATTCAAACAGCCGTAAAATCCAAGGGTTTGCCTTGGGACATGGCCAAGGGGTTCGACAATTCCGCCGTGATCGGAACCGTGCATCCCGTAGCAGAGGTCGGACATCCAACCACAGGTGCGGTGACGTGTTCTGTTGACGGCCAATCCCGACAGAGCGGCGATTTGACCCAAATGATCTGGTCTGTGCCAGAAATCATCGCGACATTGTCGACGCTGGTGACGTTACAAGCGGGCGACATCATTATGACTGGCACACCGGCTGGTGTGGGGCCAATTGCGCGCGGTCAGACATGTCTTTGTGAAATTGCAGGACTAAGCAACGCGTCCGTCACGTTTGAAGCCTAGCCAAAGGCCGCTTTCATCAACTCGCGGGTATAATCGTTCTGCGGCGCATCAAAAATTGCGTCCGCATCGCCTGCTTCGACAACATCCCCGCGTTTCATCACCATCACCTTATGCGACAGTGCGCGCACGACCTTTAGATCGTGTGAGATGAACAGATACGCCAGTTGGTATTTCTGCTGAAGATCACGCAACAATTGCACGATTTGAACCTGCACCGTCATATCCAGCGCCGATGTCGGTTCATCCAGCACCACCAGTTTGGGGCGCAAAATCATCGCACGGGCAATCGCGACCCGCTGACGCTGACCACCCGAAAATTCGTGCGGGTAGCGATCCATCAACGCAGGATCAAGCCCGACTTCGCCCATAATCTCAGCAACCATTTGGCGTGAGGGTTTGCCCGCAGCGGTTCCATGCACAGTCAGCCCCTCGGCAATGATCTGTTCGACCGTCATGCGCGGCGACAGCGATCCGTAGGGGTCCTGAAACACGATCTGCATCTCGGATCGCAAGGGGCGCATTTGGCGATCCGAAAGCCCGTGCAAGTCATGCCCCATGAACACGATTCGCCCCTCGGAGCGGATCAGCCGCATCATCGCCAGCGCCAGTGTTGTTTTACCAGAACCGGATTCACCGACAATTCCAATAGTCTCCCCGGCCCGAACGCTGAAGTTAGCGTCATTGACGGCCTTCACGTAGCCAGTTGTCCGGCGCAAAAGACCTGTTTGCAGCGGGAACCAGATTTTGAGGTTCTCTGCCTCAGCCACGATTTTTGCGTGCGGATCAACGGCGATAGGCACACCTGTGCTTTCCGCCTCAAGCAGGGCCCGCGTGTAGGGATGTTGTGGGTTGGCAAAAATTTCGGCGGTGAGGCCGTGTTCGACGATTTCACCATCCTTCATCACGCAAACACGGTCGGCGATTTTACGCACGATTGTCAGATTGTGGGTGATGAACAGCATCGACATATCAAGGTCGCGTTTCAGGTCCGCCAGCAGATCAAGAATTTGCGCCTGAATGGTCACGTCCAGCGCTGTGGTCGGTTCATCCGCGATCAACATTTCCGGCCCGTTCGCCAGCGCCATCGCGATCATCACGCGCTGGCGTTGCCCACCAGATAACTGATGCGGATAGGCCCCGAGGCGGGATGAAGCGTCGTGGATGCCGACCTGTTCCAGCAATTGAATGATCCGCACCCGCACAGCATCACCGCGCAAACCTTGGTGCAATTCAATGCTTTCACGCAGCTGTTTTTCAATGGTATGCAAAGGATTAAGCGACGTCATCGGTTCTTGAAAGATGAAACTTATGTTGTTGCCGCGTACGCGTTGCAGGTCCTTTTCGGACGCGCCGACCATCTGGGTCCCGTTGTAGGTGATGGACCCGCCAACAGTTGCACTGTCGCCCAGCAGTTGGACCGTCGACAAGGCGGACACTGATTTACCAGACCCTGATTCACCCACAATGGCGACCGTTTCGCCCTTATCGACATGAAACGAAATTCCGCGCACGGCGTGGGTCGTTTCCCCATCTTGGCGAAAATCAACGGTGAGGTTTTGAACGTCAAGAACGCGCGCGATCATGAAAATGTCTTTCGTGGATCGAACGCGTCACGTACGCCTTCAAAGATGAATACCAGAAGCGACAGCATGATCGCGAAGGTGAAGAATGCGGTGAAACCCAGCCACGGGGCCTGAAGGTTCTGTTTGGCTTGCAACGTCAATTCGCCAAGTGACGGCGCCGAGGACGGCAAACCAAAGCCCAAGAAATCGAGCGACGCCAACGTCGCAATCGTGCCCGTGATCAGGAACGGCAGCATCGTGACGGTTGCCACCATCGCGTTGGGCAACATGTGGCGGAACATGATAGTGCGGTCGCTGACGCCCAGCGCTTTGGCCGCGCGGACATATTCAAAATTGCGCGCGCGCAGGAATTCGGCACGCACCACGCCCACCAGCGCGGGCCAGCCGAACAAGATAGTGAGGAAGACCAGCAGCCAAAAACTTCGCCCTAAAATCGCGAACAGAATAATGATCACGTAAAGCGACGGGGTTGAGCTCCAAATTTCCAGCAAACGTTGGAAAACAAGGTCGACCCAGCCGCCAAAATAGCCCTGAACAGCGCCTGCGATAATACCGATAACCGACGCAATGGATGTCACGATAATCGTAAACAGGATCGACAAGCGAAAGCCGTGGATCACCCGCGCAACAACGTCGCGTTTGGTATCATCCGTGCCAAGCCAGTTGTTGGCGTCGGGCGGTGACGGGGCCACGCCGGGGATGTCGACGATGGTATTGTAGCTGTAGGGCACCAGCGGCCAGAACAACCAGCCCTTTTGAAACCCATCATCGTCAATGGCGCCGGTTTGCGCCGCCGTGATCAGCGCTTCGGGATCATCAAAACACGTCTCAAGTCCGCCTGTTTCGATCAGACAGCGCACTTCGATATCTTTGTATTCAGCCTCGGTCGGGAAATCACCGCCGTAGTCCTGTTCGGAATAAAAACTGAAGATCGGCATGCGGATTTCGCCGCGGTAACTGACCATGATGGGTTTGTCATTGGCAAGGAATTCCGCGAACAGCGATGCCCCGAACAAGAAAAGGAAGATCCACAGCGACCAGTAGGCACGGCGGTTTCGCGTGAAGTTTTTCCAGCGCCGTTTGTTCAGGGGTGACAGAGCGAAACGGCCCTTTTTCGGGGGGGGGGGCATGGCGGTTTGCATGGCTATCCCCGTTTCTCAAAATCGATGCGCGGATCGATCAGCACGTATGTGATGTCTGTCAGGATACCCACGACGAGCCCCATAAGGGAGAACGCAAAAAGCGTGCCGAACATGACCGGATAGTCGCGCTGCAACGTCGCCTCAAACCCGAGGCGGCCCAACCCGTCAAGCGAAAACAACGTTTCGATGATCAATGAGCCACCAAAGAACACGCCGATGAACAGCGCCGGAAAGCCAGAAATCACGATCAACATCGCGTTGCGAAACACGTGGCCGTACAGCACGCGGGATTCTGACAGGCCCTTGGCCTTGGCGGTGATGACATACTGCTTTTTGATTTCGTCCAAGAAGCTGTTTTTGGTCAGCAACGTCAGTGTGGCAAAGGCCGAAATGGTCGATGCCAGAACGGGCAGTGCGATGTGATGGAAATAATCCTTGATCTGGCCCCACGTGCTTAACTGGTCAAAGTCCGACGACGTCAGTCCTCGTAGCGGGAACAGGCGGATGCAGGTCGGATTGTAGTCGTACATCCACCACAGGAGCGAATTCCCGTTCAGCCAATCCGACAGATACGGAAAGCGGAAACAATTGTTGGACGCAAACAGCACGATCAGCAGGATAGCGAACAAGAACCCCGGGATTGCATAGCCGACGATAATGGCCGCAGACGTCCATGTGTCAAACGACGTGCCATCGCGCACAGCCTTGCGGATGCCCAGCGGGATGGAGATCATGTAGGCAATCAACGTGGACCACAGGCCCAGCGTGATCGACACCGGCATCTTTTCAAGGACGAGGTCCACAACAGACACAGACCGGAAATAGCTGTCGCCAAAATCAAAGCGCATATAGTCCCACATCATCAGGAAAAAACGTTCCAGCGCGGGAATCGGCACGGGATTACATTCAGCCGCCCGCAGATCGGGTTCGCCAGTATATCCAGCGTCACAGACAATGCGCGCAAAGTTGAATTCTACCTGAAGCTCATCGAGGAATTCTTGCGGCAATCCACGCGACGCGACGCTGTCACCGCTGTCGGTTTCAAGAATTTCTGATCCGCCGCCGCTGATGCCCTCAAAGACGTCACCGCCACCTTCCATTTGGGCAATAATCTGGTCAATCGGCCCGCCGGGGACAAATTGAATCAGCACAAAATTGATGATCATGATCCCGAGCAGTGTCGGGATCACCAGCAACAATCGTTTAAAAATATAGGCGCCCATTTAGTGCGTGGCCTTTGTTGGTCTTATTGCCATCAGTCCGTCCGCTTAAAACGCGCCGGCTGCTTTTAATTCTTCTGCTCTGTCGGCGTTGTACCACCAGAATGAAAGGTTGCCCAACGCGAAAGGCGGCAGCGGATCGGGGTATTCGTACATGTCGTAATAGGCGACGGAATGAACCGATTTATACCATTGTGGTACCCAAAACCCTTCGGAGCGCAGAACGCGGTCCAGCGCGTGGGTCCCGTTTGTCATGTCGTCAAGGCTTTCAGCGTTGATCACAATGGTCATGAGACGATCTATCGCCTCGTCTTGCAGGCCCATCAGATTGCGAGAACTGTCAGCTGCGGTTTCTGAGGCAAACCACTGGCGCATGCTAGTGCCAGGTTCAAATCCTTGGGTCATCGTATGAGTGATCATGTCAAATTCAGACGGCGCATTAAGGCGTTCCACATACTGGGCAAAATCCACGCGATCAAGTGAGGCCTCTACGCCGAGGCGATGCAAGTTTTCGATATAGGGGTTGATGATGCGGTCAAATGACGGGGACGCAGTCAGGAATTCGACCGAAAGGGTTTGCCCGTCCTTGCGGCGTATTCCATCATCGCCCGCAATCCAGCCAGCACCGGCCAAAAGATCGGACGCCAGACGCAGATTGGCGCGGTCAGTCGGTCGGCGTGCATCCGATGTCGGCGACAGGACCGCCTCATCCGTCAGGATAGACGCATCGAGAAGCCCGTCGTCAACGAGGGGTTGCAGCAGCGCCAACTCGCCCATCGAAGGGACGCCGCGCGCTTGCAGATCAGAGTTCTGCCAAAACGAATCGACACGGTCATAGAGCCCATAGAACAGGGTCTCGTTCGACCACTCGAAGTTGAACATCAGGCGGATCGCCTCACGGACGGCGGGATCTTGGAATTTTGGATCTCGTAGGTTGAAGATGAACGCCTGCGCCGATCCGATGGACCCGTCGGGCAGTTCTTCTTTGCGCACCCATCCATTTTCAATCGAAGGGAACTCATAGCCCGTCGCCCATTGCAGCGAAGAATTTTCGTTGCGGAACGTGTATTCACCCGCCTTGAACGCCTCGAACGCGGCCGCGGAATCTGTGAAATACTCATAGCGAATGGTGTCAAAATTCGCTTGCCCAATGCTGAGAGGATGTGTCGCGCCCCACCAATCAGGGTCGCGTGCATAAATAACCTGTCGGTTGGTGTCGAAACTGTCGATCACATACGCGCCGGTCCCTAGGAACGGCACATCGGTGCTTTCGTCCAGGCGCGCGCCAGTTTCTTCAAACCATACTTTGGAGAAGACTGTTGTGCCACCCGCAAAGCCGATGACATCACGGCGTGGCGCGTCCGGTGTGAAAAAGAATTTGACGCGGTAGGTGTCCAGCACTTCGACCCCGTCAAGATAATCGGACACCACGGCCACGTATTCTGGCAGCCCTTGGGTCATGAACAAATTGTGGGTGAACGCCACGTCTTCGGCGGTCATCGGGGTGCCATCGGTAAAAGTGATGTCGTCGCGCAGATTGAAGATGACCCAATCCTTACTTTCGGGATATTCCAATGTCGTGCACAGGTAGCAGTAGGACCCGTATGGATCGTCTGCCGTGGCGGTCATAATGCTTTCGAACAACAGGGTTGTGCCAGCGGCCGCAGCCCCCTCGCGGGTAAAGTTGTTGAACGTGTCAAACGTCCCTTGGGTTGAAACACTCATCTCGCCGCCCTTGGGGGCGTCGGGGTTCACGTAGTCCAGATGCGCCATGTCGGCGCCGTATTTCAGGTCTCCGAAGTTTGTGTAGCCATGCGAGGTGATGATGGCATCATGGGCGTCGGCATGCACGAGCGTTGCCGCACCCATAGCTAAAACCGACCCCGCAAGCTTCAGCGCCCATTTCGATATGCCCCGTTCGAATCCAGATACAGATTGCGACTGTTTGGCGGCTTTGGCGGCATAGTGCTGGGTCTGGTTCATCGGGCACTCCTGAAAATCGGCGAAATCGCTTATTTTAAGGTAGAGCGCGGACTGGCGAACATTCAAGTTGAGAATGCATGACTTCGTCGTGATCAAGAGGATTAGCTACGTCCTGAAACGCAAAAGGCCGCCCCAGACGGGACGGCCTTCGCGAATTTCCAGTTTGGCGTTTAGTCGTCGAGGCTGTCGAGATACGCGATCAGGTCTGCACGATCTTCGATTTTACGCATGCCGTTATAGCTCATCGCAGTGCCCGGCGCGTAACCCCTTGGGTTTTCGAGGAAAGCGTTCAACTGTTCAGGTGTCCAAACATCATTAACAGCGATAAGCGCGCCTGAGTAACTAAACCCTTCAGCCGAAGCGACATCGCGACCGACAACACCATAAAGATATGGTCCAGTGCCATTTTCGCCAGCTTCAAGTTTGTGACAGGCAGAACACGCGCGCCACTGTCCTTCGCCCGCGGCTGCATCAGCCAATGCGTAGACTTCTTCAAACGGAGGGCCGGCGTCGACAACGACGTCAACCGAGTCAGCGCCCTCAACGGGGATCACATAGGCCTGTTCGTCACCGCCGTGGCCGCCCGCGTGATAAATCGTCTCAGCTGCCCAGCTACCAAGCATAAAAACCAGTAATGTGCCACATAGTGCGCCCAGAACTTTGGTCATTGTCATTGTGTCGAACATGTCGCGTTCCAATTTCTTCCTGATTCCGCAATCTTCTATCCGCTTCCCACTCCAATGATCAAGGTGTAGCACCGCGACCAAATGCCCATTTTTTGCATGGCCTGTGGTCATGAGGGCAAAAAGCGGGTGCCCCAGATGACCAAACGCATTGCATTTCAAGGTGAACCGGGCGCCTACGGGCATCAAGCCTGCATCGAAGCCCGCCCCGATTATGAACCACTGCCCTGCCCCACATTTGAGGCAGCAATCGAGGCTGTTCGTCTAGGCCACGCGGATCTAGGCATGATCGCAGTCGAAAACTCCACGTATGGGCGTGTTGGCGACGTACACACGCTGCTCCCCGAAAGTGGGCTTCATATCGTTGATGAGGCCTTTGTTCGGGTTCATATAAATCTGCTTGGCAAACCTGGGGCGCAGCTAAACCAGATCCGGTCTGCCGCAGGTCATGTTGTGATCCTTCCCCAGTGCGGAAAATTTTTGCGCAGTCACGGTATCGCACCTGTGACCAGTTCAGACAACGCGCGTGCTGCAATGGATGTGGCCGCGGGTGAAGACATGACCGCAGGTGCGTTGGCGTCTGAAATGGCTGCGAAAATCTACGGGCTTGATATTTTGGCGCGCCACATCGAAGACCACGACCGCAACACCACGCGGTTCCTGATCATGGCACGCGACCCCGACCTAAATCGGCGGGGCAAGCATGGCATGGTCACAAGCTTTGTGTTCCGCGTGCGCAATATTCCTGCAGCGCTTTACAAGGCGATGGGCGGGTTTGCGACCAATGGCGTTAACATGACCAAGCTGGAAAGCTATATGGTCGGCGGGCAGTTCACCGCGACGCAATTTTACGCTGAGGTCGAAGGCCATCCCGACGACCGAAATGTCCAACGCGCAATGGATGAGTTGGATTATTTCACCGACCACATTCGGTTGATGGGCGTGTTCCCAGCGGCGCCACGTCGACACGAAAAAGCAAAGCCCTAGCCGAAGTAACGGGTTTCAACGTCTTTCGCAAAGCCCGACACAATGGTTTTAAAACGGTCCTGATTTTTCTGGCGCGTGAAACGAACGGACTGGAACAGCAGCTTTGCCGGTATGGTTTTAGCCTTCGCGACAGCCTTGACGTTGAGACGCGTGCGGGCACGACTAAGGGCGACCAGTTCGATCACCATCGTCGCATCCGCGCTTTTAGATGTAACTTCAAACGTCAAACCATTGGGCTTATCGACCTCGATGATTTCGGCCAAGACACTTCTTTCGACGCCGCGCAGCAGAAATTTTACACGCCATTAAGTGCCAACGACCGCCGCGTCGCCGCCTGCGATCCGTTCAACATCGCCACCCAGACGCATGATTGAGCGCTCAAAAGTTGCAAAATTGGTGACCTGATCAAAAACGTAGTCAATTGGTGCTTCGATATCGTCGCGCGTTGTAAATTCCATAGTGTACTGCCCAGTCTTCGACCTTGCCGGTCCGTTCCTCGTTATTTTCATTAATCTAACGTATCCGCCAACCAGTTCTCTAGCAAAAAATGCGCGATTGCGCCATTTCTGGCAGACTGTATCGTGGGATGCTCACCTCTGGCGGCTTGTTCCATCTCGGCGCGGCTTACCCAGCGTGCATCTTCCAGCTCGATAGGGTCCAGCGTGATGTCATAGGACGTCGCGACACCGTAACAACCGATCATCAACGACAACGGAAACGCCCAAGGTTGGCTGGCCAGATACGTCACCTCGCCGACTGTGATCCCCGCCTCCTCAAAAACTTCTCTGCGCACGGCGGCCTCAATGGTTTCGCCCGGCTCCACAAATCCGGCGAGCAGGGAATACATGCCCTCCGGCCAGCCCGGCGACCGGCCAGCGAGGACATCGTCACCGGACACGATCAACATGATCACGACCGGATCGGTGCGCGGAAAGTGGAACGTGCCACACGCGGGGCAAACGCGACGCCAGCCCGCATCCGCCGCGGCGCTTTGCGTACCGCAGGCTGAACAGAATTTGTGGCTGTCGTGCCAGCCGAGAACAGCGCGGGCCGTTGCGGCAAGTTCGGCGTCGCGCGGCGTGAGGGTCGTCATGATGCCACGCAGTTCTGCAAAAACGGCCTCACCGGTGGCGGGATGTTGCTGCATGGTTGGGTCCAGAAATGTGTTCATGTCGTCGGCTTCAGCCAACACAGGGTCCCAGCCCGACAAGGACACGGCAAAGACGGGGCCGTCGTCATCAAGGCCAAGGAAAATCCGAACATCGCCAGCATCAGCCGTGACCGGATGATCAAGCGGCAGACGTGCCAACGCACCACCGATGCGATCCAACAGCAGCTTGCCGCGCCACAAAATAATCGTGCGCGCAGCAGGATTAGCTGCAGCTTCCTCGATATTTCCACGCATATGGGCAGCCCGATCCAGACCGGACCCGCCGAACGTAGCTGTTTCTGCATTTTTCATAGGCCAACCGATGCCATGTCCCAGAACAGGGTGCAATCCATACGGCTCTTGCGCGACGGACTATGTAGTTCTATGTCAACGATTGAGGGGTTGGCGCGGGCAAGTGCCTCGCCAACCTGGTCAGGTCCGGAAGGAAGCAGCCACAACGAGCCCCACTTGGGTCGATGTCCAACCTCTCACTTACCGCGAAAATGCTTTTGCATTTTTGCGGGGAGCGATAGAGCGAAAGCAACGCTTTTGCGGAATCGTTCAATAGGATAAACGCTCTTTCATGAACACAACTCTCAAAACCCTCGGCTGGGGCCCGCATTTTGCGCGCCAGATCGAACTTGACCCTGACGGCGATCCGCCCAGCCACCCCGTTCGCATTGCAGCCGTTCACCGCGCCCGTCTTGATGGATTTTCCGCAGACGGCCCCATATCCTTATCGCCGGTCGTCGCCGCTGGCCTTTATGCGGTTGGAGACTGGGTGATCGCCACAGGGTCTGCCGCGTCCGCACCGCTGGAACGCACCACTGAAATCACCCGACGCGCCGCTGGCGAAGAGTCCAAACCGCAACTGATCGCCGCCAATGTCGACACGCTGGGCATTGTGACCAGTTGCAACGCCGATTTTAATGTCGCGCGGCTCGAACGCTATTTGGCAATGTGCGCCGCATCAGGCTGTTTGCCACTAGTGATTCTGACCAAAGCAGACCAATGCGACGACCCCGCCGACTACGTCAAACAGGCCGAAAAATTGTCGCCGATGCTCAGCGCGATTGCGGTGAATGCAACGGACGATGAAGACGTCAAACGGCTGAACCCGTGGTGCAGCGACGGGCAAACCTTGGCCTTGGTCGGATCATCTGGCGTCGGAAAGACGACGATCCAGAACCGCCTGACGGATGTCATCGACACCACGCAAGACATTCGCGCTGGCGACGCCAAGGGCCGCCATACGACAACAAATCGCAACCTGCGCGCGACATTTGCAGGTGGGTGGTTGATCGACACACCGGGCATGCGCGAATTGCGACTGGTCGACGCCGAAGCGGGCGTGCATGAGGTCTTTGGCGACATCACTGAACTGGCCGCGTCGTGCAAATTTAACGACTGCGCCCATGTGACCGAGCCGGGCTGCGCCATTCGCGCGGCGATTGCGGCGGGTGATCTGGACACGGACCGGATTGAACGCTGGCGCAAGCTGGAAAAAGAGAACCGGTTCAACACGGCAACGGTTGGTGAAAACCGTGGCCACCTCAAGCGGCTTCAAAAGATGTACGACGAAGGTCAAGCGCGCGGCAAAGCTAAGCGGAAGACCTGACCGCCCATCGCCGCTGGGCATCGGTTTCCACAGCACAGGGCCGCGTTTTGCGCAGACGTTCAAGTGCTGCGTCCGAGGCTTCGCCCGCTTCAATCATCAGGCGCAACGCCGCCATACCAGACCTCCCGCAGCCGCCAAAACAATGGGTCAAAATCTTGCCACCCCGCGCCAAAATGTCTGCGCTCAACGTCGAAACCTCGATCCAAGCGTTGGCGACATTCCCATCCGGTGCGCCAAAATCCACAATTGGCAGATGGCACCACGTCACGCCAACCGCTGCAAGGTCGTCGCCAAAACCAGACGCGCCCATGCGGTCCAGTTCACTTTGGGTCGTCATGCTCAGCACTAGGTCCGGGCCCCAGTGCAGAATGGTCGACAGATCAGCCTCGTATGATCCGGAACGCCCCGGAATTGGGGACAGCGCGACCTGCCCTGCCCCAATATCCAGCGGATAGATCGTAAATTTAGAAGACCCCATGTTCCACCATCTGTCCCAGCATACGTTCAACCCATTGCTGCAAGAACGCACGGATTTCCGGCAGACCGGACGCGTCGATTGCGCGGCGTGGCAAAGCAACACCATGTTCCATGGCAATGCGCAAACACCCAATGTAATCACCACCCGCCTGCTGTGGATTGTGATCAACCCCGTGCAGAATCGTCGACAGAAATCTACCACCATTCTTGTTCACATGGGATAGATCGGGCCGCGGCGACATGAAATAGCCCATCACATCAGGCAATCCGTTCCAACCGGCGGCTTGCACCGGCGTCACACCATCGCTGTCCGCGTGATCCCATTCTAGGCCAATCGCGACGAGTGCTTTCGGAGGCAGCAGCTTATCCGGAAAATGCAATATTTCGCGCAAGATGCCGCGGTAATGCGTGGGCAGCTTGTCGGTATCGATGATACTCGTCGCACCCACGGCCTTTGGCGGCTTGTGCCAACATCTGTTCCATATCTGTCAATGGCGTCGCTTGCCCCAATGCATCAGGACGCGCGACAAGATCGGCGTAACTAAAGACCGCAGCGAACTCATAGGCGCTGTGTCCATGACACAACGCAGCGGGGTCGGCTCCGTTCTCAAACAGCCAAGCCGCCATGTCCATGTGTCCTGCCTGGCCCAGCGCCCAATAGAGCGGTGACAGTGGATCGCTCGTTCACATCAGCCCCGTTCGCAACCAACATATCGGCAATCGCAATGGCGTCGTCTGCCTTGTCTGGCCAGCCAGTGAGCATGCGCGATTTGCACAAATGCAAAAGGGGCAAGGCCGGCCCCGCGGCAGTGACAGCGCAGGTCGGATCATCACGCAACATCGCCCGAACCGCACGCTCATCATAAAGCCCGCACAACAGGCTAAAATGACCGGCGACCAGATCAGGTTTGTCTTCCATAAAACGGTGCACGACGCCCTTCTGGCCATGGTGAAGCGCGACTTTCAGACGTTGCAGTTTGAACGCGCGATGAAGGTCCAACGCCTCAATCTAGGGCTTCATCGCTGGCCACGTGGCAAAACTGTTTTCGCGCGCAATGACGTGCAGAAAATCAGCGTGCTTTTATTCATCGCCTGCGCGGGGGGTGCATCCGCAACCGCGCACGTGCATCCGTGTCGCCAACTTCATATCGGGACTTCAGTGCCCTACCAGCGCTGCGAAATGTATCTAGGGCGTCTGTCATAGGACTTGCTCATTAACAGGTCCCAAGGTTCGCTGGCCTGTACAATGAGAAAGACCGAAAGTGGTCTGTTCTACATCGAAAGTGTGCCAATTTCGGCTTTCCGCGAACCTGGACGTCCCTTGGGGCCATTTTTCTAGAACTTGCGCTTGCACAGGGCAAGCCGTCAACTAAGCTGTTTTGATTGGCAAATCAAAAAACCATCCCGAACCCGCACCAACATGGCAGAAGATCGCACGTCGATAGCCAATGAACGCACCTTTTCCAACTGAATGGGCACGGGGCTGGGCGCAATCGGTGTGGCCGTCGGTATGAAGGCCGTCTTCGGCGCGTTTAAACCCACGTGGGCGGCCAAAGCCATCGCATCGATTTCTCTCATTATCGCAATTCTGACTTTCTATGAAGCGTGCCAACAGGCCTGCAAAACCCTCAACCGTCTGCGCGAAACCATTTTTGAGGCATAGTCAGGCAAAAGTTTCACGTCGCTCGAGGTCCCGATGTCCATCACGGCCATCGGAACAGGCGCCATCCTGTGATCCTGTAGGTGGACGCCGAGGGACCTTGGGCGTAACTTATCCCAATGACCGAATCCGATACCCCAAAATACCAAGTCCTTGCGCGCAAATACCGCCCCGAGACTTTTGCCGATCTTGTCGGACAAGACGCCATGGTGCGCACGCTTAAAAACGCGTTCGCCGCCAACCGGATCGCGCAGGCGTTCATCATGACGGGCATCCGTGGCACCGGTAAAACGACCACAGCGCGAATCATCGCCAAGGGGATGAACTGCATCGGAATCGACGGTCAGGGTGGCCCAACGACCGAACCTTGCGGCAAATGCGAAAACTGCGTCGCGATCATGGAAGGTCGCCACGTCGATGTCATGGAAATGGACGCCGCATCGCGCACGGGCGTCGGTGACATCCGTGAAATAATCGAAAGCGTGCATTACCGCGCCGCGTCCGCCCGTTACAAAGTCTACATCATTGACGAAGTGCACATGCTGTCCGTCAACGCGTTCAACGCACTTCTCAAAACGCTGGAAGAACCACCCGAGCACGTCAAATTCATCTTCGCGACGACCGAAATTCGCAAGGTGCCAGTGACGGTGTTGTCCCGCTGTCAGCGGTTCGACCTTCGCCGCATTGAACCCGAAGACCAGATCGGCCTGCTGCGCAAGATCGCGACTGCCGAAGGCGCTGAGATTACTGATGATGCACTCGCTTTGATCACACGCGCCGCCGAAGGGTCCGCGCGGGATGCGCAGTCATTGTTGGACCAGGCGATTTCCCATGGCGCAGGCGAAACCTCTGCCGATCAAGTCCGCGCAATGTTGGGGCTGGCAGATCGTGGACGCGTGCTTGATCTGTTTGACATGATCCTCAAGGGGCAAGCAGCCGACGCGCTGCAGGAATTGTCCGGCCAATACGCCGACGGTGCCGATCCAATGGCGATCCTGCGCGATCTGGCGGAAATCGCCCACTGGGTCAGCGTAATCAAGATCACGCCTGATGCAGCCGAAGACCCGACCGTCAGCCCCGATGAGCGCACGCGCGGCATTGCCATGGCGGATGCATTGGCAATGCGGGTGCTGACACGGCTGTGGCAGATGTTGCTCAAAGCCCTCGAAGAAGTCGCGATGGCACCCAATGCAATGATGGCTGCGGAAATGGCGATCATTCGCCTGACCCACGTGGCGGACCTGCCGAGCGTTGAAGACCTTGTTCGCAAGCTCGACAAAGAGACACCACCCTCCGGTGGTCCAGGCGGTGGTGGCCCACGCGCAGCGCCTGCCGTGAACACCGCCGTGCAATCCTCAGCAGTGGCGGCGACCCATTCCAGCCCTAGCGGTCCGTCAGCCTCTGCCGGTGGTGCGGTTCTGGCCGTGGCAAACGATGAAGCGCTCGCCCATTATCCGACCTTCGAGCACATCGTCGAATTGATCCGCCGCCACCGCGACGTGAAATTGCTGGTAGAAGTTGAAACTGGCGTGCGACTTGCGGCCTACCAACCCGGTCGCATTGAATTTGTCCCCGCTAAGGGCGCGCCGCACGATCTTGCGCAGCGGCTCGGATCACGCCTACAGGCTTGGACCGGAAATCGCTGGGCCGTCACGCTGGTCAATGAGGGCGGCGGCGAAACGATTGCCGAAGTGCGCGACATTGAAACCAACGCCCTGCGCGATAAGGCACAGGCGCATCCACTGGTTCAGGCCGTCTTGATGAAATTCCCCGGCGCCAGAATAACCGACATTCGAACCCCCAAAGCACGAGAGGCGGAAGCCGAATTCGAAGCCTTGCCCGAAGTCGACGACGAATGGGATCCGTTTGAGGACAGCTAACACGCCTTGCAGCATGCCCGCGTGCTGCCTATTTACCCACAACAGATATTTAGGAGATAGCGATGTTCAAAGGACTAGGTGGCCTCGGCGATATGGCCGGAATGATGAAAAAAGCCCAAGAGATGCAAAAGCAAATGGGCCAGTTGCAAGAAGACCTCCATGATATCGTGGTCGTCGGGATCAGCGGCGCGGGTCTGGTCAAAGCGACGGCGTCTGCCAAAGGCGAACTCAAGGCACTCGATATTGATCCCTCAATCTTTAACGGTGACGACAAAGAAGTGGTCGAAGACCTGATACTTGCGGCAATCAAAGACGCGCAATCCAAAGCGTCGGACAAGGCGCAGGAAGAAATGGCAAAACTGACCGACGGGTTGGGCCTACCAGCAGATATGAAGCTGCCGTTTTAATCGGGCGAACGCATAGCGTTCGATCCAGTGCGGTGTAGCGAATTGCCCTTCGCAATTTGCGGGCCGCACCCCCTGTCAAGTTCTCGCAGCGGAGCACCATGTCCCAAGCCCCCAAAGACATCGACGCGTTGATCAATCTGATGGCCCGCCTTCCAGGGCTGGGCCCACGATCTGCCCGCCGTGCAGTGCTGCACCTCATCAAAAAGCGCGGGCAACTGCTAAATCCGTTGGCAGAAGCGCTGACGATCGTCGGGGCGACAGCGCGTGAATGTCTAAACTGCGGCAACATCGGCACCTCCGATCTTTGCGGCATCTGCGAGAGCGAGAAACGCAACGTCGGCCAAATCTGTGTCGTCGAAGACGTGGCAGACCTCTGGGCGATGGAACGATCTGGCGTTTTCAAAGGCCGCTACCATGTCCTTGGCGGCACATTGTCAGCACTTGATGACATTGGCCCCGATGAACTGCGTATCCCGAAATTGCGCGACCGCATCACGACCGAACACATCACCGAAGTCATTCTCGCACTGGGGGCCACAATCGATGGCCAAACCACGGCCCACTATATCGCGGATGAATTGCACGGCGTTCAGGTGACGACCTTGGCCCAAGGTGTCCCTGTCGGCGGCGAACTCGACTACCTTGACGACGGAACGATCACGGCCGCCCTCAATGCGCGCAAAGCCCTCTAAACTGCCCCGTCTTTGCTTCAAAAATATCCCCGCCAGAGGCTCCTGCAGCGCAACACACACCACAGCCAGCCTTGGCGCATGCCAGAGCAAAAAGTTCAACGTGAATAAACAAACAAAGCCCCCGAGTATCGCTCGGGGGCCTTTCATTCAAATCAAGATAACGCGATAAGGATCAATCTTTTTCGTCGTCATCGCCTGCGTCGTTGGGCAGGTTAAAGAATGTATCTTTATCCGGAATTGAAGTGTCTTCCTCAGGCTCGGGCATGCTCTCGCCCAAGGTGAACGTCTCAAGTCCCTCAATCGCTGTTGGCATTTTGGAGTCAGTGCCAAGGCTCTGCTCGGTCGAGACCAGCTTGCGACGCTCATCATCGCTCATCACACCGCCTTCTTTGGCTTTCTTGGCCGCGGCTTTTTGCACGGCAGCGTCCAGTTCAACCTGCTTACACAGACCCAACGCGACCGGATCAATCGGTTCGATGTTGTTGATGTTCCAGTGCGTGCGTTCACGGATCGCTTGGATTGTGGGCTTCGTGGTGCCGACCAGTTTAGAAATCTGACCGTCGGCCAATTCAGGGTGGAACTTGACCAACCAATAGATCGACGCCGGGCGATCCTGACGCTTGGACAAGGGTGTATAACGCGGGCCACGGCGCTTTTCTTCACCAGCCGATCCAGGGTGAAACAACAGCTTCAACTTATAGGTTGGGTCGGCTTCGCCACGATCAATCTCGTCTTGCGTCAGCTGTTTGTTGGTCAGCGGGTCAAATCCTTTGACGCCAGCCGCGACATCGCCGTCCGCAATGCCCTGCACTTCCAACTCATGAAGTGCGCAGAAATCCGCGATCTGTTTGAATGTCATTGTGGTGTTATCGCACAGCCAAACTGCTGTGGCTTTGGCCATAATTGGTATATCGCTCATCGCGTTTTCTCCTTATCAATCGACATGACTTCCTTGAGCCCTTGAAGGGGCGGACCGCTTTCGGCCAGGTTCACATTGTCGGGGAACTTGCATGCTATATAGTCGGGCGACTGTGTTATGGAAAGACCCCAAATGTTGCGACTGATTACCCTGCTGTGCGCTCTTGCCCTGCCCGCCAAAGCGCAGGATGTTTCAGGCGCGTTCGACTACTACGTTTTGTCCCTGTCATGGTCGCCAAATTGGTGCGCATTGGAGGGCGATTCTCGCAATTCGCCGCAATGCGACGCTGACGCAGATTTCGGCTGGGTTCTGCACGGACTCTGGCCACAGTTTGAAACCGGCTGGCCCGCCGACTGCCGCCACACGTTCCGCAATCCGTCCCGCGCAGAGACGACTGCAATGGCAGATATTATGGGGACCAGTGGATTAGCGTGGTATCAATGGAACAAGCACGGGTCGTGTTCGGGTCTATCGCCGGACGATTATTTTGCACTGGCGCGCCTTGCGTTTGAACGCATCACACGCCCAGAGGTTTTCCGCCGCCTTGAAGACCCGATAACGTTGCCAGCGTCGCTGGTGGAGGAAGCGTTTATCCGCGACAATCCGTTCCTGTCGCCGGACGAAATCACCATAATATGCCGCGCGTCGCGCATTCAAGAAGCCCGTATTTGTTTGACCCGCGATCTGGAGCCGCGCCGATGCGGGTCCGATGTGATCCGTGATTGTTCATTGGATGACGCGCTGTTCGATCCGGTCCGATAATTGCAAAGGCGGGCGGGCAATGTCCGCTGTGCGGTGGCATCCCAGAATTACGGAACTATGGCCGTCAACATCAGTGGCTGCTAGGCTACGCGCAACCACAGGAGTAGCGATGCGCAGGTCCGTCTTGCAGCCTTGCAAAATTGAGGCGTTATTGCGTGGATACGACGCTTTCTGCTAGGGATCCCTTTCCCTGACCGATTGGACGCTCCTGATGCCGCATAAGTTCAACGCATCGCGTCGGCATAAGTTTGAGAAAAAGCGGTATCGCATTACGAACTGGTCCGACTACACCGAAAGCCTGCGACGGCGTGGGGATGTGACTATTTGGTTGAGTCCCGACGTTGAGGCAACTTGGCGTGCAGAGCGGCGCAAGACGCGGGGCGGCCAGCCAGCTTATTCCGATTTGGCGATCACGGTCTGTCTCACGCTTGGTGTGGTTTACAAGCAACCGCTGCGCCAAACCGAAGGGTTTGTGCGGGGCCTTGTCGGACTTATGGGGCTGGATATTCTTGTGCCTGACTACTCTACCTTTTCGCGCCGTGGCGCAGGGCTGACCTTGCCGATGACATCCCGGCATCAGAAGGATGGTCCAATTCACCTTCTCGTGGACAGTACCGGCCTGAAGATCTTTGGCGAAGGCGAATGGTTGCAGAATAAGCATAAAACAAAGACCACGCGGAGGTCATGGCGCAAGCTGCACCTCGGGTTAGACCTTGTGAGTGGTGACATCGTTTGCTCCGATCTAACCACAGATGACGTGGGAGACCCGACCGCTTTGCCTGATCTTCTTGAACAGATTGACGCGGATGTAGCCCAGTTCATAGCAGACGGTGCGAATGATGGTGACCCGACCAGCGACCTACTCATCGAGCGCTTTGGCGAAACAGTAGAGATCATCATCCCTCCCCCTAAGAATGCCGTTTCTAGCCCTGATGCGGTCGATACCCCAACCCTTCGCGACCAGCGCATTGCTGCAATCCGCACTCGGGGTCGGATGGCCTGGCAGGTGAGCAGCGGCTACAATCAGCGTAGCCGAGCGGAGACCCAAATGGGCCGTTGGAAGATGGTTATTGGCTCCAAACTGAAAGCACGCAACTTTCCCAATCAGAAGACAGAGGCCAATATCGGCGCCTATATTCTCAACAAAATGACCGAAATCGGGCGTCCCGAGTTCGAGTTGATCGCTTGACCTCAAGCATGGGTAGGGCGCGTTCCGAGTTGCAGCTGATCTGTGCAACAACGCCGGTCGGGATCGTACGGCCCACACCAATACCTTAGTTGCGCATTTTCGGTTACGAGAAACTCACAGTCGAAGATTATTGCTGTCTGCTTTTTTAGAGCGGGCCTTGTGCAATTTCACCATTCTCGCGAGACCCTAGCATAGGGCGTACAAGAGCAATGCCAATTATCACTTTGTACGCATACCAGATTTAAGCGGTCTTCCAAAAACGGTCGTTTTTGAAAAATACATTCAGATCACCTCATGCTGACTGAACGACTACCGGCTGACGCCGGTAGGTTCCCTTTTTGAATGTAATTCAAGATACTGAAGTATGACAGCGTCAGTGACATTGCCGCTAGTTGTTGAGAAAAATCCGCGAGCCCAAAACCGCTGGCCCCAGTACCGTTTGCGCAGTTCGGGAAACTCGCGCTGTATCTTATAAGACGAGCGTCCCTTGATCCGCATCATCACCTTTGACAATGCTATCTGAGGCGGGACCGATATGAACATGTGGACGTGATCGGTCGACAATACGCCCTTCTCAATATGCACGCCAAGTTCTTGGCATGTTTGGATAATGATTTCACGGATACGCTCACGCATCTCACCGCGCATAACTTTGTATCGGTATTTTGTTGTCCAGACGACGTGAAATCGGTGATAAAATTTGGTATGGCTTCCTGTGGAATAGATCATAATCTTCCCTCTCATTTTTAAGACCCCGCGAAGCAGTAAGGGTCTTAAAAATGAGAGGGAAGATTATAGTATACTCCCGCGCCTGAATTGACCTGAGGTTTTCCCCTCAAATCACTTTGTATTCCTTGAGCGATATGACGCGGAAGTTGTCGGTGACGGTGTCGCGAAACTCTGGCCATTTTTCTGGCAGGGTCTTGCGGAAGAAGTCGAAAATGGCCTCTGTGAATTGGTTGAACGTTGCATAGTGCCGATTGTGGGTGACCCATTTGTGCATAACACCCCAAAGACGCTCGATCGGGTTGAGGTGCGGGGCATATGCTGGCAAGAAATGCAACTTCACCCGACGTTCTGGGCTGTCCAGCCATGGCTGTAGTATCTTGGCATGATGATAGCGGGCATTGTCGACAAAGACGTGGATGGCCGTCTTGGTTTGGTTGTTGCGTTCCAACTTTTCCAGCATCTGTCGGGTTGTCTGGGCATTGATCTTCTCGCCTTCCACAAAGGTGAACTGGAAAGTCTCAAGGTCAAGCGCGCCCTGAATGTTGAGCCGCTTGCGCCCTGATGTCGCCTTCAGGGCCGTCTTTTGTCCCTTGGGGAACCAACCATGGGCGGGGCGGCTCTGGTGTTCGGGGTGGACAGCGTCCGAAAAGACAACCATCTCATCTGCGGCCAACCCGTTCATCAGGGCCTCATATTTGGCAATAAACGCAGCCTGCTTGGCTTCATCGGCCTGTGCAGGCAGCAATTGTGGTTTCTTATACGCGAACCCCAGGCGGCGCATCAGCTTGGCGGCTCCCGACGTGCTGTAGTTTTGGTCGCACTCGGCTAGAACATAGGCACAGACCTCATCGGCATTGCGGGCAGGCTGCGCGGTGAAATGGGCTCTCACCGCCTGCTCTTGCACGACGGACAAATGAACCTGACGCTGGCTGTAGTCCTTCAGACCGAAAAACGATAGTCCCGCACCGGCAAAGGCAAATCGCCACTCCGTCAAAACTGTCGGGCCAATATCCAAAATCCGGCAAACCGTTCCGGCGTTTTCTCCTGCGTCCAAAAGAAGAAACGCGCGCGCCCGTTTCCAAACAAGGGCGTCAACTTTGCGGCGGCGGCAAAGCGCTTCAAGTGCTATGCGCTGCTCGTCGGATAAGGAGACTGTTTTGTATTGCTTGATCATAAACTCAAAATACAGACTGAACCGCCTTTGGCCATGCGACGAAGTGAATCGCAGGCACAAAATCGTCAGGTCAATTCAGGCGCAGAAGTATATGCTCCCGCGCCTGAATTGACCTGAGGTTTTCCCCTCAAATCACTTTGTATTCCTTGAGCGATATGACGCGGAAGTTGTCGGTGGCGGTGTCGCGGAACTCTGGCCATTTTTCTGGCAGGGTCTTGCGGAAGAAGTCGAAAATGGCCTCTGTGAATTGGTTGAACGTTGCATAGTGCCGATTGTGGGTGACCCATTTGTGCATAACACCCCAAAGACGCTCGATCGGGTTGAGGTGCGGGGCATATGCTGGCAAGAAATGCAACTTCACCCGACGTTCTGGGCTGTCCAGCCATGGCTGTAGTATCTTGGCATGATGATAGCGGGCATTGTCGACAAAGACGTGGATGGCCGTCTTGGTTTGGTTGTTGCGTTCCAACTTTTCCAGCATCTGTCGGGTTGTCTGGGCATTGATCTTCTCGCCTTCCACAAAGGTGAACTGGAAAGTCTCAAGGTCAAGCGCGCCCTGAATGTTGAGCCGCTTGCGCCCTGATGTCGCCTTCAGGGCCGTCTTTTGTCCCTTGGGGAACCAACCATGGGCGGGGCGGCTCTGGTGTTCGGGGTGGACAGCGTCCGAAAAGACAACCATCTCATCTGCGGCCAACCCGTTCATCAGGGCCTCATATTTGGCAATAAACGCAGCCTGCTTGGCTTCATCGGCCTGTGCAGGCAGTAATTGTGGTTTCTTATACGCGAACCCCAGGCGGCGCATCAGCTTGGCGGCTCCCGACGTGCTGTAGTTTTGGTCGCACTCGGCTAGAACATAGGCACAGACCTCATCGGCATTGCGGGCAGGCTGCGCGGTGAAATGGGCTCTCACCGCCTGCTCTTGCACGACGGACAAATGACCCTGACGCTGGCTGTAGTCCTTCAGACCGAAAAACGATAGTCCCGCACCGGCAAAGGCAAATCGCCACTCCGTCAAAACTGTCGGGCCAATATCCAAAATCCGGCAAACCGTTCCGGCGTCTTCTCCTGCGTCCAAAAGAAGAAACGCGCGCGCCCGTTTCCAAACAAGGGCGTCAACTTTGCGGCGGCGGCAAAGCGCTTCAAGTGCTATGCGCTGCTCGTCGGATAAGGAGACTGTTTTGTATTGCTTGCTCATAAACTCAAAATACAGACTGAACCGCCTTTGGCCATGCGACGAAGTGAATCGCAGGCCCAAAATCGTCAGGTCAATTCAGGCGCAGTAATATAGCAAAATTAAACCTTCAGGGGAAACCCAGACTTATGCTGAGGTCATATACAATAATTCGTAGCTCAGAGCAAGTCAACATGGGAACCAAGCCAGGGGAATCGCATGAGATTTAGGTGTTAATTATTTCGGCGAGGAAATCATCATCCCATGATGCAATGTGGCGCTTTGATCGCAGGCTATGCTTCCCCTTTACGGAGCGCAGCATGTTGCTTGCAGCGTGTTTTATGGTCGTAAAATTGGCTGGAGCATTGCCTTTTCGGATACGGCATTCATCGTCGCGAAACACCATGTCCATGACCCAATGCAGCCCGTTTTCTATTCCCCAGTGGTCACGGATGGCTTTGGCGTGATGTTCAGCATCTGATGTCATTGATGAAATGTAATAGCGGGTTTCGGCGCGCGTTTTATCCTGCAGGATGGCGTGGTACTGGACCATAACGATGCTTTTCAAACCGGGCCAATTGTGGTTCGCCTTAAGCCAGTCAATATCCGTGCACACTGTGACCCTCCTTGTTTCGATACGGCCATGAGACTTCTCTACCGTTTCGTGGTAAGTGACTGTTGTGTCGTCATAATCTACGGCCGCCTGTTCCGTCATGAATAATTCTGTGTCCTTGCGTAGGCTGCCCTGATTACCCTTCAAAGCGAGGATGTAGTCTGCTTCTTTGGAGATGATCTTCGCGGCGATTTCGCGTTGGCATCTCATAGCGTCGATGGTGACAATAGCCCCCTTCAGGGTGAGCAGCTCCAACAGTTCTGGTATGGCCGTTATCTCGTTGGACTTGCCGTCCACCTGCCGTTGCGCCAGCGTCAGATTCCATTCCGAACTCCAGGCCGAGATCATGTGAATTGCGGCCTTGCCGCCAGCTTTATCCAGGCTGCGGCGAGAGGTTTTCCCATCAATCGCGACCACTCCAGTCACCGTCTTGTTAAGGGAGGCCACCCAGTCGATAAAACAGGCCTGAAACGCCTCGGCATCCAAGGCCGCAAAGATGTTTCCAAGTTGGTCATGGGACGGTGTCCCGTCTGCAAAAGGTAGAAAACGCTTCAAAAAGCCCAGTTTCTTGGTCCCATATATCGAGATGGCCGTCCAGTCATTGGCACCTGACAAAACAGCGCATAGGGTTAAGAGGAGTATTTCCGGCAAAGGGTAAGTCACTTTAACCTCTTGACGTGAAACGCTTATCTCTGAAAAATGCGTAAGAAATTCAATGGGATGGACCTCAGGCGAACTTGGGTTTGGCATGGCATATGACCTCGTTAAACCAGTGAAGATCACCCATCGAATCAGCCTCTACAACATTTGTCATCGTTATTGTTCATGCGATTGCCCTGGGAACCAAGCAAAGTGAGATTTTTCGTAACTCCCAAGCACCCCAGCCGATAACGGGTTTTTGTCAGTTTTGATGTGAGTCTCCTTGGCCATTAGGCGCATGAATTTTCTGTTGTGGTCTGAATTTCGTGGCGCTGTGACGATTTCTCTGAATCATTGGTGGAATGGACCAAGTTACTGCTCTTGAACAACTCCTCGCCACGGCTCTGCGCAGGATCGCCGAGTTGGAAGCCGCGTTGGCGAGCATGGCGCAAGAGAATGCGGATCTGCGGCGTCAGTTGGCTAAGAACAGCAGTAATAGCAGCAAGCCGCCTTCGAGTGATGGGTTGAAGAAACCGGTACCGCGTAGCCTGCGTGGTAAGTCCGGTAAGAAAAGTGGTGGTTAAGTTGGCCACCGAGGTGACACCCTACGTCAGACAGCAACGCCTGACTTTGTGGAGCGACATGAGGCTGAGGCCTGTGGCACCTGTCAGCATGGCTTGACGGCTGGGATGATCAAGGCGGTGGAGAGGCGTCAGGTTTATGACATACCGGTGCCGCGTCTGGAGGTCACAGAGCATCAGGCAGCGATTTATTGTTGTGGCCATTGCCGAGCCACGACGACAGCCACCTTTCCCGATGGCGTGAATGCACACGTGCAATACGGTAAGCGCATTCGGGCGGCGGCGGTCTACTGCAATGTTCAGCAGCTGATCCCCGAGGATCGGGTCTGCCAACTCCTGCGTGATTTGTTTGGTGCCACCAGCCTATGCGCGGCCAGCGTGACCAACTGGGTGAACGGCACAGCGCGTACCTTGGGTGGCGTCGTCGAACACATTCTGGCCCGGCTCAATGAAGGCGGCGTTCGGCATCTGGATGAGACCGGACTTCGTGTTGCTGGTAAGCTGCACTGGCTGCACTCAATCAGCGATCTCGCCTTCACGCATTATCGCATCAGCGCCAAGCGCGGTGCTGTTCCATCCTTCCTGACCGGCGGGACAATTGTTCATGACCACTGGAAGTCCTATTACGCCCATATGAGTGGGGTGGACGCGCACGCCCTGTGCGGGGCGCATCATTTACGGGAACTCAAGGCCATCGAAGAAATCGAAAAGGAGCCGTGGGCGTGCGCGATGAGCGTGCTGCTCAACAGCGCCAATCAGCTCAAGTGCGCGGCTCAGGGGCGAGGCGAGACCGAACTCCCCACGTCGGTTCACCACGGCATCCTCACCAAATACATGGCTATCCTCACCGAGGGCCTCGCCTTCCATGAGCGACAAGACCCACTGGCTAGACGCACTGGTGCGCGAGGCCGAAAAGCCAGGCGGCCAGGCCATAACCTTCTGGTCCGCTTGCGCGACTACCGTGATGACGTCCTAAGGTTCCTTACGGACTTCACAGTTCCCTTCACCAACAATCAGGCCGAACGGGACCTGCGCATGATGAAGTTGCGCATGAAAATCTCGGGAACTTTCCGCACCCTCGAGGGCGCGCAGGTCTTCGCTGACATCAGATCCGTCATCTCGACGGTCAGAAAACACGGGGGCAATATCCTCGAAACACTCACCCTATCACCACAACAGATCATCGCTCGGCTCTAACGTCGCAAGGGCAACACAAAACCCGATATCCGATGGGGTCCTTGGGAGTTACGATTTTTCGCATCGAAGGGGCGCGTCAAAATATCAGCGTCGAAAAGCTGGCCCGCTTTGCCGATGCCGTAGGCACCAAACTGGATATCCGCCACGATCCAGTTTGAGCGCAACACCTGCCAAGCACCCTCTTAAAACCAAAACATATTTACCAAAAAAGCGCGGCATCGGAGCCTCAGACCGAATGGCAGTATCAACCCGTGCTAAGGGCGGCGATGTAAAATGGCTAGGCCTTGAGGAGTTCAGCAAGCGCTGGTCGTTTTGATCTGGCGGATCGCAAATTAGGATCACGAAAGTTTACTACACGACAGAAACCCCTTGCCACAATCTACGCGTCAAAAACGGTCGCTTTTAGGAAGGCAGTATGCCGTAGAACATGTCCGGTTTGAAACCAGAATTTCTGGATGCCACGCTGAGCAGGAATGTCAGTTATAGCGAATTCTGCGGCGGTTGCCGTATGGTATGTCCAACGGAGAATCTAGCTCCAATCTTGGGGGAAACAGATATCAGGTCGAGTGACTGTGGTCACGGTAGTCACCTTCGAATAGGGAGCGGAACGATGGTCGCCGAAAATACAGATGCGCGGATCGATGACCTTGCTCGGCGCATCGATTTAGCATCCGATGACGGCGACACTGCTGCACTCGAAAGCTTAGACGTTGAATGTGCTGAATTCCTAGGGTCTTGCGGGCCGCCTGACGCTTTGCTCCACTATTTACGCTCAAATGTTCAAGACGGTCTGCAATCCGCTCTAAATCCCCGAGATTGGGCATGGCGCCAACCCCACCGAGAGCTGCAAATCCTCTATCTCCGCCAAGCACGCACAGTGCCCTCATTCGATGAACTTAGCCCCTCCCGCCGCGCACAGATACTCACCAACCTTGCTAACCAGATGAGTACGCTGGGGCGTCCCATTGAAGCGTTGCGCCTCTACGAGTCCGTGTTAACGACGAACCCGCGGTTCGGAATGGCGCTCGCGAACCGCGGAGTCGCGCGCTTAACTTTCGCCCAGATGGTCCATGATGCGAGGCACCGCGTAGTCCTTGCAGCCTATGCGTGCCGCGATTTCGAGCGTGTAGTCGATCCAGACTTGGAGTGGGAAAGTGCTCCAGAGAATATTATCGCTCTGGTCAATGCGAAGGCCTCGAAGATCCGCTCCGACGTCGACATGGTCCTTGCCCAGACTAAAATGGACGGATGACCGCTCGGGAAAGGCCACGCGAAAGCCTACCGTCTTCGTATACTTAATCGGCGACTTTTCCTGAACCCTTTGGTAATGCTCGGGCTGCATTCCATTGCGGTCAGCGATCCGCTCCACCTACCAAGCCACAAATTCGCGGGTGGACCGGTTCCGCCGCTGCTCGGTTGGTACAATCAGATGAAGCAAGAGTTCGTCAGCGCACGCCTGCTTTATCACCAGGCGATGGAGGCAGAGCCGCTTGACGACCGCCCCCCACACTTTGCCGACGATGAGGTGCGTCTCTACGATACACTCGACTATCCAGTGTTCTCGATCGGCGCGGAATGGCTGCGGCTCGCGTTCCGCACGGCTTATGGCCTGCTCGACAAGATTGCGGGGTTTGTGAACTTGTATTTCGAACTCGGGCACAATTTGAAACAAGTTGATCTTCGCGGCGTCTGATACGCCACCCCCCGCAAGCGAAGCGCGCTTCATCCGAAGATCGCCGATTGTCAGAATCTCGCGCTTCGCGGCCTCTACTGGCTATCGTTCGATATTGTTGGAGAGACCAAGGGATCTGCGGATGGATTGGATGACGCGCTAGCACCCGAAGCCGCCCACCTAAAAGCTTTGCGCAATGCGCTCGAGCATCGCTGCCTCGTACTGACGACGGAGACGTTCGGAGCGCGCAACGACGACGGCATTGAACGCGAGGGCATCACTGCGTTCCAGCACAATACGGAGCGGATGCTCGAACTTGTCCACGAGGCACTTATTTTACTATCGCTCGCGATGCACGAAGAGGAGATGCGGAAGCTGCGAGATCGAAGCGACGACGCCCTTGTCTTTGAGACAAGGTTGACAAACTATAAGCGCGCTTGGAGCAATATCTGAGTCAGGCTTTGAGCGACTGTCCCCAGAACGTATGTCTGATCAAAACCGACCCTCGTGTACCGCGAAGCGCAAGCCCTGTTCGCACGGCCATGCCCGCTCACGATCACTTGTTTCACGTTTGCAAGGTTTTAGCCCGTGAGGCGCTTTCGTTCATGCACCTCATATGGCGAAATTGATGAATTGCCCAATGTGGGAGAACTAAATCTGCTTTCTGGATGATATCGCCAGAAATTGCTCAATCGGCTAGTCGACCCAGTGAGGGACAGACCAAAGGTGGCCTAAAGGGTGGACCACGCCGAGGATGGATTGCCTACCACCCTGAAGTATATAAGTAATTTATAAATTAGTGGTGCACCCGAGAGGATTCGAACCTCTGACCCCCTGATTCGTAGTCAGGTACTCTATCCAGCTGAGCTACGGGTGCATTAAGGGCGACTTAGCGATCATGTCTTGGCTTTGCAAGAGACAAATCTAAACGATTGTGGGCGAGAGGGTCAGGTCGGATTTCGGCAGGCTGATGACAAAGCGCGTGCCCCTCTCATCAGTGCGGTCAAGATCAAGCCGGCCGCCATGTCCGCGCACCAATTCCGCGGCAATAGCCAATCCCAAACCGGACCCACCAGAGGTTGTGCCTCCCTGAAAGGCCTTAAATAGATGCTCCTGCGCAGCCTTGGGCAAACCCGGACCAGTATCCGTGACCGCGATCTGCCAGAACGTGTCATTTTCTGAACCAACAACGCTAATCTCACCTGGCTTACCGCTCGCGACAATCGCTTGGCGGGCGTTGCGCACAAGGTTACCGATGACGCGATAAAGTTGTTCCGCGTCGGCACGCACGTTCATGCCCATCGGGATGTCTTCGGAAAACGACATGTCGTGGTCGCCGACGGCCAACCGTTCACCTGCAATCACATCATCCACGGTTTCTGCCAGCGACATCCGCGTCAGCCGCGGTGCGGGTTCTTCTGCGCGCCCAAATGTCAGCGTGCTTTCACACAAGTTCACCGCACGGGTGATGGAATTCACCAGTTTCGGGGCAAGCCTGCGAACTGTCGGATCTTCTGAGGCATCTATACGATCCGTAAACAGCACAGCAGACGTCAAGATATTGCGCAGATCGTGGCTGATTTTACTGACCGCACCACCCAATTGCGCGAGCCGTTCTTTCTGTTTTAGCGCGCCCGTCAGTTGGGTTTGCAGGCTCGCCAAGGCTTCTTCGGCCTCGCGTAGTTCGGTCACGCCAGCGTTCGGCATGATAATCAGTCGCGCGTCTTCGGGTGCCTTGGCGTAGGCCTGCATGTGATCCACAACGCCCTTGATCGGCTTCACGATAAAGCGGCGCACAGCCAAAAATAACAGACCAGCTGTCACAATCGAAATTATCGCCGAAAGAATGAGGATGTGGATGCCATAGTCGATCAGTGCTTCCCTTAATGGCGCAGATGGCAGAGTAATTTCAATCAACGTGCCGCCATCTTGCACGGGATTGCCAATGACACGAAACACCCGTTCCTCTGTGTCCCAAAGTCCAATCATTGCATCGCGGATGAGCATCCAAGCAGGTGGGTCGCGCATATCGAACGTCTTATGGATCGGCGCGGGGATCGGCGATGACAGGATCAACTGGCGGACTTCGTCGCGGCGCAGCACCACGTTATAAACGCCTGCGTTCTTCAGCAGCTCGGACTCAAGTTCTGGCATGATCATATCGTCGGCCAGTAACGTCAGCGACGCAATCTGCGCCCGTTCAAGCCGGTTAAGGAAATAGTCTTCGCGAAAACGCGCAACGGACGGCACAAAGATCAACAGCTCAGCAATCAACACGAACACCGTCGTGAGGATCAAAAAGCGCCCTGAGAGGGAATTTAGCATTCTGCCGTCCGTTTCTGTTCAGGTCTTAAGGCAGCCAGCGCTGCACCAATCCTACCACACGTTTGACCATAGGGCTTTCAAACAGCCTAGGGGTGAAATAGGCACCCGCCGCGCGTTTGTTAATCTCAGATATGGTCGGATAGGGTAGAACAGTTGCAGCAATCGCTGACATTTTCATCTTATTGGCAATTGCCATCGCCCACATGCCAATCAATTCGCCCGCCATAGCGCCCACAATTGATGCGCCAACAGGCTTACCTTTGATGACCATCACCTTAATAAGGCCTGTTGTTTTTCCTTCAGCGATGGCGCGATCATTTTCGTGGTATGGGAATCGCACAACTTCAACGTTGCCGCCAAATTTTTCTTTTGCTTGGGCTTCGGTCAACCCAACTTGCACCAGTTCGGGGTCCGTATAGGTCGCCCACGGGATGTGGTCCGTGCGCTGTTTGCTTGGAAGACCAAACAGCATCGAGCGGATCACAACACCTGCATGATAGCCAGCGACGTGGGTGAATTGCAGCCCACCAGCGGCATCGCCAACGGCGTAAACTTTTTTATTGCTAACAGACCGAAGGTCCGCGCCGACCTCAACACCGCCCCTGCCCCACTTGACGTCTGCCTTATCCAGATGAAGGTTTTCGACGTTCACTTTGCGACCTACCGCCATCAACAGATGCGAGCCTGTGAAATCGCCCTTTGGAGTGTGCACGGTCACTTTAGATTTTGCACCTTTGCTCCCACTGATCTTAGTGGCCTGCGCGTCTTCGATGATTTCAACACCTTCCGCGCGCAGACTATCCAGCACGATTGCCGCCATTTCTGGATCATCCTTACCCATCGCCTTGGCGCCTTCAATGACCGTCACTTTGCACCCCAGCCGCAAATGCGCCTGCGCCATTTCCATCCCAATGGGGCCGCCACCCACGATGATCAAATGTTCGGGGCGGGTGCGCAGATCAAAGATGTTTTCGTTTGTGTACACATCGACATCCTCCAAGCCGGGGATCGGCGGCACGAACGGGCCGGACCCCGTGGCGACGATAAAACGCCGCGCTTGGATGATCGTGTCACCTGCCTGAACTTCGGTTGGGCTGATGAATTTGCCAAATTCGCGGATCACGTTGACCCCGAACCCTTCAAAGCGTTCTTGGCTGTCGACAGGTTCAATTGTTTCAATGACACGACGTACATGGTCTTTGGCGGCCGCGAAATCCACGTCCGCCTTGACTGCTTTGACGCCCAAATCACCGGTGTGGCTCATGGCGTAGGCCTGTTTGCCAGCAGCAATCAGCGCCTTGGACGGAACACAGCCGTAGTTCAGGCAATCGCCGCCCATCTTGTGGCCTTCTAGCAAGACAACAGATGCACCCATCTGGGACGCCCCCGCCGCGATCGACAATCCGCCAGAACCAGCACCAATAATACAAACGTCAGCTTTGATACGGTCCATGATTATAGGCCTTTCTTGCCGCGCACGGCCTTGATGATAATAGGAAGGACAGCCAGCACACACAGGCCGATGATCGGCAACAGGATGTGGGGCTCAAATATGAGTCCAAGGTTCGGGGTTTCGCCCGCAGCAAAAACTTCGCCAAGCCCAGCGCCAACAGATGTGTAGACAACCGATCCAGGGATGATGCCAAAGAAGGTCGAAATCACGAAACGGCGCAAGGGCACTTCAAGGAACGCAGGGATCAAATTGGCGAGGAAGAACGGCACCGCAGGAACCAGTCGGATCAGGAACAACATCGACCATTGGTTTTCATCGATCCCGTCTTTGATTTTTTTGACGATGCCCTCGGACCCTTCAAGTTTCGCGCCCAGCTGTTTGCCGAATCCCCAGCGTGCGGCCATGAAAATGCCCGTTGCACCCATCGTTGCCGCGATCACGTTAAACAAGAAACCGGGGAACGTCGCGAACAGGAAACCACCCGCCAGCGTCATAATCGTCGCCCCCGGCAGACTGAACGCCACCACCACGGTATAGATGGCAATGAACACCAACACAGTCAGCAGGTAATTGGCATCGCGAAACGCAATCAGGCTTTCGCGATTTTCGGCCAAGGCGTCGAACGTCAGGTAATCACGCAAGAAATACGCACCTAACACAGCCACCACAGCGATCACGATGATTGGCAATCGTTTCACCAGGGCGCTGGATTGGGCGGAATCAGGTTCAGGGGTGTCGGTCATTTTTGTCACGTCTCTTGTTGCTAAGTGTGGATCGAGTTGCACCTTAGATGGACGAGCCCACACAGACTGCATACCCCTATCACGGCGCGTTGATGCAGGGCGTTCATTTGGCGGTTTTTTGTTGCAGTTGTCGTGAAGACTGTAACATTTGGCCTGCCCCATTGGTGCATTGTTGCAGACTTTCGCACCAGGGGAATCGCATGAGATTTAGGTGTTAATTATTTCGGCGAGGAAATCATCATCCCATGATGCAATGTGGCGCTTTGATCGCAGGCTATGCTTCCCCTTTACGGAGCGCAGCATGTTGCTTGCAGCGTGTTTTATGGTCGTAAAATTCGCTGGAGCATTGCCTTTTCGGATACGGCATTCATCGTCGCGAAACACCATGTCCATGACCCAATGCAGCCCGTTTTCTATTCCCCAGTGGTCACGGATGGCTTTGGCGTGATGTTCAGCATCTGATGTCATTGATGAAATGTAATAGCGGGTTTCGGCGCGCGTTTTATCCTGCAGGATGGCGTGGTACTGGACCATAACGATGCTTTTCAAACCGGGCCAATTGTGGTCCGCTTTAAGCCAGTCAATATCCGTGCACACTGTGACCCTCCTTGTTTCGATACGGCCATGAGACTTCTCTACCGTTTCGTGGTAAGTGACTGTTGTGTCGTCATAATCTACGGCCGCCTGTTCCGTCATGAATAATTCTGTGTCCTTGCGTAGGCTGCCCTGATTACCCTTCAAAGCGAGGATGTAGTCTGCTTCTTTGGAGATGATCTTCGCGGCGATTTCGCGTTGGCATCCCATAGCGTCGATGGTGACAATAGCCCCCTTCAGGGTGAGCAGTTCCAACAGTTCTGGTATGGCCGTTATCTCGTTGGACTTGCCGTCCACCTGCCGTTGCGCCAGCGTCAGATTCCATTCCGAACTCCAGGCCGAGATCATGTGAATTGCGGCCTTGCCGCCAGCTTTATCCAGGCTGCGGCGAGAGGTTTTCCCATCAATCGCGACCACTCCAGTCACCGTCTTGTTAAGGGAGGCCACCCAGTCGATAAAACAGGCCTGAAACGCCTCGGCATCCAAGGCCGCAAAGATGTTTCCAAGTTGGTCATGGGACGGTGTCCCGTCTGCAAAAGGTAGAAAACGCTTCAAAAAGCCCAGTTTCTTGGTCCCATATATCGAGATGGCCGTCCAGTCATTGGCACCTGACAAAACAGCGCATAGGGTTAAGAGGAGTATTTCCGGCAAAGGGTAAGTCACTTTAACCTCTTGACGTGAATCGCTTATATCTGAAAAATGCGTAAGAAATTCAATGGGATGGATCTCAGGTGAACTTGGGGTTGGCATGGCATATGACCTCGTTAAAACAGTAAAGATCACCCATCGAATCAGCCTCTACAACATTTGTCGACATCGTTATTGTTCATGCGATTGCCTTGACTTTCGCACCTTCACACGTTGACACATGCCACGCCCCCCCCTAAAGAACGGGTTTCGAGATACCACGATAAATTCTTGAGGCTCGAATCCTACTTCAGGGTTCGCCCAAACACCGGAGAGACGCAATGAAGCGTACATTTCAGCCATCCAACCGCGTTCGTAAGAACCGTCACGGTTTTCGCGCACGTATGGCCACCAAAGCTGGCCGTAATATCCTCAATGCACGTCGCGCTAAGGGTCGTAAGGAACTGAGCGCTTAATTGCGCTTGGTGATGTCGCGCAAACTACGCGCGGCCGATCCGACATGACGACGCCTGAAGAAGTTTTAGAAACCGCCGCGGCATCGCCTGCGGCGATTTCCGCGCGTTTTGCGGTGATGAAAACTCGCGCAAATTTCGTTGCTGCGTCCAAGGCCCGTTATGAGACCGCCACAAGCCTGACTGTGCAGATGCGGGATCGTCGTGATGGCGACGACTCCATGCGCGTGGGCTTTACTTGTTCAAAAAAAGTCGGAAATGCCGTGGCGCGAAACCGTGCCAAACGCCGCTTGCGCGAAATTGCGCGTCTTGATTTGCCCCACCTCGCCAAGCCCGGACACGACTACGTTCTGATTGGAAAAAAAGATCTAACCGCGACCCGTGAATTCGAAGCGCTACGGGCTGATTTAGCCAAAGCACTCGGCAAACTCGGATGAACCGCCGCATGTCGCCTTTGGCCTTGATCGCATCGCTGCCAATACGGTTTTATCGTCTGGTTTTTTCGCCTTGGGTTGGCCACGGTTGTCGTTTCCATCCAACATGTAGCGCCTACGCAATGGAGGCTTTGCGCAAACACGGCGGTATCAAGGGCACCGCGCTGACGATTCGCCGCGTGATCCGCTGCAATCCGTGGGGCGGGTCCGGCGTCGACAACGTGCCGGACTGACGACTTCGAACCAGTAAACTGAGAGGCTAGGCAACCGACAGACCGCTATTGCTTCTCAAACGAAATCACGACCTGTCCGATGTCGAGGCCGAACCGTTTCACATAGGCAATGTTCAGTAAGCGGTCATGTGTCTGCTGCCACATCCAATCATCAAACGAGACGCGCAATGTCTCTGTTGGGCCATCTGCGGCGGGCACAGGTAGATCGATCTGATATTGCCAGTTGAAACGATCACCTTGTTCTTGTCCGACAGCTATGCCGATTACCCCCGGCGCTGTCCCCTCCCATGTCTGGTCCGCGGTCACAGGACCGGTCTTTACCAATGTCCAAATCCGCTGTTCGACTGATCCGTCCTCGTAGACGAAATCCTCAACCAACCGCAGGCGCTCCCCGTCCCAATCCCCGCCAATGGTCACGACGAAGGATCGCCGGACTGTTCCCAGAACATCCTGAAATTGACCGTAGGCTATGAGGTCCCCATCAAAGAACGATTCAAGGTCGAATTGGACGTCCGATAAGCTGGCGTCATTAAACGATGGCTTTCCTGTGCAGGCGGCAAGCGCAGCAAACGCAATAAGGGTAATATGTTTCATAACAAGTATACGCAGCCCCCGCGTTGGTGGATGACCGGACCGGATCGCGACGTAGTCCATTATCCCCGCTCTGCCCTCTTGTTCGACCCAATGCGCCACTGTATTCCCGAATCATGCTTGATCATCCAGACGACATTCATCCGCTATTTTATGGCGCCCCCAAGACGACAGCGTTCAAAAAGCTGCGCAAGCGGCTGATCCAGAATACGCGCGAAGCGATTGAAAAGTACGGGATGCTTGATGACCGTGCTGATCGACCGAAATGGCTGGTCTGTCTGTCGGGTGGCAAAGACAGCTACACCCTTTTGGCGGTGTTACACGAATTGCAATGGCGCGGGTTGTTGCCCGTTGATCTATTGGCCTGCAACTTAGACCAAGGCCAGCCGAATTTTCCTGCTACAATTTTGCCCAAATTCCTTAAGGACATGGGGGTGCCACACCGAATCGAATACCAAGACACCTACTCAATTGTCGTAGACAAAATCCCTATGGGCCGAACAATGTGCGCATTATGTTCACGTTTACGGCGCGGAAATCTTTACCGTATTGCCCGTGAAGAAGGCTGTAGCGCAGTCGTGTTGGGCCATCACCGCGACGATATTCTTGAGACGTTTTTCATGAACATGTTCCACGGTTCGCGGCTTGCAGCGATGCCGCCAAAACTGCTTAATGAACAAGGCGATTTATTTGTCTTTCGCCCGCTCGCACATGTTGCTGAAGAAAATTGTGAAAAGTTCAGCAGTTCAATGGGTTACCCCATTATTCCGTGTGATTTATGCGGGTCGCAGGATGGCCTGCAACGCCAACAAATCAAGGCCATGCTGGATCAGTGGGAAACCAATTCGCCAGGACGGAGGCAAAAAATGTTCACCGCGTTAAGCAATACCCGCCCTTCCCATTTGTTGGACCCTTCGATTTTCGATTTCAAAGGACTGAACCGCGGTTCCGACGAATTGGACAACGGCGACTTATCCATTTCGGGCCATTAACGTTCCTATAAGAACGCTGCCCTATTGAAACATCCAATCCTGTTTTTTTCACGCGACAGGTTTAGGAAAGGTCCATCAATCGTTCGGGTGCGCCTATTGGTTTGCGATACAAGGCTTACTCTGCAAGTGGCATCGCTGTGAGTTGCATGACAGCGATTGCGATCCTCGGCCTGCCAGGCATCTTGGCGAACCTGATTTTCAGGCCCCTCCAGCCCCCCCTTAATCGTTTTGCCGTCAGGACGGCAGCTTGATGTTGCGGAGACTGACCCGAAAGATAAATGCGATTTCATCGTTGGATGCCTGTCGCGTTTCTTGGGCGAAATTTGTCATCCAACTGTCGCCATGATCGTCGAAATCAATGACTATCAAAAGCTTGAAGAAGTATACGGTGGCGGGTCGTTAGAAAGCGCGCTGACATTCACTCAGAGCGTGATTGAAGAGTATCTGACGGAGGCAGACGTGACCATTCATCTAGACGGGTCGAGGTTTATGTCAGCCTTCGCGTCGCAAGCCCCCATGAACCCAACGCAATGCTCAACACATGTACCCACATCCAACATGCGCTGGCGAATGTGCGATTCATGACCGGTCTACCTGTGCCGTTGACCGCATCGATGGGGGTCGCCACATCCAATAAGCTGGAACGTCCAACGACCGAAGGCCTGACGCAAGCTTCGTTCTTAACGCTGGCGGAGGCCAGCCACAAAGCACCGGGAGCAGTGCGCGCCTTTTCCGAGGCACTGTTGTCACGACAGGCCGCACGGAAAAATCGCCAGCGACGCGAAACGATGATCAAGAAGGCTCTTCAGGCGCTTACATTTTGGGGCAAAGCGGGACTGACTGCCCCACGAATTTGTGTCAATTTTTCAATCAGTGAACTGCGCAACACCCGCCTTGTAGATCGTAACGCAATACATTTGGATGTCAGCAATATAGCGCCCCACCGTTTAGTCATTGAGGTTCTGGAGACTGGTATCGCCGATGGCGCAGATGATGACACTATCGGCAATCTTGCGGCGTTGGCCGATCTAGGCTGCTGGATTGATCTGGATGATTTTGGCACAGGCTATGCGTCAATCACCAACATTCGACGCTTCAGTGTCGGGCGCATCAAGATTGATCGCTCATTCGTGGCAGGCATCGATACGGATTCCGAACAACGCAATATGGTCGCAGCGATTTTGATGATGGCTGACAGGTTAGGCGTACAGACTTTGGCAGAAGGTGTTGAAACGCGGGGCGAAAAGGATGCGTTGAATGCTTTGGGTTGTCACGATGTGGAAAGTTTTCATATCGCGCGGCCGATGCCTGTGGAAGAAACCATCCAATGGGCGAAGGCCTATTTCCACCAATCCCAAGAGCCCGTGCTTTTCTCCAAACGCGCGAGCTGACCCATACAATGTGACAAAGCCGCCCAGCGTCCACAGAATTAAGGCAAAAGCGCTTGACCTTTGTTGCTCCGACCTGTTGAACCTGCTTGATATTTCAAATGCAGTTTCAGGCGGCTTAAATGGACGACCAGAACAAGAATATCATCCTCGCAACAGCGCTCAGCTTCATCGTGATTCTGACCTGGTTCGTTCTGTTTCCTCCTCCAGAGGTGGCTGAACAAGCGCCAACAACAGAGATCACGACGACAGATGGCACGACGCTCGGAGTAGACGCGCAAATTCCAGAGCAGGTCGGCGAAGTCGCCGTTCTCGCGCCTCTTTCCGCCGAAGACGTTATTGCAGACGCACCCCGCCTCGTGATCGATAGTGAAAGCCTGACCGGATCGTTGTCTCTGACGGGTGGTCGCATTGATGACCTTTCCCTCAAAGGCTACCGTGAGACACTGAAACCCGATGCTGATCTCGTTCGACTTCTGTCGCCAATTGGGACCGATTCGCCTTACTATGCTTTGCACGGCTGGGTCGCTGCCGTGGGTGCAACCGCAGACCAAGTCCCCGGTGCGTCAACTCAATGGCAAATAGAATCAGGCGAAACGCTGTCACCGGGGAGCGACGTAACCCTTGTTTGGGGCAACGGTGCTGGACTGACGTTCCGCAAAACGTTCGCTGTAGATGAGGAATTCCTGTTCACGGTCACGCAAACCGTTGAAAACACGACCGGTGCTGAAATCGCATTGCGCCCGTACGGACTAGTGGCGCGTCATGGCGAGCCTGACCAGATTGGCTTCTTCATTCAGCACGAAGGCGTTGTGCGGATGTCGGACGGGTCGATGGAAGAAATTAACTACGACGACATGCCCGATCTCACGACAGAAGAGAGCCGCATCGAAGTCACAGAAAATGGGTGGATCGGATTTTCAGATCAATACTGGATGACCGCGTTGATCCCGACACCCGGTCGCGACTTTCGCTCTACTGCCAAGTTTGCCAACGACATCTATCAGATTGAAACCGTTTACCCGATGATTACTGTCGCGCCTGGCGCAACGGCCTCAGCGGACACTCAGTTCTTTGCCGGTGCGCAAGAATGGGAAGTCATTCGGAGCTACCAAAACGATCTCGGTATTGATCGGTTCCTTGATAGCATCGACTGGGGCTGGTTTTTCTTTTTGACCAAGCCGATCTTTGCTATGCTTCATTGGCTCAACGGACTCATCGGCAATATGGGTTGGTCGATCATTTGTCTTACGTTTGTGATCAAAGCGCTGTTGTTGCCACTGGCCTACAAATCCTATGTTTCGATGGCCAAAATGCGGGAACTTCAGCCCGAGATGGCGAAGCTGAAAGAAGCCGCAGGCGACGATCGTGAGAAGCTCCAGAAAGGCATGATGTCTCTTTATAAAGAGAACAAGGTGAACCCTGCATCTGGTTGTCTACCGATCTTGATGCAAATCCCAATCTTCTTCTCTCTCTATAAGGTGATTTTCGTCACAATCGAGCTGCGGCACGCGCCGTGGATTGGCTGGGTCAATGACTTGAGCGCGCCAGACACATCAACACTGTACAACCTGTTTGGCCTGCTGCCATGGGGCGCCCCAGAGCCTGACTCGATCCTCGCGCTGGCCTTCATCGGCGTCATGCCAATCGTGCTTGGTATTTCCATGTGGTTGCAACAAAAGCTAAATCCAGCCCCCACGGACGCAACGCAGAAGATGATTTTTGCCTGGATGCCTTGGGTCTTTATGTTCATGCTTGGCGGCTTCGCAAGTGGTCTCGTGTTGTATTGGATCGCGAACAACTCGATCACATTCATGCAGCAATACGCCATTATGCGCAGCCAAGGCTTCAAGCCTGACCTGTTCGGCAACATCACCGGGCGCAAAAAACCGGACCCTGAGTGATGGGAACGGTCGCTGAACTTTGGCGGCACCCCATAAAAAGCCACGGTCGCGAACCCCTCGCGACTGTGGATCTGAACGCCGGAAAATGCATGCCCTGGGACCGTCATTGGGCGGTCACCCACGAGCAGACCAAATTTGATGGGTCCGGTTGGTTCTATTGCCGTAACTTCATGATCGGGTCCCGCGCACCAAAATTGGTGGGCATTTGGGCAGAATTTGATGATGTTTCCGGTACGATAACGTTGCGCCACCAAGATTGTGGCGAGATCACATTCAACCCAGATCAAGACGACGCGGCATTTCTCGCTTGGGTGGCGCCGCTCTGCCCAGCAGACCGCGCGGCACCTAAAGCCATCGTGAAGGCAGAAGGCCGCGGCATGACTGATAGTGAAATACCGTCAGTTTCGGTCACCAACCGATCCAGTCACGAGGCTGTAGAATCAGCAATCGGCCACCCGCTTGAGATGGAACGCTGGAGGGCCAATATCTGGCTCGACGGTATTGATGCTTGGGATGAACTAGACTGGGTCGGTAAGAAAATTCGAATCGGCGAAGCGGAGCTCGAGGTCCGTGAACCCATCGTGCGCTGTTTGGCGACAGCGACGAATCCGGTGACAGGCGTGCGCGATACAGACACGCTTGGCGCTTTGAAAAATACATTCGGCCACCAGCACTTCGGCGTCTATGCCGTGGTGACAAAAGATGGCCATGTCGCCCTCGGCGACCAAGCACAGGTACTGTAAATGCAACTTCCTTTTCCTTCCGCAGAAGAGCCCGATGAAATAACCCGCGAGGCGGGCCGCAAGATGTTTGCGGGTGAAACCGACTTCGTCAAAGGCGTTGTCGCGATGGAAGGCTTGCCCGATCCAGACCGCCCTGAGGTGTGTTTTGCAGGGCGATCCAACGTTGGGAAATCAAGCCTGATCAACGCCCTGACCGGTCGTAAGGGCCTCGCGCGGGCGTCAAACACGCCTGGCCGCACGCAGGAGATTAATTTCTTTACCGTCGGCGAAAGCCACTACCTCGTCGACCTTCCCGGATACGGCTACGCGAACGCGCCCGTCGCGGTCGTTGAAAAATGGCAGCGGTTGTTGAAAAATTACTTGCGCGGCCGCGTGACATTGCGCCGCGCATTCGTGCTGGTCGATGCGCGTCATGGCATCAAATCCGTGGACGAAGAAATCATGGCCTTGCTCAGCAGCGCTGCGGTGACGTTCCAATGTGTGATGACGAAGACCGATAAGCTAAAAAAGGGCGAGTTGGACGCGGTTTTGGCGCAAGTGCGCGTCAAGCTTTCCAAGTTTGCCTCTGCATACCCTGAAATGGTGATCACATCGTCCGAAAAGGGTGAGGGCATTGAAACATTGCGCGCAATCATTGCAGGGATAGACTGACCCCCGAAGGACGCCTTGATGAGAAAGCAAGACATGAACCGCGACTGGATCGCCACGGCCGCCACGCTCAGCGCGGCGCTGCCCTATCTGCAACGCTACAATGATGCGATTGTGGTCATTAAGCTGGGTGGCAACGCGATGTCGTCCGAAGAGGCGATGGATAACTTCGCGCGCGATGTGGTGCTGATGCAGCAGGTCGGCGTGAACCCAGTGATCGTCCACGGGGGTGGGCCAATGATCAACGACATGTTGGACAAGCTCGATATTAAGTCGGAATTTCTGAACGGCAAGCGTGTGACAGACAAGGCGACTGTTGAAGTCGTTGAGATGGTGCTGTCGGGTCGGGTGAATAAATGGATCGTCAACGCGATCAACCGTCAGGGTGGCCGCGCCGCCGGTCTGTCTGGCAAAGACGCAAATTTGATGACCTGCGATCAAGATGCGCCAGAATTGGGGCTGGTCGGCACACCTGCCGAGATTGACACGAAAATTCTTAAAACATTGTTTAACGCCAACACCATACCAGTTATCGCGCCGATTGGTGCGGGGCGGAACGGTGAAACTTTGAACGTGAACGGCGACACTGTGGCGGGCGCGATTGCGTCTGCGCTGGCGGCGGATCGCCTTTTATTGCTGACGGATGTGTCCGGCGTGAAAGACGCGGACGGGAATGTTCTAACCGAACTGACGCCAGAACAAATCGCTGACCTTACAACGTCCGGTGTAATTGCGGGCGGTATGATCCCGAAAACGCAGACCTGTCTGGCAGCACTTGCGGGCGGTGTGCGGGCCGCCGTCATCTTGGACGGACGTGCACCAAATGCCTGCCTGTTGGAACTTTTCACCGAACACGGTGCGGGGTCAATTATCAGGGTCGCGCGATGACGCTGGACGACATCGTAACGGCTGCCCACGCGCTGCATCTGACCCCGCTTGGGGGCTTTCACGAAGGCGACACGACCACGATCCTGCTTGGGCCGTTGGAACCAGAGTTTTGGACCTTTGTGACGGAGCAGCCCGAATTCAGCGGCGCTGATCCGCTGGACAATTGGTCTAGTGCCGCAATAGCGGCACTGGCGGAATCCACTAGTTCGCAGGCATTTTTCCCGTTCGGTGGTCCACCCTATCATCCCTTCATCTCTTGGGCGCTGCGCAGCGGTGAGACGTGGCAAAGCCCTGTCAGTTTGCTGGTTCATAAGGACGCAGGATTGCTCGTGTCCTATCGCGGCGCGCTGCGGTTTGATGGTCGTATCGACTTGCCAGTCCCGGCCTTGAGTCCGTGCGACACTTGCGCAGACAAACCCTGCTTGACCGCCTGCCCCGTTTTGGCACTTTCCCCAAAAGGCTACGACGTACCAAGCTGCAAGGCGCATATTGACACTGACGCGGGTTGCCGCGAGGCCTGTCGCGTGCGCCTGGCCTGCCCCGTCAGCCAAACCTACAGCCGCGATCCAGCACAAACCGCATTCCACATGGAGGCATTTCACCCGTCATGACCAAACGCTTAATCCTGATCCGCCACGCAAAATCGAGCTGGGATGCCCCGTTTGATGACCATTCCCGAACGCTTAACAACCGAGGGCGAACGTCCGCGACTGCGTTGGGCAGTTACCTGAAGATGCGCAGCGACTGCCCCGATGCGATCTATTGTAGCGATGCGGCACGCACGATTGAAACGACAGAGTGTATTGTCGCAGCGATGGGTACTACGCCCACCATCCACCACCTAAATAAGATGTATAATGCATCCCCTGCAGCGCTGTGGAACGTGTTGCGCAAGGCTGAGGGGGATGTGGTCGCGCTTGTGGCGCACAACCCAGGCATTGCATTCTTCGCAGAGGACGTCGTCGACAAGGCACCAGATCATCCGCGATTTATAGACTACCCAACGTGTGCGACATTGGTCTGTGATTTCCCCACAAACGACTGGGCCAAAGCAGTTTCCCACTCCGGCCAAGTTGTCGATTTTGTGGTCCCGAAAGACCTTTAATTAGTGGCCGAGGATCTGGCTGAGGAACAGCTGCGTCCGTTCGGATTGTGGGTTGTTGAAGAATGCTTCTGGTTCGTTCTCTTCCACGATCTGGCCCGCATCCATAAAGATCACGCGATTTGCAACCTGACGGGCAAAGCCCATTTCATGGGTCACACAGATCATCGTCATACCTTCTTCGGCAAGTTCGATCATCGTGTCCAAGACTTCTTTGATCATTTCAGGGTCAAGCGCCGACGTAGGTTCGTCGAACAACATGATGCGCGGCCGCATGCACAGCGAACGGGCGATAGCGACGCGCTGTTGCTGACCACCGGACAACTGACCGGGGTATTTGTCAGCCTGCTCGGGGATCTTTACCTTCCGAAGGAAATGCATCGCCGTTTCTTCGGCTTCCTTCTTGGGTGTTTTACGCACCCAGATCGGGGCCAGCGTGCAGTTCTCAAGGATTGTCAGGTGTGGGAACAAGTTGAAGTGCTGAAAGCACATGCCGACCTCTGAGCGGATTTTATCGATGTTCTTCAGGTCCGATGACAGCTCAGTGCCGTCGACCAAGATGGTGCCCGCTTGGTGCTCTTCCAGACGGTTGATGCAGCGTATCAACGTCGATTTGCCGGAACCAGAGGGTCCACAAACAACGATGCGTTCCCCACGGTTTACCGTGAGATTGATGTCGCGCAGAACGTGAAATGTTCCGAACCACTTGTTCATATCGGTAATCGAGATAGCGACCTCATCAGAGACCTTCATCGCGTCGCGATTAACTTCGCGTTCTGTTGTTGTGTCAGACATTGTTGGTCTCCTTAACGGTGTTCACGTTGAAGCTTTTTCTCGAGATGTAGGGAATAGCGGCCCATGCTGAAGCAAAAAATGAAGAACAGCGCACCGATAAAGACAAACAGTTCCCAATAGATGCCGTTCCAATCCGTGTCTGCACGGATCAAGTTTGAAAAGCCGATTGGGTCAGACAATCCAATAAACACCACCAGCGTGGTATCTTTGAACAATCCGATAAATGTGTTCACGATGCCAGGAATAGATATTTTCATCGCCTGTGGCAGCACGATCAACCGCATGGACTGCCAGTAAGACAGGCCCAATGAATCTGCACCTTCATACTGTCCAGTTGCCAAAGCTGCGAGGCCGCCGCGGATAACTTCCGCGATATAGGCCGCCGCGAACAGTGTCACCATGATGATCACGCGCAGCAAGAGGTCGAAGTTCGTGCCGGGTGGCAGGAAGTAGTTCAACAACAACGAGCCGGTGAAAAGCCACACGATCAGCGGTACACCACGGATCACTTCGATGAAGGTCACACAAATCTTGTTGACGATAAACAGGTGCGACTGACGACCGAGTGCGAGCAGAATACCCAATGGCAGCGACAAAACGATACCCGCGATGCCAATGATAAGCGCCAACATGAAACCACCGATATCACGGCTATCAATCGGGCGTAGACCCACCCGACCAAGTTCGACGTAGGTGTCTGCAATCGACGCTTTGGTGCTCAATTCATTACTTTGTGCGTCGAGGTAGCCGCTCAACGCGGCTTGTTCGTCACTGCTCGCATCGTTTGGCAATTGACTGACGGCTATCAGACCGCGTTGGTTGCGGGGCAACGCGTCCCGAAGTGCGATCGTCTGTTCGCGCAAATCGGGCAGCGACGCCTCTTGGTCAGGCAACGTCATCAACGACGATAAGAAACTACGTCCGGCGGATTGGGCCGTCGATACGCGGAACGAGTCCTGCGCCACCACTGTCGCTTCGTCACGCAACGTCGCAAGGTTGCCCATTTGGCTGAGCAGCGCTGCTTGTGGTTCAACAAGATCATCCACGTTCGATGCAATAACTTTGTCTAGAATGCTGCTTAGCGTGGCGATATCTGCGTCCAAACTGGCGATTACAGCCATGATATCCGTGCGCAATGCACCAATGTCATCCAGTGATGATCGCGTGGAAATGCCTTGCGAGCGTTCTTGCAGTGCAGCCAGCGGGTCAATCAACGTTGCCTTAGCCACCAATGTGTCCGCGTCCGTCAGGATCGATGGATCCCCAACTGCTGCGGTCGCGACCATCTCAGCGGCGACAACACTTGGTTCTACGGTGTCATTTTCAATGTCAGCGATCGAATCAGCCAAAAGACCTGACACGTCCTGAATGAGGCCAGAGGCCCGATCAGAGGCAACTTGCGCCTTGGACACATCGGCCTCGGAGGCATCACTTGCAACCGTTGGCACGCCATCCCATTCGTTCAGGATTGCCACCAAATTTTCGAGGCTTTCCTCCGCACCAACAAGACGTCGCAGGACGATCTCTTTTGGTTCGAGTTGCGACTCGATGGCGAATTCTTCGCTGCGAATTTCAGCCATGGCCTGAAGCATGCCATTTTTAACAGCCACAGCGTCAGCGATTCCCGCGGCTTGTTCTTCTGAAATTATTTCCATTTCCGCAACTTCACGCGGCAGGCGGTCGGCTTCTTCTTGCAGCGTTGCGATCGTGCTTTCCAGTCGGGCACCACCAACCATCTTGTTTAAACCGTCGTTGATCGGGCCCATGATGGCACCCCACCACAACAAGGCAGCAACGACAGCGCCAAGATTAGCAACAATCGGACCCGTGATTTTACCGAGTACCTTGAGGACAAGAACACCAACGACAAAGCCCATCGCAGCCAGAACCGGTGCCCAGAATGCCCCGCCCCAGATTAACCATGTGGCGATGAACGGGTAGGCTAGCGAGAACCAGATCAGCTGACCGGGGACTTTGTCAGCGAACAATACCGGCGCGAGCGCGACGAAGAACAGCGCGAAGGCGAGGATCGGACGCCAGTACAGTTCTGGCGGATAGAAACCGAACATGATCTGCAACCAACGGTCTTCGATAACGGCCCAGCATGCGCCGCCATGACTGCTTTTGTAGAACGAAGACAGCACTTCGCGACATTCGGTGAGAGAGCCTGCATTCCAGACCCCACCGAAGGCCCATGGAAGGACCAAAGACAGCGCGAGATAGACAACATACAGCGATACCACTGTCAGCAAGATGTTGAGCCAGCCAGAAAACAGGTTGGTGCGGATCCATTTGATCGCGCCAGCTTCGGCGACGGGCGGCACTTGTTCGTCGATCATCGTGTCGCGAACGTAGCTTACGGTCTGTGAATGTATTTCGCTCATATCAACGCTCCTGCAACTGAGTGCGGTTGTTGTAGACGTTCATCGCCCCAGAGATCACGAGACTGAGCACGAGATAGAATGCGCCAAGCAGCAGCATTCCCTCCAGCTCCCGTCCGGTCTGGTTGATCGTGATGCCACCCAACGTGGATCGGACGTCCATGTAGCCCACAGCAATCGCGAGCGAGGAGTTCTTGGTAAGGTTTAGGTATTGCGAAATCAGCGGTGGGATGATGACACGCATCGCCTGCGGCAAGATCACGAGGCTCGTTGTGCGGTTAGGGCGCAGGCCCAATGCAAATGCGGCCTCAGACTGGCCCTTTGAAATAGCAAGGATACCGGCGCGCACAATCTCGGCGATGAAGGCGCCGGTATACAGCGACAAAGCCAACCAAAGTGCGATCAGCGAATTGCGTAAGTGGATGCCGTCTGAAAAGTTGAAACCCCTCAGTTCAGGATACTGTAGTTCTGCGCCCATCAAGATCATAACTAATCCAACGGGGACAATGAGAATTGACAGCTGCTGATACCATGTGGTCGGCCGCACGCCGGTGTCTTCTTGCACGGCATTCGCACGCCTGCGAATGCCACGAATGACAAACAGACTGATCACCAAAATCACCAGCAAGATAAGCCAGTTCATAGCTGACGACGCCAAAAATCCGTTTTCCAAGATGATGCCGGGAATGTAGACGCCTCGATTGGTGACGGCGACGCTATCATTGAGGATCATGCCGGCATCACCGCCGACCCTGAACTCACGGATACGCGACATGCCTTCGGTCATCAGTGCCATGATTGCAATGATCCAAAGCAGCAAGGGGACATTGCGGAAACCCTCAACGTAAACAGCCATAAGGCGGCTAACGACCCAGTTATTGGACAGGCGCAATACACCTGCAGTTACGCCAAGGAACGTCGCCAAAAGGCAACCGAGGAAGGCCACTAGAAGAGTGTTCAGAATGCCGACCACCGCCGCCATCCCGTGTGTGGACTGGGAGGTATACTCAACCAGTCGCTGGTTAATGTCGTAGCCCGCTGGCTGCGTCAGAAACCCGAAATCAAAATCTTTGCCCAAAGCCGCGAGGTTCTGGATAGTATTGTTCACAAGCCAATAAATGCCGGCAAGCAGTAGGATGGTCGCAATTACCTGAATGGTGATAGAGCGATATCGCGTGTCATAAATAAGCTGACTTAGCCGAAAGCTGGCCTTCGGTGGATCGGTGAGCGTTGTCATCCGTGAACTCCCTGGCCCTGGTCATCTGAGCGCCGGTTGATCCGGCTGCACGTGTCGTCAGGCTTCTTATGATTTGACCTTATCTGATCGATCCTATGTGAAAGGGCGCGATCCGAAGATCGCGCCCTTTGCTAAGTTGAATTTAGCGGAACGGCGGGGTGTAGACCAGACCACCGTCGGTCCACAACGCGTTCAGACCACGTGCAAGACCGATCGGTGTGTTCTCACCGATGTTCTTTTCAAACAGCTCACCGTAGTTGCCGCCTGCCATGATAGCCTTCATCGCCCAGTCGGACTCAAGGCCAAGCATCGCGCCGAGTTCACCTTCAGAACCCAAGAGACGGTTGATCTCTGGGTTGTCAGTGCCGCTAGCCATTTCTGCGATGTTTGCAGATGTCACGCCGAGCTCTTCAGCCGCGATCAGTGCATTCAACGTCCAACGTGCAACGTCAGCCCATTCGTTGTCGCCGTGGCGAACAAGCGGACCAAGTGGCTCTTTGGAGATGATTTCTGGCAGCAGAACGTGGTCGCCAGGATTTTCGAACGTTGCACGTGTCGCAGCCAAGCCAGATGCGTCTGTCGTGTACGTGTCGCATGCACCAGCAAGATACTGCTGCTGACCTTCAGCGTTGGTTTCGATTGGCACTGGCTCATAAGAGATGTTGTTTGAACGGAAGTAGTCCGCCAAGTTCAGCTCAGTTGTTGTACCAGTCTGAATGCAGACAGTCGCGCCGTCGAGATCTTTGGCGGATGACACACCCAGTGCACGTGGAACCATAAAGCCTTGGCCATCATAGTAGTTGATGCCAACGAATTCGAACTTCAGGTCGACGTCGCGGGAGAATGTCCACGTTGTGTTCCGTGCGAGGAAGTCGATCTCGCCGGATGCAAGTGCGGTGAAACGTGTCTGACCAGTCGTTGGAACGAATTCTACGGCCATTGGGTCGCCAAGCACAGCCGCAGCAAGGGCGCGGCAAAGACCAACGTCAAAGCCTTCCCAAACGCCATTGGCGTCAGGTGCAGCAAAACCAACGAGACCAGTGGTCACGCCGCAGTTCAATGTGCCGCGCGCTTTGACGTCGTCAAGCGTGCCAGCAGCAGCAGCACCGGCAGCAAGACCAGCAATGGTCAGCGCGCCGAGGAGTACTGAATTTTTCATATTATACCTTCCTGAGTTTCCCTGCGTGAGTCACAGGGTTTTAGTTCTATCCAGTTGGACAGGGCGATACGTCGCAGGTGAACCTGCGTACATATGAGATTGCGAGGATTCACTCACTGAGGTCAAGGCCCCGCACGCTAGGTAAAGGGGAAAACGGCAGGAAGTTCGAACAGTGCAAGCCGATTGTGCAGTCGATTCACCCGCGAGCGTGAATACTGGCCATCTGGTAGAAATCAGCGGCATGGACAAACGCTGCCCGTTTTATTTCAGCAACTTGGGCCGCGTCATCATCTGCCCCCCATTGTTCCGCCTGCCATGTCTCGTCAATCCGTGACAGTGTCCAAGCCTCTGCTGGCGTAAGGTGGCCTTGTGCCACCCCAAGCGCGATCACTAGAGATCCCGACATGGCGATCAGGTCGTGAAATGCGGCCAATTCAAAGTTGCTTGCTTCAAACAGCGGAGCAGCAAGGGCCGCCAGGTCAACTTCGCTCTGCTCGATTGGCATGATTCCTACTGTCGACACCAAGCGCGCCCCGAACGTGGCATGCGCCCAATCCAGCAGAGGATCCCAGCCCTCAGTTTGGCGCTGAACCAAGCCCTCGGGGTTTTCGGCGCGGTAACACAGCAAATCACTGCCACCGTAAGCGGCCAGCATGGTAGCAACTTCGCCAAATTGTGTCGCAACCTTGTCGATCGATGCATTCGCAGATCGTGTGACGGGCATCAAGTTCGGGTCAATCTTTTCAACCACCAGACGCCATTCGCCCGCCACGGCGTCCGCCATGGAGCGGGTCGGCACAACAAGCGCGGCTTTCGCGGGCGTTTTCACTGGGCGCGCGTCGAGATGGACAGCAAAGCCGCCGTCTATCTCGATCACATTCACATCAGTCCAGAATCGTTTTGCGACCCAGTTACTCATTGTTAGCGCTCACAGCAGTCCCTCAAAAGGATCATCGGGCGCGTGCTTTTCTTCCCAGCCAAAAAAGCCCCACGTTTTTTCCATGTGCTGCGGAAGCGATGCTTTGATCCAAAGCTCTTTGCCCGTCTCTGGGTGTTCAATTCGCAACGAGCGAGCGTGGAGATGCAGCTTGCGGCCAATCTCTTCGCCCATGCCAGCCCCCCAACCATCACCGGGATTGTCCTGAACCGCCGCCGCCCCGTATTTGCCATCGCCCACAATCGGGTGACCGATCTCGGCAATATGCGCGCGCAATTGGTGTGTGCGGCCCGTTACTGGCGTCAACGCGACCCATGCGGTGCGATCCGCCAGCGATGTCAGTACGGTGTAATTGGTCAGCGCGCGCTTGGCTCCGAACGTTTTGTCGACATCCTTGGGATGAACGCTTCATCCGCTCATTGTCGCCTTTACCGCCGTGGCCGCCCTGTTTGACCAGCCCGTACTTTATTGATCCCAGTTTGGGAATTGGAACGCCTGCTACCAACGCCCAGTAGATTTTTTCTGTGTTGCGGTGGCGGAAGGCTTCGGTCAACGATTTGGCGGCCATACGGGTCCGCGCAAGCACCAGCACGCCCGATGTGTCCTTATCTAGGCGATGCACAAGACGGGGCCTTTCGTCGTACCCAAACCGCAGTGCCTCGGCCATGCCGTCAACATGGCGCAGCTGTTTACTGCCACCCTGTGTTGGCAGACCAGCGGGCTTGTTCAGCACAATAACATGGTCGTCCTTGTAGATCACACAGCCTTGGATCAGCTGAATGTCGGCCTTCGTCATATCGCGCGGCCGATCGTCGACCTCGTCTGCATCTGGTAGCGGCGGAATGCGCACCGTTTGGCCCACCTCCACGCGAGTGTTGGATTTCACCCGCCCGCCATCAACACGGATTTCGCCCTTGCGGCACATCTTTTCGATGCCACCCTGCTGTAGTTGGGCAAAGCGGCGTTTAATCCAGCGATCAAGGCGTTGATCGCCCTCATCGGGTCCGACTGTCAGGTTTTGAACGCGGCTCATGCCAGCAGTCCTCTCATAATAAATATACCCGCGACAAGCGCGGTGATGGATAGGATGACCGACAGGGCGACATAGGTGGCGGCGTGGCCGACCGCGCCCCGTTCGAACAGGGTATACGCCTCGAGCGAGAACGCCGAGAACGTCGTGAAGCCACCCAAAACCCCAGTCATCAAGAACGGGTTAAAATGACTGAGCATCTTTTGCCCCAGATAGACGACGATCAGGCCCATCAGGAAAGACCCCGCGACATTGACCGCCAAAACGCCAACCGGAAATCCAGCGCTAGGGCGAAACCACGCCACGCCCATGCCGTAGCGGGCTGCAGTGCCAATGGCACCGCCAAAGGCGACTTGGAGGACGGTTGGTATCATCGCTGCGTCATATGCGTATGGCGTGCGGAGTCAACCGTTCCGCGTGGCACGCAGCTTTGCAAAGTAGTCAACGCGCTTCTTTAAGTCACGTTCAAAGCCGCGATCCACGGGGTTGTAATACACGCCACGCTTCATTCCGTCGGGGAAGTAGTTCGCCCCGCTGAACGCGTCATCGGCGTCGTGATCATAGGCGTATCCGTCGCCGTATCCGATGTCTTTCATCAATGACGTCGGCGCATTGAGGATATGTTTAGGCGGCGGTTCGCTGCCGGTCTTGGCGGCGGCCGCCATTGCATTTTTGTAGGCCGCATAGATAGCGTTGGATTTCGGCGCGAGCGCAAGATAGGTGAGCGCCTGCGCGAGTGCGAGCTCCCCCTCAGGGGAGCCAAGGCGCTCAAAGGTTTGCCATGCTTGCAGGCAAATGTGCTGCGCTTGCGGGTCGGCCAGCCCGATGTCTTCAACTGCCATACGGGTGATGCGGCGCGCAAGAAACCGAGGGTCCTCGCCGCCTTTCAGCATTCGTGCGAACCAATAAAGAGCCGCGTCAGGATCGGACCCACGCACGGATTTATGCAAAGCAGAAATCAGGTTGTAATGCTCGTCGCCAGATTTATCATACCGCGGGGCGCGTTTCATCAGACGGGTCGACAAGGCGTCCGTGTCGAGCTTTCCGTCAACTTTCCACGCGGCGATCTGTTCGATCAGATTGAGCAGTGCGCGCCCGTCCCCGTCCGCCATTTCCAAAAGATTTTCGCGCGCAGGTCCGTCGAGGGGGAGTTTGCGGCCGAGGTCTTTTTCCGCGCGTTGCGCCATACGTTCCAGATCAGCAAGGGAAAGTCGTTCTAAAATAAGGACTTGTGAACGTGACAGAACAGCTGAGTTCAGCTCAAAGCTGGGATTTTCTGTGGTGGCGCCGACCAGAAGAATGGTCCCGTCTTCCATGTGCGGCAGAAACCCGTCCTGTTGCGCCTTGTTGAAACGGTGGATTTCGTCGACGAACAGAAGCGTGCCTTTGCCATTTGCACGGCGCATTTTTGCGGCTTCAAATACTTTTCGCAGGTCCGGCATTCCGGTGAAGATTGCGCTGATCTGGATGAAATGCAGATCAGTTTCATCCGCCAGAAGCCGCGCAATGGTGGTTTTACCAACCCCCGGCGGCCCCCAAAAAATCAGCGATGACAACGACCCGGAGGACAGCATCACACCGAGCGGCGCGTCGGGGCCGAGAACTTGTTCTTGGCCAATCACCTCATCCAATGATTTGGGCCGCAGCCGGTCTGCAAGCGGGCGGGGCGCGGTGTTGGGGACAGAGGCCCCAGTGTCAAAAAGATCAGCCATGGGGAACCGTAAGCCCATAAAACTGGGGGTTCAACGCAAAAGGCCCGCCTGAAACAGACGGGCCTTCGCTAATTCTATATCGCGCGTTTACGCGTTAGCTTCTTCAGCTGCGGTGCGGGCTTTGTCGCCTTTGCCTTTGGCATCAACGTCGCGGTCTACGAATTCAATAATCGCCATTGGCGCCATGTCACCGTAGCGGAATCCCGCACGCAAAACACGGACATAACCACCTTGGCGGTCTTTGTAGCGTGGTCCAAGGATGTCGAACAATTTCGCGACATACTGGTCTTGCTTGAGCTGAGCATTAGCCTGACGACGGGCGTGCAGGTCGCCGCGTTTTGCCAAAGTAATCATCTTTTCGATGATCGGCTTCAGTTCTTTTGCCTTCGGCAAAGTTGTTTTGATTTGCTCATGTTCGATGAGCGAGCCAGCCATGTTAGCCCAGAGCGCCTTGCGGTGTTCGTGGGTCCGGTTCAGGCGGCGATAGCCTCGTGCGTGACGCATGTGTCTTCTCCAAATATGTGCCCTCTACGGGCCGTTTTACTTTGTCTGGCAACAGATGCGTGTCCGCTGCTCTCATTGGGTCATGTGACCAGTCCGTTACCGTTTTAACGGTTTTGTACAAAATATTTTGGCCTATTAGCCGTTTTGTACAACACTCTCGCGGCAGATTTGAGGGGCAAATTGTTAACCTTTGCCCCTCAGAGGGTTCAGAACGAGTCTTCGAATTTCTTCGCAAGATCTTCGATGTTGTCCGGTGGCCAGTCTTCCACGTCCATGCCGAGGTGCAAGCCCATGCCCGAAAGCACTTCTTTGATCTCGTTAAGCGACTTGCGACCGAAGTTCGGTGTACGCAGCATCTCTGCTTCGGTCTTCTGAATGAGATCGCCGATGTAAACTATATTGTCGTTCTTAAGGCAGTTCGCGGAACGCACAGACAATTCCAACTCGTCGACCTTCTTGAGGAGGAGCGGGTTGAATTCCAGACCATCGTCATCGTTCGCAGCTTGGGCCGACTCAGGCTCATCGAAGTTCACGAAGATGGACAGTTGGTCCTGCAGGATACGCGCAGCAAATGCCACGGCGTCGTCCGGCGTGATGGACCCGTCTGTTTCGACTTTCATCGTCAGCTTATCATAGTCGAGCACCTGACCTTCGCGGGTCGGCTGCACGTCATAGCTGACTTTCTTGACCGGCGAATAAATCGCGTCGATGGCCATCATACCGATGGGCGCATCTTCGGGCTTATTCTTTTCTGCTGCCACATAGCCCTTGCCGGTGTTAACCGTCAGTTCCATGTAGAGTTCTGCGCCTTCATCAAGGTGACACAACACGTGGTCCTTGTTGAGGATTTCGATACCAGCTGATTCGGAAATGTCGCCAGCCGTAACAACGCCGGGGCCTTTGGCTTGCACTTGCAAACGCTTCGGGCCTTCGACTTCCATGCGGATCGCAACACCTTTGAGGTTCAAAACCACGTCGGTGACGTCTTCGCGAACGCCAGAGATGCTGGAGAATTCGTGCAGAACGTTGTCGATCTGAACGGCGGTGATGGCAGCGCCCTGAAGCGAGCTCATCAAGATGCGGCGCAAAGCGTTGCCGAGTGTTAGGCCGAAGCCACGCTCAAGCGGCTCAGCAACAACCGTTGCCTGACGTGACGGGTCATTACCCGGCTTCACGTCTAATTGTGTCGGCTTGATTAGTTCAGCCCAGTTTTTGTGGATCATGTGTCCCTCCATTCCAGCTTGCCTTCATGTCCAAAAGGCAAACGCCCGAGGTTAAAATGACGTATTGGAGCCGCAGACCAACCACACAGGTTGGACCAAGGACCCCAAGGCGTTTGGTATCGCTTAGACGCGGCGGCGCTTTGGTGGGCGACAGCCGTTGTGAGCCATTGGCGTTACGTCACGGATGGACGTAACGTTCAGCCCAGCGGCTGCCAATGCGCGCAATGCGGATTCACGACCGGAGCCGGGACCCTGCACTTCGACTTCCAGCGTCTTAACGCCGTGTTCTTGTGCTTTTTTGGCGACATCTTCCGCAGCCATCTGTGCTGCGTAAGGTGTGGATTTACGTGAACCCTTGAAACCCATCGTGCCAGCAGACGACCATGCGATCGCGTTGCCCTGTACGTCGGAAATCAGGATTGTTGTGTTGTTGAACGAAGAATTCACGTGAGCAACGCCTGCGGCGATGTTCTTGGAGACCTTCTTCTTGGTGCGTTTAGGATCGCGTGCCATTTATTAGGTCCTCCCTTATTTCTTCTTACCAGCAATGGCCTTAGCGGGGCCCTTGCGAGTACGTGCGTTTGTGGATGTACGCTGACCGCGAACGGGCAGGTTACGGCGGTGACGCAGGCCACGATATGAGCCGAGGTCCATTGCGCGCTTGATGTTCATCTGAACTTCACGGCGCAGGTCACCTTCGACCTGATAGTTTGCGTCAATGTGCTCGCGGATGGCGAGAACTTCGGCGTCGGACAATTCGTTAACACGACGGGCAACGTCAATGCTAACAGCCTCGCAGATAGCCTGCGCGGAGGTGTTTCCGATTCCGGTGATGTAGGTAAGGGCGATTGGAACCCGCTTTGCAGTCGGGATGTTTACGCCGGCAATACGTGCCACGTGTGCAATTCCTTTTCGTTGCGGGTCCGTCATTCCAGACCCTTTTTTCACAACGTAAGCGCGGACCGTTGCGGTGCCGCGCCTAAGTCATATTGAGGTGGTCAGACCAAGCGCGACTCGGTCCAGTTCCTATTGGGAACGGCGCTGTCTAGAAGGGTTGGGGGTGGGGGTCAACCCCAGTAGCATAACTCAAAACGCTAGCATTACTTTCGCTCTGCAAGTCTCCGATTGGAGCGGCGGAAAATTATGTAGCCAATGAAGGCCAGAACACCAATCAGGTACACGCTAACCTCGCCCCGCATCATATAGACACCCACAACTGAAAATACGGCCATAAACAATCCGGCAGCAGCTAGGTAAATAACGGTAAATTCAAACATATGACCAAACGAACGAAACTGCTTGCTGGTTATCTACGGCTTCTGGTTCGATGGATCAGTCAAGAACACCAGCGATTTCGCCAGCAACCTCGTCCATTGACCCTAGCCCGTTCACCGAACTCAGCTGACCTTTGGCGTAGTAATAGCCGACCAGTGGGGAGGTCTGTTTGTAGTAGGCCATCAAGCGGGTCTTGAGGCTGTCCTCATTGTCGTCGGCGCGGCGTGTTTGGTCTGTGCTGCCACAGTTGGAGCATTTGCCGTCGGCGGGCCATGGTTTGGTGTTGTCGTTATAAACCTCACCACATTCGCCACAAGTGGAGCGGGCTGTAATGCGGGCAACAAGTGCGTCGTCGTCAACGGCCATTTCGACAACGTGGTCGATCTTTTGGCCCATCTCAGCCACCAATTCAGCCAAGGCGTCAGCCTGCGCCAGCGTGCGTGGGAAACCGTCAAAGATGAAACCGCCAGCGTGTGACGTGTCGCTCAGCTGTTCGCGGATCAGGCCAATGACGATGTCGTCAGTGACCAGATTGCCTGCGTCCATAACGGCCGCAACCTTCTTGCCCATTGCCGTACCAGACGAGCGTGCCGCGCGCAGCATGTCACCAGTGGACAGTTGCACCATATCGCGGTCATCGACCAATTTACGAGCTTGTGTGCCTTTGCCAGCACCGGGTGGTCCAAGAAGGATAATATTCATTTGCGCGCAGGGCTCCGCTTTTTGCCGCTGCGCTTACCGCGCAATTGCGACTTTTCAATCAGCCCTTCGTATTGGTGGGCCAGCAGATGAGACTGGATTTGTTGGATCGTGTCCATCCCCACGCTGACAATAATCAGAACCGACGTTCCGCCGAAGTAGAATGGAATGGAAAACTGGCTGCGCAGAATTTCAGGCAAAAGGCACACCAACGCGAGGTAACCAGAGCCAAGGACCAAGATGCGTGTGACCACATAATCAAGGTATTCCTGCGTGCGCTTGCCCGGGCGGATGCCGGGAACAAAGCCGTTTTGGTTTTTCAGGTTGTCGGCAACTTCGTCCGTCTTGAACGCCACTTCGCGGGTGTAGAAGTACGTAAAGAACACGATCATGCCCGTGAAAAACAACAGGTACAGCGGCTGGCCGGGGCCAAAATATGCGAGCAGCGTGGACATCACAGGTCCGGCCGTTTCACCACCCGAGAACGTCGACAACGTCGTGGGGAGCAGCAGAAGCGCAGATGCGAAGATCGCAGGAATAACGCCAGCTGGGTTGACCTTAATCGGCAAGTGGCTGGACCCGCCATCAAACACCTTCATACCGACCTGACGGCGCGGATATTGGATGTGGATTTTGCGCAAGCTGCGTTCCATGAAGACCACAAAGGCAAGGATAACGATAACCATGGCGAAGACACCGAGCACCAGACCCCAGTTGTTTGTTTCCTGACCTTGGGCAAGGAAACCGGCAAGGGCGGCGGGAACTTCGGCGATGATACCGACGAAAATGATAAGCGAGATGCCGTTGCCGATGCCGCGTGCGGTGATTTGTTCACCCAGCCACATCAAGAACATCGTGCCGCCCACAAGCGTGATGACGCAGGCAATTTTGAAGTACAGGCCAGGATCGGTGACAAGGCCGCCAGCCTCAAGGCCGGAGGCCATGCCATAGGCTTGGAATGTCGCCAGCACCACGGTGCCATAACGAGTGTATTGGTTCAGCTTCTTGCGGCCCGCATCACCCTCTTTTTTGAGTTGCTTGAGCGGTTCCCACATCGCGCCGAGTAGCTGCACGATAATGGACGCAGAAATATACGGCATAATTCCCAGGGCAAAGATACCCATGCGCGCCAGGGCGCCGCCGGTGAACATCGACAAAATGCCGCCGATACCTGATGCTGCTTCGTCCATAAACGCCCGCAGCTGGTCTGAATCGATGCCAGGAACGGGGATGTATGTGCCGATGCGGTACACGACGAGAAGACCGAGTGCGAACAGGATGCGTTGGCGCAATTCTTTGGCTTGGCCAAAGGCGCTCCAGCTTGTGTTTGCGGCCATTTGCTCTGCTGCTGATGCCATTGGTACGTGCCTATCTGTTATGCAGACGCCGCTGACAGGTTGATCCAGCCAGCGGCGTCGGGTCCGTTAACGATGTAGGGGGCGCAGTCGCCCCTCACAAGGTGTTATTCAGCAACTGTCTTAGCTGTGACCGTCAGTTTACCGCCAGCTTTTTCGACAGCTTCAATAGCGCCTGCGGAAGCGCCAGTGACGTCAATCGTGATCTTGGAGGTGATTACGCCCTTAGCAAGAACGCGAATACCGTCCAGTTTGCGACGGATCAGGCCGGATGCGATCAGCGTGTCTTCGGTGATCGTTGTGTCCAGTTTCTTTTCGTCGATGAACTTTTGGATCAGACCAAGGTTCACAACGGAGAATTTTTTGCGGTTCGGCTTGGTAAAGCCGCGCTTTGGCAGACGTTGGTACAAAGGCATTTGACCGCCCTCGAAGCCCTTGATCGCCACACCGGAACGGGATTTCTGACCTTTGATACCGCGGCCACCCATTTTACCCATGCCGGAACCCGGACCACGGCCAACGCGCTTGCGTGGTTTCGTGGCACCAGGATTGTCGTGAAGTTCATTAAGTTTAACCATGTCGCTGTCTCCTTGCCGGAAGACCTGACCCAGCGACGGGAAAGGCACGCGGCGTGTTTCGATTCTTGGCCGGAAAGGTGGCCACTGGCGGCGTATAGGACATAGTTGAGGGGTGGGGCAAGCGGAACCTATACCCGCCTTTGATCAGGGTGTTGTGACCTTGCCAAGATATGATCCGCTTTGTGGAGGACGTGACTGGCTTGACCGACGATCAGGTTGTCTGGTGGTGACGCAATTTCATGGTCTTTTTCGGGGTAATCCAAACCTGAAAGGAAGTGACGCATGCAGTTTAGGCGCGCGCGTTTCTTGTCGTCAGATTTGATAACCGTCCAAGGGGCATCCGCTGTATCCGTATAGAAAAACATCGCTTCTTTCGCTTCGGTATAGTCATCCCATTTATCCAAGCTTGCCTTGTCGATCGGGCTTAGCTTCCAGCGCTTGAGGGGATCGGTCTCTCGGGCTTCAAAGCGGCGAGCTTGTTCCGATTGGGTGACCGAGAACCAGTATTTGTAAAGTTTGATACCCGAACGCGTCAGCATGCGTTCAAACTCAGGGGTTTGGCGCATAAATTCGAGGTACTCACTCGGTTCGCAAAACCCCATTACCCGTTCGACGCCTGCGCGATTGTACCATGAGCGGTCATAAAGCACGATTTCACCATCGGTGGGTAAGTGTTTGACGTAGCGTTGAAAGAACCACTATCCGCGCTCTTCGTCAGTGGGTTTGTTAAGGGCCACGACACGGGCCAATCGTGGATTCAGATGCTCAGTGAACCGTTTGATCGTGCCGCCTTTGCCAGCGGCATCACGGCCTTCGAATAAAAGGACAAATCGTTGATCAGTTTCTGCGGCCCAAAGCTGGACCTTCAGAAGCTCTGCTTGCAGCGCCGCCTTTTGCTGTTCGTAATCATCCCGTTTAAGGCGGTCTGAATAGGGATAGGTTCCAGCTTCGAAACCTATAATCGCGTCTTGTGTGTCTGTTTGGGTCATCTGAGGCTCCGTTTGTTACTCGGAGAAGATACCATTCGGGCCAGTGCGTCTCTGACTTAGATCAAATGATGCGTCAAACCCCACTATCCGTTTTCACGCTGAAGCCCTGCCCACGCAGAGTTTCGACAATCCCGCGCACGTGGCCCATGTCGCGTGCCTCTATGACAACGTCCAACTCCGCTTGTTTCAGGGATACCGATTGCATCATGCGTTGGTGGATGACTTCGACGACGTTGGCGCCCGCTTCGCTGATGATGCGGCTGATGGTGGCGAGTTGGCCGGGAGTGTCGTCAATCTCGAATGTCAGGCGGGTGATGCGGCCGTCGCGCACGAGGCCGCGCAGGATCAGGGTTGAGAGCAGGCGGCTGTCGATGTTGCCGCCGCAGATGACCAACCCGACCTTTTTGCCTTTGTAAGCGTCGAGGTTGTTTTTGATCACCGCAAGCCCTGCCCCCGGTGCGCCTTCGGCGACGAGTTTCTCGGCTGAGAGAAGATCGAAGACCGCATCCTCGATCTCGGCCTCTGTGGCGGTGTCGATGCGGGTGACGTGCTGTTTGATGGTCGCAATATTGGCTGCACTTGGCGCTTTGACGGCGATGCCCTCGGCGAGGGTTGCGCCTGCGAAGTGCGTGGCAGTGCCATCAAATTGGGCCTTTACCGCGTCAAAGATCGCGGCTTGTGCGCCGATGATCAGGACGTCGGGTTTGACGGATTTGGCGGCCACAGCCATGCCCGCAATCAAGCCGCCACCGCCAACGGGCACGACGATCACGTCAAGATCGGGCAGGTCTTCGAGCATTTCAAGCGCGACGCTGCCCTGCCCTGCCGCGACGACGGGATCGTCGAACGGATGAATGAACGTCAGCCCGTCGCGCGCGGCAAGGTCGAGGGTCAACTGCACGCTGTCATCAAAGCCGACCCCGTGTTGGATGACGGTAGCACCGAAATCTTCGGTGCGTTTTAGCTTATTAAACGGGGTGCCTTCGGGCATGACGATAGTGGATGCGATGCCCAGACGGGTGGCGTGGTAAGCGACGCCTTGGGCGTGGTTGCCCGCGCTACAAGCGATGACACCCGCCTTTTTTTGGGCCTCTGTGAGGGTCAGCAATTTGGCCAGCGCACCGCGTGCTTTGAATGCGTTTGTGTGTTGCAGATTTTCGAGCTTGAGATGCAGATCGATGCCCAATTGTAGCGACAGGCGCGCGGCTTGGATCGTTGGCGTGCGGATCGTGGCGTCGCGGATCGCGGCGTAGGTCTGATGGATAAGGGCGGGGGTGAGGGTCACTGGCGCATCCTTTCGCGGGAAATCCTTGAAAAGTTCGTCGCCCTGCACCCTGATGTCAACGCATGTCGGGTGGCGCGGCCGATCAGGATGCAAGGGTCGAGCGTGAATGTGATTGGGTTTGTGCTTGGCCAAGCGCTGAAGAAACCGCGGCTCGCTGTGGTCCCAACAACAAAAAAACGCCCTGCTCATAAAAGCAGGGCGTTCAAAATAGTGCGAAAGGTTAGGCTCTTAGCCCTTCTCTTCGATGATCTCCACCATGTGGGAGATCTTAGCGACCATGCCACGAACGGAAGGAGTGTCTTCCAGTTCACGTGTTTTGTGCATCTTGTTAAGACCCAGACCGATGAGCGTTTGCTTTTGGTCTTTTGGGCGACGGATCGGGGAGCCGATCTGTTTTACGACGATTGTTTTAGCCATGGTTTAGGCCTCCTCAGCTTCAGCTGCGACGTCGGCTACGGGCGCATCGTCGCGCTTGGGCAGAATGTCAGCAACTTTTTTACCGCGACGTTGGGCAACGGAACGAGGCGAAGACTCTTTCTTGAGGCCGTCCATCGTGGCGCGGATCATGTTATATGGGTTGGACGAGCCAATGGATTTCGCAACCACGTCCTGAATGCCAAGCATTTCGAACACGGCACGCATTGGGCCACCGGCGATGATACCGGAACCTTGTGGTGCGGAACGCATGACAACTTTACCGGCGCCGTGGCGGCCTTCCATGTCATGGTGCAATGTGCGGCCTTCGCGAAGCTGAACGCGGATCATCTGGCGTTTGGCCTGCTCGGTCGCTTTGCGGATCGCCTCAGGAACTTCCTTGGCTTTACCTTTGCCGAAACCGACACGGCCTTTTTGATCGCCTACAACCACGAGAGCTGCGAAGCCGAAACGCTTACCACCCTTAACGGTTTTGGACACACGGTTGATCGCTACGAGGCGATCTTGAAATTCTGGGTTTTCGTCACGACGATTACCGCCGCGTTGATTTGGTTCACGAGCCATGTGGCCCTCCTAGATTTGGGTGGCACGCCCCGATTAAAAGGGTGGCGCCGTTTGTATCGATCCAAGTGGGCCGAAACCCCCGGATCATCGGAAGGGCCACACAATCGCGCGGCCCTTCGCAGAAATTTAGATCTTCAAGCCAGCTTCACGCGCAGCTTCGGCCAAGGCCTTCACTTTGCCGTGGAACAAGAAACCGCCACGGTCGAAGTAGGCTTCGGACACGCCGGCCTTTTTCGCACGTTCTGCGATCGTAGCGCCAACTTTGGCTGCTGCTTCGACGTTGTTCTGACCAACGATGCCCAGATCCTTCTCGAGAGAAGACGCTGAGGCAAGAGTTACGCCGTTCACATCGTCGATCAACTGCACGCTGATGTTCTTGTTGGAGCGGTGAACGGACAGACGCGGGCGTCCTGCGTTCACTTTGCGAAGCTTGTTCCGAACGCGCATACGGCGTTTGATGAACAACTGTCGTTTTGTGTTTGCCATCTGTTCGGTCCTTACCTTTTGCCTTCTTTGCGGAAGACGTATTCGCCCGCATACCGGATGCCTTTGCCCTTATAGGGCTCTGGCTTACGCCACTCGCGGATGTTCGCCGCAACCTGACCGACCTGTTGTTCGTCGATACCCTCGACGATAATCTGGGTCAGCTTCGGTGCCGTAACGGTGACACCTTCAGGAACGATGAAATCAACATCGTGGCTGTAGCCAAGGTTCAGTTTCAAGACGTTGCCCTGAATCTGAGCGCGGTAACCAACGCCCTGAATTTCAAGCTCTTTCTTGAAACCAGCGGTGACGCCAGTGACGAGATTTTGAATCCGCGTGCGTGACATACCCCATTGCTGACGTGCGCGCTTGGACTTGCCACGCGGCACTACAGAAACGGATCCTTCTTCGACGGACAACGTGACGTCGTCAGTCGCTTTGAAGCTACGGGTCCCTTTAGGGCCTTTTACTTCGATAGATTGGCCGGACACCAAGGCAGTTACGCCATCAGGAAGACCAACCGATTTTTTACCAATACGAGACATCTTGCGCTCCTTAGAATACGGTGCAAAGCACTTCGCCGCCAACATTGGCCGCCCGTGCTGACGCGTCCGACATCACACCCCGTGGGGTGGAGACAATCGACACACCGAGGCCCTGACGGACTGTTGGGATGTCATCGACGCCCATGTAAACGCGACGACCGGGAGTAGAAACCCGTTTCACTTCGCGAATGACAGGAGTGCCTTCGTAATACTTCAAGCTGATCTCGAAGGCCGGGTGGCCTTCGGGTGTCTTCGAGGCTTCGTAGCCACGAATATAGCCTTCGTCTGCCAGCACATCGAGTACCCAGCCGCGCAGTTTAGACGCTGGTGTTGCCACCATTGACTTTCCGCGCATTTGGCCGTTCCGGATGCGTGTCAGCATATCGCCGATAGGATCGTTCATAATATGTGCTCCTTACCAGCTAGACTTGACCATACCGGGAATTTCGCCATTGGAACCAAGGTTCCGCAGGGCGATCCGGCTGATCTTTAGCTTACGGTAGTACGCGTGTGGGCGACCTGTAAGCTGGCAACGGTTGTGCAAACGGACCGGCGCAGAGTTGCGCGGCAGCTTGGCAAGTTTCAGACGAGCGTTGAACCGCTCTTCCATCGTCTTGCTGTCATCGAGTGCGATTGCTTTGAGTTCGGCGCGCTTGGCTGCGTACTTCTTGACGAGCTTTTCACGCTTAACTTCGCGGGCGATCATGGATTTTTTAGCCATACTATCTGTCCCTTTAGCTGTTGAACGGCATGTTGAAGTGCTTCAACAGCGATTTTGCTTCTGCATCGTTGTCTGCGGTTGTGCAGATGACGATATCCATACCCCAATTTACATCGACGTTGTCGAAGTTAATTTCGGGGAAGACGATATGTTCCTTGAGGCCCATGGCGTAGTTGCCACGACCATCGAACGATTTGCCGGGTACGCCGCGGAAGTCACGGATACGGGGCATTGCGATCATGGTCAGACGGTCAAGGAATTCATACATGCGGTTGCCACGAAGAGTGACTTTCGCGCCAAGCGGCATGTCTTCACGAACGCGGAAACCAGCGATTGATTTCTTTGCTTTGGTGACGACGGCCATTTGACCTGCGATTGCCGACAAATCATCTTGCGCCGATTTGGCTTTCTTGGTGTCGTTCACGGCTTCGGAGCCGCAACCAATGTTCAAGACGATCTTTTCCAGACGTGGTGTCTGCATCGCGTTCTTGTATGAAAACTCTTCCATCATGGCAGCACGGATGCTGTCATGATACATGGCCTTCAGACGGGGGGTGTAGGTTGTTGAATCAAGCATTAGATCACATCCCCTGTTGTCTTGGCGAAGCGCACTTTCTTGTCGCCGTCCATTTTAAAGCCGACGCGCGTTGCTTTGCCGTTCGCATCCACAACCGCGAGGTTGGAAAGCTGGATCGGCATCGCCTTGGGTGTGCGACCACCCTGGTTTGTCTGGCTTTGTTTAACGTGGCGGATGGCGACATTTACGCCATCTACGATTGCCTTGCCGGACTTGGGATCAACGGACGAAATTTCGCCTGTCATGCCTTTGTCTTTGCCGGCCAGCACGATGACATTGTCACCTTTGCGAAGCTTAGCAGCCATTAGAGCACCTCCGGAGCGAGCGAGATGATCTTCATGAAGTTCTTCGCGCGCAGCTCGCGAACCACTGGCCCAAAGATACGGGTACCAATCGGTTCGTTTGAATTGTTGAGGATGACAGCCGCGTTGGTGTCAAACTTGATTGCAGTTCCGTCATCGCGACGAACCTGCTTTTTCGTGCGAACGACGACGGCCTTGCGGACGTCACCCTTCTTAACACGGCCACGTGGAATGGCCTCTTTCACCGATACGACGATAATATCGCCGACCGATGCGTAACGACGGTGCGAACCGCCGAGAACCTTAATGCACTGAACACGGCGGGCGCCGCTGTTGTCAGCCACTTCAAGGTTGGTCTGCATCTGGATCATTTAGATTACTCCCGACCTATAGGGTTCACCCCGATTACTGACCGGGCCCCTAGGGTTTCGTTAAACTGGAAAAGTGGTCGCTTACGCGATCACTTCCCAGCGCTTGGTTTTAGACCGAGGCGCACATTCCTGGATGCGAACTTGGGCACCGACTTGGATTGTGTTGGCTTCATCGTGGGCCCGATACTTTTTGGACTTACGAATGGTCTTTTTCAGGACCGGATGCGTGAAACGACGCTCCACAGATACGGTGACGGTTTGTTCGTTTTGGTTGCTTGTGACAACGCCGGTCAGGATACGCTTGGGCATCTATTAAGCCTCCGCTTTATCGTTAGCGGACTTGGCGTCCGACGCAGCCGCAGCCGCCATTTCGTTTAGGATAGTTTTAACACGGGCCGCAGAGCGTTTGACAACGCGCATACGGGCAGTGTTTTCCATCGTGCCAGTCGCCTGCTGAAAACGCAGGTTGAAGGCTTCTTTCTTGAGGTTGGACAACTCTTCACGGAGTTGATCCGGCGTTTTACCGCGCAGTTCAGTGGCGTCCATTGGACTATTCCTTTGTCAACATCACCGGAGGGCCGCAGAAGCGTGACCCGATTCCCGATGGAGTGGGTAGAAGTGGGCCGTATAGGGGAGGTGTTAGGGTGTGGCAAGGGTCAAGTATGTGCTTTTCGACAAGGAAATAGATGTGCACCCTGCACTCTCGACGAGGAAGCGGCTACCGTCTCAACAGTCGTATCTGAGGGCACAAAATTTGACATTTTTCCCACCCTCCCGATTGGATGAATATAACAATGGTGGCCGTAGCTATATGGTTTTTGATAGTATGGCGCGTATTTCTCTCATCTGAGGGACCATCGGATACCAAATTTTGGCCGATGCTGGCGCTTTTTGCCTACTTGGGTCCGGTGTTCATGATATTTCAGGCCATCTGGATAAGGCGCCCCTAGAAAAGCAACAATGGCGTCTGAACACAACGCCGTCGTCTTTGAAGTGCATATCGACGCCAACAAGCCGATTGTCAAAGAGGCCGTCAAGACGCTCTTTGAAGGCAACACAATCGACGTGAGCACCGGTCTGTAAAGACTGAGGTTGCGTTAGAGATAAAGGAGGCCCCTCGCTGAGAAGTGAGGGGCCTTTTCTTTTGTCTTAAAGATCGATCATAATGAGCTTGTTGTTCGCTGTCGCATTCGATCGAAAACGGTTGAAGTTATAGAGATCTCTGGTCGGGATGCCGTTGCCTTGCTTGAGGGGACCGAAGGACACTTCCTAGACTTCAAGGGTAAAGAGCTAAAACCCGCAAGCCTAAGCAAGACAATCTCCGCATTTGCCAACGCAAGTGGTGGTGAAATTTTCTTAGGCGTCGATGAGGTTGAGGGATTGTCTGGAAAAGAGCACCATTGGAATGGTTTTGATGAGCAGGAGGCTGCGAACGGTACTCACCAAGTCCTTCATGATCTCGATCCATCGGGGGCTGATATTTCGACTCAGTTTCTCACTGCGAAAGAGCAGTCGGGCTTTATTCTGCATGTGCTTGTTGAAAAGAGTCAAAGAGTCATCAAAGCAACCAGTGAAAAGGTATACCTTAGAAAGGGTGCTCAAAACTTACCTCTTACCGCGGAAGCGATTGATCGACTGAAGTTCGACAAGGGAATAAAATCTTATGAAGATGAAATCCTAAATATAGATCACGATGAGATATCGAATTCTGAAACAGTCATTGAATTTATGCTTGGCACCGCTTGGATTCAAACATCAAGTGCAACGGTTGATTTAAAGGCCACGATTTCGTCGGCCATAGCTTCAGCGGGTGTTCTCCATCCGAGGGTTTTTCTTGGACGGTTGTTCATCAGGTTTGCAACGTCGTTCAGCCATGTTTGGCTTGCACCGTTCAGGTCAGTTCCTTTGGGCATGAACTGACGCAGCAGTCCGTTGGTGTTCTCGTTGCTGCCGCGCTGCTAGGGAGCATGCGGATCGCAGAACCAGATATCAATTTTCAATCGTCGCGCCAATTCACGATGGCAGGCCATTTCGGAGCCACGGTCATAGGTCATGCTCTTGCGCAAATCAGCGGGTAGTCGTCTCATCTGGCGGGTGAAGCTGTCAAGCGCGGCCTCGGCCCCATTGCCATCCATTTTGCAAAGAATGACAAAGCGTGTCTTGCGCTCGACCAAGGTCCCCACTGACGAGCGATTGAATGCGCCCTTGATGAGGTCGCCCTCCCAATGGCCTGGTACCAGTCGTGCTTCGATCTCTTCAGGGCGATTGATAATGCGCAATGATTCCGGGACCATAGCACTGCCCACCGCTGTCCTGCGCTTGAGCCCACGCTTAGGCTTCGCTTGACGCAACGCCTCGATCATCGCCGCCTTCAGCCCGCCACGTGGCTGCGCGTAAATCGCGGCATAGATGGTCTCATGGCTCACATGGGCGGATGGATCATCAGGCTTCATGAGACGCAGTCTCTGCGCAATCTGCTCAGGCGACCAGTGCAGATGTACGAGCTTGCCATGAACGAAACGATAAAGATCGCTCCCCTCCACAAGCTTGCGCTTGCGGCGGCAGCGCGCGCGCCGGGCATCATAGGCCTGCCGCGCCGCTTGCGGGCAATAGCTGCCGTCTTCCTGCCGACCTCGCGCCAGCTCACGGCAGATCGTGCTCGCCGGGCCCTCCGTGCCAATAAGCGTGAGACAATTGACTGGCTAAAGTTTACACTTGAGGGCGTAGGAGAACGAACCCATGGTTATGCCTTCACAATCACCACTTTCGCCAGATGCTGGATCTGGAGCCGTTTTGGCCCCGACGTCGCCTCCCCGCGTTGTTAATGCGCCGTTGGCTCCCACAGCGGAACTGACGAGCATCCCAAAGCGACGCAACTTCACAGCCAAATACAAACTGCGCATTCTGGATGAGACGGACCAAGTGGCAGACACTGGCGGGGTTTCCGCCATTCTACAGCAGGGGAATCGCGTTTGGAACTGAGTGAGTAAAGGATTGCTCTTGCAGGTGATGGCGGGATGGATTCTGGATGGGTGGTTGTTCTCATCGGGTGCTCATCGCCATGCATATTTTTCTATCCGCCTTCGACGAAGTTCCTGATCCGCGCGCCAGTAACGTGCGCCACGACCTTGGTGAACTGCTCGTTATCGCCTTCGTGTCGGTCTTATGTGGATCGACCTCCTGCGCCGAGATGGCCGCATTTGGCCGTGCAAAAGAGAGCTTTTTCAGGAACTTCCTGAAACTCAAGCATGCCATTCCATCGCATGATACCTTCTCGGAGGTCTTCCGGATCATCGACCCGAAGGCACTCGATGCGGCCTTCAGTAAGGTACTTGCCGATGTGACCAAGCTCCTCAAAGACGGTGATATCATCGCGATTGACGGCAAAGCGTTACGGGGTGCGCGCGACCCGGGCGAAAGCGCACGGACCCGCATGATGGTCTCAGCCTATGCCTCGCGGCTGCGCCTGACGTTGGCGACAGTACCTGCCGACCGAGGCACAGAACTCAGCGCGGCCATAGAGGCGCTTGGGTTGATCGATCTGCGGGGCAAGGTGGTCACCGGTGATGCATTACATTGCAACCGCCGCACGGTTGCCGCAATCAACGCAGGCGGCGGTGATTGGTGCCTCGCCCTCAAGGGTAACCAGGAATCCCTGTTGTCTGACGCCCGTGGATGTTTCAGCAAGGGGCACAAAAGCGATCCAACAGCCGTTACGGAAAATACCGGCCATGGAAGAAAAGAAACCCGTAAGGCGGTCGTGGTATCGGCTAAGGCATTGGCAGAATACCACGAATTCCCTGGCCTCAAGGGGTTCGGTCGCATCGAGGCGACCAGAGAGACGGGCGGAAAGGTGACCTCAGAGACCCGCTACTTCGCGCTGTCTTGGGTTCCCACACCTGAGGTGCTGCTGGCCGCTGTCCGCGACCATTGGGCCATCGAAAATGCCCTTCATTGGCAGTTGGATGTGTCTTTCCGCGAGGACGCCGCACGCAATCGGAAAGACAACGGTCCCGGCAACATCGCCGTTCTACGTCGCCGCGCACTCGACGTCCTCCGGCGTGACACATCCAAGGGCTCTCTCTCCATAAAAATCAAACGTGCAGGCTGGGACACCACCTTCTTACGCAGCATTCTCAGTGACTTGGCAACAACATGAGCCAAACGCGATTGCCCTGCATTCTACGGCGGGAGGGGCTTTATTCCTCTGCACTGACCGATTGGCGCCGTGCGCGGGCGGCCGGCACATTGGGTGCATTGCAGCCAATGCGCCGTGGCCCACAAAAGGCACCTGCCAATCCATTGCAAGCTGAGCTGGCCAAGGCCAACCGTGAGGTGACAGCCTTGCGGCGCCGTCTGGATCAGGCGGAAGCCATCATTGCCATCCAAAAAAAAGTGGCGGGACTTCTGGACGAGATGGAGCAGACGCAAGAGCGCAGCGGCAAATCATGATGGCCGTCGCGATTGCATTGCCCACCGGCAGCGGCTTGACCTCGGCTGTCTGCGCCGCGCTATCATTATCGCGCGCGAGCGTTCTTCGACAGCGTGCGGCGCTGACGGCACCACCACGCACACGCCCACCGCGCGCAGCGTCTTCGCGGGCTCTGCCGGAAAGGGAAAGAGACCAGGTATTGCACCACCTGCGCGAACCCCGCTTTGCGGATCAGACGCCCACAGAGGTCTTTGCCACCTTGCTGGATGAAGGCACCTATCTGTGTTCAATCCGCACGATGTATCGGATATTGGCCGCGCAGGGCGAAGTTGGCGAACGCCGCCGACAGAGCACACATCCCGTCTATCAAAAGCCTGAACTTCTAGCTGAAGCCCCCAATCAGGTCTGGTCTTGGGACATCACCAAGCTGATGGGCCCGGTGAAATGGTCCTACTTCTATCTCTATGTCATCCTCGACATCTTCAGCCGCCGCGTTGTTGGCTGGCGCGTCGAGCACGCGGAGAGCGCCAGCCAGTTCAAAGAGCTGTTCATCGACGCGATGGAAAAACACGAGGTTCCACGCGATCAGCTGACATTGCATGCAGATCGCGGTGGGCCCATGAAGGCAAAGACGACAGCCCTGATGCTGGTTGATCTTGGTGTGCTCAAGTTCCACAGTCGGCCCCACACCTCAAACGACAACCCGTTCTCCGAAGCCCACTTCAAAACACTGAAATATCAGCCAGAGTTCCCCAAGAACTTTGAAACCATCGAGCAGGCTCGCGCATTCTGCCGCAGGTTCTTTGCATGGTATAACCAAGACCATCATCACGCCGGGATTGGTCTGATGACGCCCGACCAAATCCATTTTGGGCAGGCCCAAGAAATCTACACCGCGCGACAAGCAACACTAGACGCGGCATTCCTCGCCACGCCCGAACGCTTCGTACACAAACCACCAAAACCGCCTCAAATCCCGACCGCCGTCTGGATCAACCCACCAAAACCAACCGAAGAAACCCAAGCCTAAAGTCCAAAAGCCACTGTCTCAAAGTCGTTGACACGTTCCGGGGCGATGCAAAAGCTGGCCGATCAACCGCTGACTGCTGCCCCTATTATGCTCGGCTAATATCACGCCACGGTCCTCGCTGCTGAGGTGCTTGCTTCGTATGTCCATCACAACATCCTATGCCCAAAGGGCTCTGAGTGTTGCATTTGAAACTTGAGTCTAAGCCGTGCCAACGGCGAACCTAAAGTGTGGTTAGGCAAGCAAAGACTGCTTGATGGAGAGCGGCCAACGGTCGCTGGCGTGCTCCTTTTCTCTGATATCCCACAAGTTATCTTGCCGAAAAGGTCTGCAGTAAAGATTTTACGTTATCAAACGAAGGATGATGCAGAGCGAGACTACTTGACGTCCGATCCTGAAACCATCGAAGGGCCACTTTATTCATTGATCTACGATTCCGTCGAAAGAGTTCGCCAGATCATCGAAGGTATCCAAAAAGTGGGAGCGAAGGGGATGGAGGCAGTTGTTTATCCAGAAGAAGCACTTCATGAGCTAGTTACAAACGCGATCTTGCACCGAGACTACAATGTGGCCTCTGACGTTCAAATTCGCACTTTTGACAATAGAGTCGAAATAGAAAGCTTAGGCTCAAGTTTCAAATGCAACACTCAGAGCCCTTTGGGCATAGGATGTTGTGATGGACATACGAAGCAAGCACCTCAGCAGCGAGGACCGTGGCGTGATATTAGCCGAGCATAATAGGGGCAGCAGTCAGCGGTTGATCGGCCAGCTTTTGCATCGCCCGGCGAGCACGATCTGCCGTGAGCTGGCGCGAGGTCGGCAGGAAGACGGCAGCTATTGCCCGCAGGCGGCGCGGCAGGCCTATGATGCCCGGCGCGCGCTGCCGCCGCAAGCGCAAGCTTGTGGAGGGGAGCGATCTTTATCGTTTCGTTCATGGCAAGCTCGTACATCTGCACTGGTCGCCTGAGCAGATTGCGCAGAGACTGCGTCTCATGAAGCCTGATGATCCATCCGCCCATGTGAGCCATGAGACCATCGATGCCGCGATTTACGCGCAGCCACGTGGTGGGCTGAAGGCGGCGATGATCGAGGCGTTGCGTCAAGCGAAGCCTAAGCGTGGGCTCAAGTGCAGGACAGCGGCGGGCAGTGCTATGGTCCCGGAATCATTGCGCATTATCAATCGCCCTGAAGAGATCGAAGCACGACTGGTACCAGGCCATTGGGAGGGCGACCTCATCAAGGGCGCATTCAATCGCTCGTCAGTGGGGACCTTGGTCGAGCGCAAGACACGCTTCGTCATTCTTTGCAAAATGGATGGCAATGGGGCCGAGGCCGCGCTTGACAGCTTCACCCGCCAGATGAGACGACTACCCGCTGATTTGCGCAAGAGCATGACCTATGACCGTGGCTCCGAAATGGCCTGCCATCCGGAATTGGCGCGACGATTGAAAATTGATATCTGGTTCTGCGATCCGCATGCTCCCTGGCAGCGCGGCAGCAACGAGAACACCAACGGACTGCTGCGTCAGTTCATGCCCAAAAGAACTGACCTGAACGTTGCAAGCCAAACATGGCTCAACGACGTTGCAAACCTGATGAACAACCGTCCAAGAAAAACCCTCGGATGGAGAACACCCGCTGAAGCTATGGCCGACGAAATCGTGGCCTTTAAATCAACCGTTGCACTTGATGTTTGAATCCAAGAAGTCCAGGTAAATTACCTGGACATGTTACAGTATCAAATATTGCTCGAACGCAATTTTCTCGGAACCCTAAGATTGTTCGCTTGGTCAACAAGTTTAAGAATCCACCGAATAAAGATGTGGGTGAGGGGATTAACACAGCATTTGAGGCTATGGAAAAATTGAGGCTCAAGAAGCCCTTCTTCTCCGAGACAGACTCTGGCCTCATGGTTGTGCTCACTCATGAAAGCCTAGCTTCGCCAGAGCAGCTAGTTCTCGAGTATCTTGCTGCGAATGTTGAAGTAACTAATCAACAAGCTCGCGAGCTGACTGGAATTAAGTCAGAAAATACGATGAAGAATGTCTTTTACCGGCTGAGGGATGCCGAGCAAATCGAGCAAACACCGAAGGTTGTTGGGAAGAAGTTTTCTTGGCGGTTGCCGGTATAACCAAAGCGCCCTAGACACCCCATCCAACCCCCGCTACAAGCCACAAATCATCTCAGCCCCAGATTCGTCTGGGGCTTTGTTGTTGTGTTGGTCACTGCGCAGCTTTGAGCACTCCGACAACCAAGTCGGGCACCTACGGGGGCCTATAACATCAGGGCCCATATGGGTCCGCCAAGCAAACGGAAGTAGCAAACATGGCACTAAAGTCGTATAAACCGACGACGCCTGGCCAACGTGGGTTGGTGCTGATTGACCGTTCGGAGCTTTGGAAAGGTCGCCCAGTTAAGGCCCTCACTGAGGGTCTGAGTAAATCGGGCGGACGGAACAACACCGGACGGATCACATCACGTCGTCGTGGTGGTGGGGCAAAACGCCTTTACCGCATCGTAGATTTCAAGCGCAACAAATTCGACGTTCAAGCCGTCGTTGTGCGCATTGAATATGACCCGAACCGCACCGCGTTCATCGCGCTAGTTCAATATACTGATGGCGAACAGACTTATATCATCGCACCGCAGCGTCTTGCGATTGGTGACAAAGTCATCGCGTCTGCCAAGGCAGACATCAAGCCAGGCAACGCAATGCCGTTCTCTGGCATGCCCATCGGTACCATCATCCACAACATTGAGATGAAGCCAGGCAAAGGCGGCCAGATCGCCCGTGCTGCTGGAACATACGCTCAATTCGTTGGTCGGGATGGCGGTTACGCGCAGATCCGTCTGAGCTCGGGTGAACTTCGCCTCGTGCGTCAGGAATGCATGGCCACCGTCGGTGCCGTGTCCAACCCTGACAACTCCAACCAGAACATGGGTAAAGCCGGTCGTATGCGCCATTATGGTAAGCGTCCGTCGGTCCGTGGTGTCGTTATGAACCCTGTCGATCACCCGCATGGTGGTGGTGAAGGTCGTACGTCTGGTGGTCGTCACCCAGTGACGCCATGGGGTAAGCCCACGAAGGGTGCAAAAACCCGCAACAAGAACAAAGCGTCCAACCGGCTTATTGTCCGGTCACGGCACGCCAAAAAGAAGGGTCGTTAAGAATGGCTCGTTCCGTATGGAAAGGTCCGTTCGTTGACAGCTACGTGCTTAAGAAAGCCGCAGTTGCCAAGGAATCTGGACGTAATGACGTAATCAAAATCTGGTCCCGTCGCTCGACGATCCTGCCACAGTTTGTTGGCTTGACGTTCGGCGTTTATAACGGCCGGAAGCATATCCCAGTATCTATCACCGAAGACATGATCGGTCAGAAGTTTGGCGAATATAGCCCGACCCGCACTTATTATGGCCACTCGGCTGATAAAAAAGCGAAGCGGAAATAAGCCATGAGCAAGGATAAAAATCCCCGCCGCGTGGCTGACAACGAAGCCCGTGCAAAACTGCGCATGCTTCGCACTTCACCACAGAAACTGAACCTCGTCGCAGCAATGATCCGCGGCAAAAAGGTGGACAAGGCCCTCACGGACCTGACGTTCTCCAAAAAGCGGATCGCAGCAGATGTGAAGAAATGTCTTCAGTCCGCAATTGCGAACGCAGAAAACAACCACAACCTCGACGTTGATGAACTGATCATCGCCGAAGCCTATGTGGGTAAAAACTTGACGATGAAACGCGGACGCCCTCGTGCCCGTGGCCGTTTCGGCAAAATCGTTAAGCCGTTCTCTGAGCTGACAATCCTGGTGCGCCAAGTTGAGGAGCAAGCATAATGGGTAACAAAGTAAACCCGATCGGCATGCGTCTTCAGGTCAACCGTACCTGGGACAGCCGTTGGTACGCAGATACCAAAGACTACGGCAATCTTCTTCTCGAAGACCTTAAGATCAAGGCCTTCATCAAGAAAGAATGCGCGCAGGCTGGTATTAGCCGTGTCATCATCGAACGTCCGCACAAGAAGTGTCGCGTGACTATTCATACTGCACGCCCTGGCGTCATCATCGGCAAGAAAGGCGCGGACATCGAGACGCTCCGCAAGAAGCTTGCTGCGTTGACCGCCAGCGAACTGCACCTCAATATCCTTGAGGTCCGCAAGCCTGAGCTCGACGCCCAGCTTGTTGGTGAGAGTATCTCGCAGCAGCTCGAACGCCGTGTGTCCTTCCGTCGCGCTATGAAGCGTGCCGTACAGAACGCAATGCGTATGGGTGCCCTTGGTATTCGTGTGAACCTCGCGGGCCGTCTTGGCGGCGCCGAAATCGCGCGGACCGAATGGTATCGTGAGGGCCGCGTGCCTTTGCACACACTTCGTGCCGACATCGATTACGCTCACGTAGAAGCGCAGACTGCCTATGGTATCATCGGGATCAAGACTTGGATCTTCAAAGGTGAAATCATGGAGCACGACCCGTCCGCACATGATCGTAAGCTGCAAGAGCTTCAGGATGGCCCGCCTCCGCGCGGCGCTCGTCCTGGTGGCCGTGATCGCTAGGAGGATTGATCAATGCTTCAGCCAAAACGCACTAAATTCCGCAAGCAGCATAAAGGCCGCATCAAGGGAGAAGCCAAAGGCGGCTCTGACCTGACATTCGGTACTTATGGTCTTAAAGCAACTGAGCCAGAACGTGTGACAGCGCGTCAGATTGAGGCAGCACGCCGCGCGATGACACGTCACATGAAACGTCAAGGCCGCGTCTGGATCCGTATTTTCCCAGACGTACCCGTGACGTCCAAGCCCACCGAAGTTCGTATGGGTAAGGGTAAAGGCTCCGTTGATTATTGGGCATGTAAGGTCAAACCTGGCCGCATCATGTTCGAAATCGATGGCGTATCCGAAGACATCGCCCGCGAAGCCCTGCGCCTCGCTGCGATGAAACTGCCTGTGAAAACACGCACGGTTCTTCGCGAAGACTGGTAATTTTCACAACGTGAAAATCGCCAAGTGGGGTGTAGCGAATTCGATTACGAATTTGCGGGCCCCACACCGGACTTAAGGCTTCACCCCCCCGCCGAGCAATCGGCGGGGTTTTTTTGTTTCTTAGATATCGGACGATGACGTCAGCAGGTAAATTGTCGAGTTTTTGAAATCAACTCAGCAGGAACACTGTCGACGGAAAAGAATCCGTCTACTTCCTCCCGGTGCGAAAGCTCTGGGTTCAGACACTGAACCACAAGCTGCGCGCCGAATGTACCTAGTTTACCGTCTGCCTCCACATTGAAGATTGATTGTCCTGCAAACGTAAAGTCCAAGAGACTTCGCTGTCCAATTTTGACCGTAATAATCTAGAGTTCCGTCCAAAAAGTAGAAAGCATCAAGTTGCTTGTCGAGTTATTGTCAAATCTGGTGTTTAAGGCTTGTCGGTCATGCGGCGATCTGGTCTGGGTTGGTGGCTTCAATTCCGTCTTTGAACGTGACGCCGGTGATGACTTTGGCGAGGTAGTCAAAGCCGCGTAGTTTTCGCCAGTTTTGCTCGGCGCATTGGCCCAGTTTAAACATCATGTGCAGCATGCCATCGCGTGACAGGCAGCCCTTTGAACGCTTGGTGCGGTGGCGGATCGTGGCAAAGGCGGATTCAATTGGGTTGCTGGTGCGGATACTCTGCCAATGTTGGGCGGGGAAGTCGAAGAATGCCATGAGTTCGGTCCGGTCTTTTTGCAGGCACAGCGCCGCCTTGTGATATTTGGGTTCGTAGATTTTGATGAACAAATCGAATGCCTTTTCCGCATCGTCTTTGGTCTCGGCCTGTCCCGTTGCCTGACAGGGTATTGCGCAAGCGATGTCCCGAGAAGGAGATATTGTGGATCGCTGCCTTTGCCTTTGGCTGTGACAGCTTGGGCAAACAGTTGAGTACGTTCATCGTTTTGTGTTGCCAGCAACGTTGGTGCCGCGTTGTGGGATAGACTTCATCCATAGCGGCCCAGAACCCCATGGCACCGTCCCCGATGGCCAGCTTGGGGGCATTCATTCCCCGGCTTTTGAGGCTCAACAGAACTTCGCGCCAGCTATGCGTGGACTCGCGCACCCCGTCCTCGATAGCCAAGAACCGCTTCTTGCCACGGGCTGTGACGCCAACAATCACAAGGGCGCAGAGCTTATCATCTTCGCCTCGAAGGCCACTGTGGACGCCGTCGGCCCAGATGTAGACCAAAGGTTCATCCTCCAGCACTGCCTCTCTCCAGCCGTCGTATTCCTTGGCCCAATCACGCTTCAGCCGCGAGACCGTATTTGCTGATAAGCCAGCGGCATCAGGACCCAGAAGAACCTTGAGGGCCGCGCACATTTCGCCACTGGAAATCCCTTTGAGGTAGAGCCACGGCAAGGCCGCTTCCAACGTCTTGGTTCTGCGCACGTACGGTGGCACAAGGGCCGAATGGAATGTCACGGGCTGGCCGTTTTTTGAGCGAACCTTGGGAATGCGCACGTTCACGGGGCCGATGCCCGTTTGAAACGGGCGCTCGGGATGATGACCATTGCGCACAACAGTTGCATGACCGGCCTCAGTGTGCGCGCTGGTAAACTGAGACAGATAGCTCTCAAGCTCAGCTTCAACTGCTGTTGCGATCAATTGCTGGGCTCCCGTTCTTAACAAATCCGTAAGCGCGTCCGTGATCCCGTCTCGACGCGCAAAATCAACAATGTTAGTCGTTTCCATGGTGGTGTATCTCTTTCGGTTGGGCTGCTTTCTCACAACAACAAATCAACCAGATACGCCGCCAACCTTCAAATCCCTCAAACACCAGATTCAGTCATAGCTCAGCTTGTCTTATAAAGACCCCAGCTTTTGTGCGAAACAAGAGCCACAGATCAGCATTTTAAAATGCTGATCTGTGGTGGTGGTTGGATCGTCTGCCGCTTGGTCTTTGAGGACCGTTGAAGAGTAAGATCAACCACTACCTTCGCCACAGGCCTGAACGGATACAGAGCGGCACGAAGCCCTCTAGGACAAGCATAGGATATGACGAAGATGACGGATGATACCATTGGTATAGACATTCACCGGCTGAGCGACGGGAAGATGATGTCGTTTAGCAATTGCCCTGCAGGATTTAAGGCGCTTTCCAAGTTCTGCGCAAAGACGGCAGTGACACGCGTTGTTTATGAAGCAACAGGCGCTTACCACAGCGGACTAGAACGGGCCTAGGGTGCGCATCTACCACTGGTAAAGGTGAACCCTTTGCAGGCGCGCCGATTTGCGCAAGCACAAGGCGTGCGCGCAAAAACCGACGCCGTCGACGCAAAAATATTGGCCGTCATGGGGAATGCTTTTGTATTACAACCAGATGAGCCAGCCACAAAAATACAGCACGATCTTAGAGAGTTACGCGCATTTCGTTCAGCGTTGGTCAAAGACCGCACCCGCATCATGATCCGTCTGAAAGTCCAAACCCTGTCCATCACTTACCGTCAAAGCAAAGCCCGCTTGGCTCAGGTTGACAGACAAATCGCTGAGATCAATGCTGCGATTGGCCGTCTGATACACTCCAGCGACAGGCTGGCGCATTCGATGAAAATTCTCCGCTCAATTCCAGGCACCGGCGCGGTCTGTGCGGCCACCATTTTGATAGAGATGCCTGAAATCGGGAGTATGGACCGAATGCAGGTGGCCTGTTTGACCGGAGTAGCGCCTATGATACCGCAATCTGGACAATGGCGAGGGAAATCATTCATTCAGGTTGGTCGCAAAGTAGTGAGGGACGCCCTCTACATGCCAGCCTTGGTCGCGATGAGATTCAACCCTGACCTCAAGGCGAAATATCAAGCCATGATTAAAGCTGGAAAGCCACCAAAAGCCTCCCTTACTGCGCTTATGCGAAAGCTCATTGAACTCGCCAATACCCTCATCAAGGCAGATCGAAATTGGGTCAAAAAATCGGCTTGATCAAGACGGATACTCTACATCGGAAATAACTGTGCCGACTAAGATCTGCTAACTTGCAGCGCCAGCGACGCAAACTAACAAAGAGGTCAGTAATTTTTTGACTGCCAATCTTATGTCCTAGCGACCAGATTTGCATTGAAATCTCAGTCACTTGAACACGGTCCTGATAGGATGTCTTGCGTTTTCTCACCCCCCAACCGGCCAAATCCGCGCCATACCGCCATCAAACGCCACCCATGACATCGCCGCTGAATTCCCTGCGTGGCCTTCGTAATAAGACTGGCTATTGGGTAGTGGCAGCCCCGCCCATATCCGCGCGAGGTTGTGCATGAACTGGCGGCGTTCCAATGCACCCGCCTGAAATTGCGACAGGCCAGCGTCCTCAAGCAACACCAGCGCCAACGCGTCCTGCACCCCGGGCGTAAATTGCGTTTCTGGCCCGAACCCACGCACCCGCGCTACCCGCCGCAGCGTCGGGGGAATAAACTGATAGCGGCCAATCGCATGGGGCTGACCCGGCGTGTCGTCGATCCAACGATAAATCTCCCCCAACGTCATCTGGGTCGGCAATTGAACGGGCCGCACCCGCGCGCCGTGTTGCACGGCGTCATAACCAGCCGACCCCGATTCGGCGCGGGCAATCAGGCTCAGCAATTGATCGACGTGCGCGGTGCCGATGATCGGGGCAGCGACCCTCGGTGCTGTGCGTTCCGGCAGCGGCGCAAAGAACCCGATCCGCGCGTCGGGCGCAAACAGACTCGCGCGCGTTGCGGTCTCTGGTGCTGCGTTTGATCGGGGAAACAGGGAATTCAATTCAGCACGGGCCATCCCCGCGCCCACTGCAAGTCCCAAAGCCAGCCATAAAATTCGAACCATTCCGTCGCATCCCTTCTGAGATTGCGACGCTTCTGGCAGCAAGAGGTTTAGGTTTCGTTCCTAAAAGGTGTTCAAACCCTTACCACAGCCTAGTCCCAGCGGTAATTGAAACTCACAGAAATCCGGTCGTCCTCGGACATGTTCATCGGCACTTCATGACGCAGCCAGCTTTCCCACATCAGCACATCACCGACGACAGGTTTGATGTAGACGAACTGTTTCATCTCCTCGCGCGCATCGGGTTTGCGGGCTGGGGCGGCCATCATCATCTGGCTGCGTGGGTCCTCGAGCTTCAGCGCCGACGCGCCTTCGGGCATCTTCACATAGGTCGTGCCGGAAATCACTGAATGGGGGTGGATGTGTGACGTGTGGACGCCGCCCTCAGGCAGAATGTTGATCCAGATGTCTTCCAGCACCAATTTGCGCCCATCCAGATTGAACTCCAAATCCTCCGCGAAGGTCTTCACATGGGCATCGAGCGCCGTAACAACGTCTGCAAAGATCGGGAACCGCCACGGCAGGTCTGTCAGCGATGCATAGGACGTGTATCCGGGGAAATCGTTGGCCTCGCACCACTCATTGCCCGCGTCATCATCCTCGGCGACGGAATAACACGATGCGCGCAGCTCATCTTGATCAATAGGTCCAAGCGAGGCTTGAAAAAGACGGGTGGCGAAGAGGGAGCGGATGTTTGTCATGTCGGTCCAATATCGCACTTCGGGATATTCAACCAGTGCGCAGCAGTCGCTTTTCCATGAAAAAGCGATGAGAGCGGCACGCAGCAGAAGACACACAAAAATCGTATGTAGAGTTGATAAAGCACGTTAAAGATTCAAATACAGCTGAGGGCTAGGCGCATCCAAAAAATCTCAACGTCGCGCGCAATACGCTCATGACTGTAGAACAGTACAAACGAACCTCATTACTGCTCTCACAAACGAAATAGGCTCAGTGAGATGCTGCTGGTTTCTTGGACTGCAACTTAAGCTTTCATCGCTCACTCCTCGCATTCCATAGGGCTTAGATAACCGATGGTCGAGTGACGGCGTGTCGGATTATAGAAGCGTTCGATGTAATCGAAGACATCGGCACGCGCCTGATCGCGTGTTCGGTAGACTTTGCGTCTCACGCGCTCGATCTTGAGCGTTGAGAAGAACCTTTCAACAGCAGCGTTGTCCCAGACGTTGCCTGACCGGCTCATTGAACAGGTAACGCCGTAGTCTTCCATTATCCGCTGGACCGCTTCGCTGGTGTATTGGCTGCCCTGATCCGAGTGATGCAGCAGTTCCTTTGGCCGCCCCCTGCCCCAGATCGCCATCATAAGGGCATCGGTAACCATCAGTGCCGTCATGGCATCCTTCATCCATTGCCCGGCAGGCGATTGCAAAGCAACCAGCCAACAGGGGACCACGCAGTAGGAACGGAGCTTGTCGGTGACGAAGACATCTGCGGAGCCATGGCGTTTCATGGTTTTCCTCAGGAATTTTTAGGCTGCCTTGCGATCACGGCACTTTGTGATGAAGATTTCCAGGACTTCCCCGTCGTGATCCACTGCCCGCCAAAGATAGTGCGGCTAGCCGTTAATCTTCACGAACACCTCATCCAGGTGCCATTGCCAATTTGAATATGTGCGCATTTGACTGACCCTTTTATTACGGTTCTCAGCGGCAAACAGCGGGCCAAATCTGTTCCACAAAAAACGAACCGTCTCATGGCTGATGTAGATGCCGCGTTCCAGCAAAAGATCCTCGACATTCCGAAGCGAAAGCGGAAACCGAACATACATCATGACGGCCAGACTGATGATCTCGGGGCTCGTCTTGAAGGAGCGGAAAGGGCTGTGTTTTGTCATCCAGCGACGCTAATTCCTCGCCCTGCCCGCCTCAGCCGATTTTGCTCTGACAGTGCCAGACCGCGGCACATCTGCCGAGGATCGACTGGCGCTGCGCCAAACCAAAAAATGCACCCAAGATCGAAACCTTCAAAGCATGGTTGGGCCATGCCCGCGCACAGGTCTCTGCCAAGTCCCCAACAGGCGCGGCACTCAAATACATCGCCAAATATTGGGATGGGTTGATCCTGTTCCTGACCGATGGCCGCATCGAGATGGACAGCAACGGATGGGAGTATCCGAAGTTCTGTGTATGAGGCTTCGCCGATGCTGATTTGACGGGTCATCTGTTGAACCGTTCTGGGTATAGTATAGCGAACTGATTGCGGGCAGCGACCCTTTCTCTGACGCATCTGCTAGCCTTCTCGAAACTGCGGATCGCGAGATAGATTAGCTTGGTTGCGGCATCGTCTGTTGGAAAGCTGCCGCGCGTTTTGGTGGGTTTTCGGATCACTCGGTTCAAGCTTTCAATCGCATTTGTGTAGTATACTCCTGCGCCTGAATTGACCTGACGATTTTGGGCCTGCGTTTCACTTCGTCGCATGGCCAAAGGCGGTTCAGTCTGTATTTTGAGTTTATGAGCAAGCAATACAAAACAGTCTCCTTATCCGACGAGCAGCGCATAGCACTTGAAGCGCTTTGCCGCCGCCGCAAAGTTGACGCCCTTGTTTGGAAACGGGCGCGCGCGTTTCTTCTTTTGGACGCAGGAGAAGACGCCGGAACGGTTTGCCGGATTTTGGATATTGGCCCGACAGTTTTGACGGAGTGGCGATTTGCCTTTGCCGGTGCGGGACTATCGTTTTTCGGTCTGAAGGACTACAGCCAGCGTCAGGGTCATTTGTCCGTCGTGCAAGAGCAGGTGGTGAGAGCCCATTTCACCGCGCAGCCTGCCCGCAATGCCGATGAGGTCTGTGCCTATGTTCTAGCCGAGTGCGACCAAAACTACAGCACGTCGGGAGCCGCCAAGCTGATGCGCCGCCTGGGGTTCGCGTATAAGAAACCACAATTGCTGCCTGCACAGGCCGATGAAGCCAAGCAGGCTGCGTTTATTGCCAAATATGAGGCCCTGATGAACGGGTTGGCCGCAGATGAGATGGTTGTCTTTTCGGACGCTGTCCACCCCGAACACCAGAGCCGCCCCGCCCATGGTTGGTTCCCCAAGGGACAAAAGACGGCCCTGAAGGCGACATCAGGGCGCAAGCGGCTCAACATTCAGGGCGCGCTTGACCTTGAGACTTTCCAGTTCACCTTTGTGGAAGGCGAGAAGATCAATGCCCAGACAACCCGACAGATGCTGGAAAAGTTGGAACGCAACAACCAAACCAAGACGGCCATCCACGTCTTTGTCGACAATGCCCGCTATCATCATGCCAAGATACTACAGCCATGGCTGGACAGCCCAGAACGTCGGGTGAAGTTGCATTTCTTGCCAGCATATGCCCCGCACCTCAACCCGATCGAGCGTCTTTGGGGTGTTATGCACAAATGGGTCACCCACAATCGGCACTATGCAACGTTCAACCAATTCACAGAGGCCATTTTCGACTTCTTCCGCAAGACCCTGCCAGAAAAATGGCCAGAGTTCCGCGACACCGTCACCGACAACTTCCGCGTCATATCGCTCAAGGAATACAAAGTGATTTGAGGGGAAAACCTCAGGTCAATTCAGGCGCGGGAGTATAGATGATTTTCCGCACCGCTGGTGGGAAGGCAAAGAACGGGATGATCTCCTGCCATGCCCGTCGCTATGAGGGTGCGATTGAGGGGTATTTCTGGCCCCATTCAGCCTCTAAATCATCAAGGTCTTTCTCGGCCTCGATATCATCCGTGGCCTGATAAACTCGCTTCAGGTCTTTGGCCACAGCCTTGCGATCCTTCCAGCCGCAGACGTTCAGCGAGTGGCGCACCAGATGCACGATGCAGGGTGAGGGGCGTCCTGGAATTGGTCCAGTGGACCAATTCCGCCCTGAACGGGCGGCGCCACGGCTTGGACTGTGGTCTCAGGAAACGCGGCGTTGATGGCGTCAGGAAAGCCCTTGAGACATTGCCCGGCAGTGGATCGGATACATCGGTTCCAAGGCGCGGTTTTGCCAGTCAGACACCTCAGCCAGAACAGCGTCGGTGACACGGCTGATAAGGTCGGCAGACACATTCAGGCCGTAAACCTCTTCGAGGTGAGCACGAATGTCGCGGGTCGACAGGCCCGGCGCATAAAGCCACCCTCTCGGCAGATTGCCGTGCAATCGCCTGCCGGGCAGTCGAAACGAAGTTTCGATGAGAGGGCGATCGCTCAGGATTTCAATCGGCACAGCTCCGTCATTGCCCTTCAGCACCTTGCGGGTCGCGCCGTTGCGACGGTTGGTTTGCTCGCTGGTAGGCTCACCATGCGGTTTATAACCCAAATGCTCGGTCAACTCAGCGCCCAGCATTCACTCCATCAGGCGGACCTTCAGTTCCGTCATCAGGCCTGTGTCGCCCAGCAGATCGTCGGGCCGATTCAGGCCGCTCAGCAGCTCGTCCAGAAATTCTTTGGAAATCGTCATTGTTGTCATGCTCATTTGGTTTGGAAGCATGGGGCCAAATTACTCATACACAAAAGGTCGGACACTCTCAGATTCGCTGCGCCAGCACGGACCTCTCAAAAACCACCACTTTGGGAAAACTACCAAAAGCAGCTATTGGTCCAACCGTAGCTGAATGATAGCTTTTTGCCGCAGATCAGAGCTTCGAAAATGCAACCATACGAACGCAAAAGGCCGCCCCGAATGGAGCGGCCTTTCTAATTTCGATCAGCAGTTTGCCTTACGCCATTGCGGATTTTGCTTTTTCAACAATCGCGCCGAATGCATCTGGTTCGTGAACAGCAAGATCGGCGAGGACTTTGCGGTCCACTTCGATGCCAGCCAAGTTCAGGCCATTGATGAAACGTGAATATGTCAGTGTCTCATCGATGCTGCGAACAGCTGCGTTGATCCGCTGGATCCACAAAGCGCGGAAGTTGCGCTTACGGTTGTGACGGTCGCGTGTTGCGTATTGGTTCGCCTTATCGACGGCCTGACGCGCAACTTTGAAGGTATTGGAACGACGGCCATAATAGCCTTTCGCTGCATCTGTTACCTTCTTGTGACGACGGTGAGTGACTGTACCACCTTTAACTCGCATATCAAATTCTCCTTAGCGCGCGTATGGCATGAAGGACTTGATGATTTTCGCATCAGGTGCCGACAGCAGGGTTGTTCCGCGCGCATTACGCAGGAATTTATTCGAACGTTTGATCATGCCATGCTGTTTACCAGCCTGTGATCCTTTGACTTTGCCAGTGGCAGTCATTGAGAACCGCTTTTTGCAGCTCGATTTTGTCTTCATCTTGGGCATTTCCGTCTCCTCTTTGGGTCGGTGGGTCGCGCGACTCGGCATGCCACTTAGGCCGGACGCGCGGTAAGAAATGGTTGATTAGCCCGCGCCATGTTCTATGGCAAGCGGAATCTCGGTGAATGCCGCAACGGTCTAATTGATGTAGCGCTCCACGACGTTCACGAACACGTCAGGAATATCATTGATCGCGTAACCGTCGGGATTTTCATTGATTGCGAGCGCGATAAGCCCGCCCGCGACCATGACCGCAATTGCGGCGGCACGCGGGACGCGCCCGTCTGCAATCGCACCCAAAATGGACGGAATTGAAAATCCGCCAACCACGAGCCCAATTACAATCAAAAGATCCGGATCCATGCCGATCCCCCAAAACGTTACAGTTTAGAAAGACTACTCCGAAGATCCTGCAAAAATCAAACGTTCGTCGCACGGTGCCACACGCAGAATGTTTGTGCTGCCCGGTGTGTTGAACGGAACACCTGCTGTGACGACAACCATATCGCTTGGCGTCGCAATACCTGACGCGATCGCTGCGCGCACCGCTTCGATCACGGCAGTCTTGAAACGATCAACGACTTTGACTGTCATCACACAGTTCGTCCCCCAGCTGAGAGCAAGGCGGCGGACAGTGTTGATGTCGCTGGACAGCACGATAATCGGCACGCGCGGGCGTTCACGCGATGTCAAAAGCGCGGTTGTACCAGACTGGGAATAACAACAGATCGCCTTGATGTCGGCGGTTTCCGCGATTTCACGGGCGGCGGCCACGATACCGTCAGCAACGGTGCGGCCGCTGGTCTTACGGCTGGCTTCGATGATTTCGGTATAGGTCGGGTCTGACTCGACCTCTATGGCCACGTTGCTCATGGTGGTGACTGCTTCGATGGGGAACGACCCTGCGGCAGATTCAGCAGACAGCATCACACCATCAGCGCCTTCATAGATCGCGGTTGCCACATCGGAGACTTCGGCGCGGGTCGGCATCGGAGAATCGATCATCGATTCGAGCATTTGGGTCGCAACGATTACGGGCTTTGCAGCTGCGCGGCATTTACGGACCAGTTGTTTCTGGATCGGCGGCACATTTTGAACCGGCAATTCGACGCCCAGATCGCCACGCGCAACCATGATGCCATCAGAGACCGCAAGAATTTCGTCAAACATCGTGACAGCCGTTGGCTTTTCGATCTTGGACATCAGCGCGGCACGACCTCTTGTCAGCTTACGGGCTTCTTCGACGTCGGCGGGACGCTGCACGAACGACAGGGCAAGCCAATCGACACCCAGTTCGCAGACAAATTCCAGATCCTTGCGGTCTTTGTCCGACAGCGCGGCGAGCGGCAGGACCACGTCAGGCACATTCACGCCTTTGCGGTTGGAAATCGTACCCGCCACAAGAACTTCGCAATCGGCAAAGTCGCGACCGCAGTCTTTGACACGCAGTTTGATCTTGCCGTCGTTCACCAGCAGGTGCGCGCCAGGTTCAAGGGCGTCAAAAATCTCTTTGTGGGGCAGCTGAACACGCGCGGACGTGCCGGGTGCATCATCCAGATCAAGGCGGAACGACTGACCAACAACAAGGTCTTCGCCGTCTTCATTGGCAAAAACACCAACGCGCAATTTCGGCCCCTGAAGGTCAGCCAGAATTGCAATCGGGCTGTTGAGGTCTTTTTCGACTTGGCGGATGATTCCATGGCGGATCTTAATTTCGGCGTGATCACCATGGCTCATATTGAGGCGGAACACGTCTGCGCCCGCTTCGTGCAAGGCACGGATCATTTTGTAATCATTGGAGGCCGGCCCAAGGGTGGCTACAATCTTGACGTTGCGGTCGCGTTTCATGGTGTTATCCCTCGTGTTCTGCGGAGTACCGTACAAACAGTTACCGCTAACGGTTTCGCCGTCTTATAGCGTATTTTTAACGGTCTACAACTGCCCACGATCGGATAACATGAAGATGACAGACGAACCATTCGAGGCATTTCATCTGCACGGGGCCGCGCGTAAGTCGCACTGGCTGATTACCTGTGACCACGCGTCAAACATTGTACCACCCTGTGTTGGTGGCGGATCACTGGGACTGTCGGACGCAGAAATGCAGCGACATATCGCATTCGACGTTGGAGCGGCGGGTGTGACACGCGCACTGGCGGATGCCTTGAATGCACCCGCAGTCTTGTCAAATTTTTCGCGGATGGTGATTGATCCCAACCGCGGGCTGGATGATCCGACCCTGTTGATGAAACTATACGACGGCACGGTGATCCCCGCCAATCGCACGGCAGACGAGGTGGAAAAGGCGCGTCGCGTCGAGGCGTTTCACGCGCCCTACCACAGCGCGCTGGCCGACCTTGCGGCGCGGCAAGACGATACGGTGATCATCGCGATCCACAGTTTTACACCGCGATTGAACGGCCGCTCCCCGCGACCTTGGCACATCGGGATTTTGCACCAATTCGATGACAGGTTGTCGGACCCGCTGTTAGATTTGCTGCGCGATGAGGATGATTTATACGTCGGGGACAATGAACCCTATGCAGGCCACCTGCCCGGTGATTCCGTTGACCGTCATGCCTTGCAAATGGGGCGCGCCAATGCGTTAATCGAACTGCGCAGTGACCTGATTGAGACGCCAGATCAACAGGTCGCTTGGGCAAACCGGTTAGCCCCGATCCTGACCCAAGCCCTAATCCAGATGGAGGACGTAGATGCCTGATATTAATGCGCAAACCCAAATCGAACTCGAAGCGGCCGCGTATCGGCGGTTGCAAAAACACCTGATGGAAGACCGCACCGATGTGCAAAACATCGATATGATGAATTTAGCGGGGTTTTGCCGCAATTGCCTGAGCCGCTGGTACCAAGAATCTGCCGCAGAGCGCGGCATTGAAATGACCAAAGACGAAGGCCGCGAGGCGTTCTACGGCATGACGGTGGATGCGTGGAAAGCCGATTATCAGTCCGAGTCGACACCGAGCAAAGACGCCGCTTTCAAGGTGGCGTTTGATGAGAATGTGGCGAAGAAAGATGGCTGACCGCCGGTCCTGCGGTACGGTCAGTTTCACCTCAATTTAATTTGAAACCTAGTCTTTGCGGCGCATAAACGCAGGCACCTGAACTCCTGTCAGCGCTTTGGCCTGCGCCACCCAGTTGTCACGGGTCACGCGGCCCTTGAAGCCTTCCAGATTATCATCGACCCATGCAATTTCTTCAGCATTCCACGCGGCGATTTGGTCAAAGTGCCAAAACCCCAGCCGGTTACAAATCATTTCCATCTTCGCGCCGATGCCTTTGATCTTCGTCAGATCATCAGGCAAACCATCGCGCGCCGCGATGAGGCCTTGGGGCTTGCCGACAGTCGCCGAATTTAAAGCCGCCGGTGTTGGTTGCGCGTTTGGCACGGGCTTTACCGCATCATCCGCTGGCATGTCCACAATCGGGTCCGGCGTTGAAACGGGCAACACTGCCTGAGCTGCCAGCGGTGGCCGCACGTAGCCGCCACCTTGCATCGCGGGGATATCGTCAAGCGGATCGCGGGTTTGGGCCTTGGCGCGATCCAGTTCTGTCCGCAGGCGGTGTATTTCATTGGCGTTGGCGCCAGTGTCGACCCCCAACCTGCGACCGGTTTGAGCCCGCCTGCCCCAGATCAGCCAACCCGCGATGAGGCCAATCAAGGCAGCAAGCGCCAGTAGAACCCACATCTCCACCAGCAGAAATTCCCATCCTTTGAACATGTTAGTTTCCTTTGGCTTGCATCATGGGTCGCGCAGCGCACCTGCCGCGAACCACGTGATATCGGTTCTGCGATTGGCCGCGCGCCCCTCGGGCGTTGCGTTGTCGGTTATGGGTTGGGTTGGGCCGAAACCGAACGCGGTCATAGCGTTTTCTGGAACACCGCGTACGATCAGGGCGGCGCGCACGGCGTTGGCGCGATCTTGGCTCAAGGCATTGTTTGTCAGCTCATCGCCAGAGGAATCGGTATGGCCGCCAACTTCGAGCGTTAGGTCCGCCGCGGCGCAGGGCAAAACAACGGCCGCCAAAGCATTGATCGTGCGGATAGATGTGGCGTCAAGGCGGGCGGACGATGACAAGAACCCGATTTGACCGCCTTCCAAGATGTTCAGCGTCTGCGCCGCACAGGCAGCGACATCGACGTCGCCGTCAAACACCACATTGGGCAGCCAGAAACCATCCGTGAAAATTTCATCAAGGCCAGTCGCGGCATTGGTTCGGGTGGTCCCGCTTTCGGGCAGGATTTCGAGCGGGCTAAGTGAAAATGCGACATCCGTGGGCAGGCGTTCGGCCAGATCGTTCGCGACAAGGTCTAGATCAACACCGGGTGACAACACCAGGTCGAGCGCGCTTTGATCGCCTGCACGCGCGTAGGTCAGCGCTTCAAGCTCGGGCAGGTAGCCCGCGACGATCAGCAATGTTTCCAAACTGCTGGCGACATCATCGTCGTCGCGCGCTGTTGCGGGGGTGCCAGAAATGGCATCAAGGCCCAGCGCCAGATCAAGATCACCAATCGCAAGTCCTGCTGGCAAACGACCCTCAATTATCGCTCCGATCGCTGCATCATATGTCAGTGTCCAAGCGGCGGGGGATCCATCATCAAGATAGATCATTTCGCGGCTGATTTCAGTGTCAGGTGCTGCGTTGGCCAGCACTTCATTCATGGCCAGACCAACTTGCGGTGATGCCGCTGTTCCGGTCAGCGTAATCTGAGTTTCGCTCACCCGTAGTGTTCCAGTGGTCATCATCCCAAGGGCCGATGTCCCGACGGCGGCGTTTGTGGAAAAGTCGGGCGTCACGGCGGGGCGAAAACTGGTGGTTCCAGCGTTTGTAATGGCAACGCCGGCAGGGTCACGCAACGTGAAGCCCGCCGGATATTTCCCGGACGCAGACGCAACACTGCCGTCCCATTCCATGATAAACCCGAGCGGCGCACCATCGTCCCACAGGCCAAGGTCGACCGTGACGTTGAAGGTTTCAGGCACCGTGGCCAAAAGTGTGCCCACCTGCGCAATGGCGTCAGGGGTTCCGGTGCCAATCAGCGATACGTCGCGGCGCTCAATCTCAAGCACCCCATCAATCAACTGCGACAGTCCCTGCATCGCGGTGCGGGCGACCACGGGCCATTGCGGATCAAACGCCGCGATCACGGCCTGATCAATCGCGATGGGATCGGCAGTGCCAAAAATTTCTTCGATTGCAGTGGCGGTAATGTCGGATGGAAATTTACCCTCTCCGGCAATCACGCCGTCGCGCAGCGTCAGCATAAGCCGCAACGGCGTTCCATCGTCCTCCAGATCAATTTCGATGATCAGGCTGTACGCCTCGGGCAGACGTTCAAGCCCGGCCAAAGTGGCGGTGAGTTCATCAGGATTTCGCACCAACCCACGCAGCAGCAAGGTGTGATCAGTCAGGGTCATCTCACCATATTTCAAGGTGCCCAGCACGGTAAGACCAAGCCCCGCAACGTTGACCCAATCAGCATCGGGGACACCCGCAGCGAGGGTCAGGTTCAGGGTCGGCCCCGCAAGATTTTTGGTCAGCGCACCCCGATCAGCGTCGGATGGAATGACGCCGGACAGGATTGTTGAGCCATCAACCTGTCGGGTCGCCGTTACGACATACGGATCCACCACCGGCAAAGTATCAACGCCGGACACATCAACGACCCGCACACCTTCCAAGCTTCTTAGCATCGCCTGAAGCAGGGCCAATTCGGTCTGATCGTCACCTGTCCTGTGACGGAAACATCACGCCCAGTGACCTGTGTTTGCACAGAGTATCGCGAACTTTCGACCGCTTCGCGTGCATCTGCGGCAATGGCGGATTGTATGGCCACAGCGTTCTACTTCGCGCCGACATACCCCAGCCCGCCGACACCCGCGATCAGCAAAAGACATCCGACTAGCGTTCGCACGTTGCCCTCCGGCGTGATTATTGTGGCTCACTATGGCCGTCAGCGGGGTGACTGGCAAGCATCACACTCACAGTGCGGCGTTGCGACTTTCCTCAAGGTAAATCTCACGTAGGCGCGCGGCAACCGGACCGGGGTTGCCTGTGCCAATGGCTGCGCCATCAATCTCGACCACGGGCATTACGAAGGTCGAGGCCGAGGTGATGAACGCTTCATCCGCATCTTGTGCTTCTTGGATGGTGAATGGGCGTTCTTCGACCTTCATCTGTGCCTCAAGGGCGAACCGCAGCACGGCGGCGCGGGTGATCCCGTGCAGGATTTCGGTGCCAAGATGGCGCGTGATGATCGTGTTGCCCTTTACGATATAGGCGTTGTTTGACGTGCCTTCGGTGACGGCGCCGTCTTCGACCATCCAAGCGTCGTCGCAGCCCGCAGCCTTGGCCATCATTTTACCCATGGACGGATACAACAGCTGCACGGTCTTAATATCGCGACGGCCCCAACGCTGATCTTCGATTGAGATCACTTTGATGCCGATCTTGGCGACAGGATTGTCAGCGAGGTTCGGCTTGGATTGTGTGAACAGCACCAGCGTCGGCTTAACGTCCGCACTCGGGTAGGTGAAATCGCGATCCCCTGCACTGCCGCGGCTGACTTGCAGATAAATCATACCTTCATCGATATCGTTCAGGCGGACAAGTTCGCGATGGATTTCCAACAAGTCGTCAAACGCGTCAGGCTTTTGCATCTCAAGCTCGCTCAGCGACCGTTCGAGGCGTTTGGAATGGCCCGCAAAATCGATCAACTTGCCGCCCAAAACCGACGTCACCTCATAGACGCCGTCAGCCATCAAAAATGACCGGTCAAAAATCGAAATCTTGGCGTCTTCTTCGGGCAGGTAGTCCCCGTTCAAATAGACTGTGCGGCTCATCTTACTTATCCCCAAAGTGCTGCGACGGGCGGGTGAACGCCGTCTTCGTCAAAATGCAATGCGTGGTCGCGGTCTTCGGCCAGAAGCAGTGGCCCGTCAAGGTCCACGACCTGCGCACCCTGTGCCACAATCGTCGCCGGTGCCATGGCGAGCGACGATCCGACCATGCAGCCGACCATCACACCGAACCGCGCATCGCGGGCTGCCGTGTTCAATGCCAAGGCTTCGGTCAGCCCACCTGTTTTGTCGAGCTTGATGTTCACCATGTCATACTTGCCCATAAGGTCGGGCAAGGACGCACGGTCATGGCAGCTTTCATCGGCGCAAACCGGCAAAGGTCGCGTGATTTCGCCCAACATGTCGTCCTGACCTGCTGGCATCGGCTGTTCGACCATGCTGACGCCAAGGCGGATCAGGTGCGGCGCGAGGTCGGTGTATACCTCAGCCGTCCATCCTTCATTGGCATCAACAATGATCGTACTTTTGGGCGCACCGGCCCGCACGGCCTCAAGTCTGGCCATATCATCGGACGTGCCGAGTTTGATCTTAAGCAGTGGGCGATGGGCATGTTTCACCGCCGACGCTTTCATGTTTTCGGGCGTATCAAGCGACAGAGTGAAGGCGGTTATGCACGGCTTGGGGGCTGGCACGCCAATCAAATCCCAGACGCGTTTGCCTGCGGCCTTTGCCTCTAGGTCCCACAACGCGCAATCGACGGCGTTGCGCGCAGCACCCGCCGTCAGCAGCTCATACAGACCATCGCGTGTCACATCATCAGGCAGGCCCGCGATCTGATCGGTCACGCTCGCCATCGTTTCGTCGTAACGCGCATAAGGCACACATTCGCCCCAGCCCGTCACACCGCCACGCGTGATTTTGGCGGTTAAAACCTTGGCCTCGGTGCGCGACCCGCGTGAGATCGTGAACACTTCGGCCAAACGAAATACGTCCTGCGTAACAGTGATGGTCATATGCGCTGCCTCCTGCTTCATCTTGGCCAATACAACTCACTGCGCGACGGCAGCAAATCAGCAACTACATCGCGGCCAAGGCATCCACCAGCCGTCCTGCGCCGTGGCGGAACGGGTCAACCGTTGGCAGGCCCATGCGTGCTTCGATATCAGTGAGGCATTTGATCGCGTCTGCTTCGTTCAAATGCTGGGTGTTGACGGAAATCCCCACAACTTCGCAGGCGGGATTAACAACGCGGGCCAGCAAAAGTGCGGTGTCCCGCAGTGTTTCGAGCGATGGCAGACCGTAGTGCGGCAACCCACGCATATGGGTGCGGGTCGGTTCGTGTGCCAAAATCAACGCATCCGGTTGGCCGCCATGGATAAGCGCCAGCGTCACGCCGGAATAGCTGGCGTGAAACAGGCTGCCCTGCCCTTCGATGTGGTCCCAATGATCGTCGTCATTGTCGGGCGTCAGGTATTCGACGGCGCCCGCCATGAAGTCGGCGACGACCGCATCCAGAGGAACGCCGCTGCCAGTGATCAAGATCCCCGTCTGACCCGTGGGCCGGAACGTCGATTTCAGCCCGCGTTTGCGCATTTCGGCATCAACGGCGAGGCTGGTGTACATTTTACCAATGGAGCAATCGGTGCCAACGGCCAAACAACGCTTGCCTGATCGCTTTACACCATCGGCAATCGGATAGGCCACAGACGGAATCCGCACATCGTGCAATTGACGGCCATTGGCACGCGCGGCCTCAACCAGATCAGCTTCGTCGCTTAGCAGATTGTGCAGGCCAGACGCGATGTCGAACCCCATGTTAAGCGCTTGGATCAAGACATCTTTCCACGCTTGGCTAATGACACCACCACGGTTTGCGACACCGATGACCAATGTCTGCGCACCTGCCGCTTTGGCGGCTTCCAGTGTCAAATCGTTCAGCCCTATATCCGCACCACAGCCCGCCAGTCGCAGCTGACCGACAGCGTTTTCAGGCCGCCAATCTTTGATGCCTTGCGCGACTTTAGCGCTTAACTGGTCCTGCGCATCGCCGAGGAACAAAAGGTACGGGGTGGGAATCATGGTCATCTCCTTAGGTTTAGCGCACGTTGCAACAAGTTGGCTGGGAATGTCTTTCGAAAAGCGCGCCAACTGATCGAATTATTCAAATTTGATGCGTGTTTATGCGGGAATGCGCATAATTTTACCGCAACGCTGCCTCGCTCCTTTCAAGTTTGCACTTGCAGCATAACGCGCAATAATCTAACCCTCACGACAACTCGTACGTAACTTCATTACCTAAAGGATCGCCCATGTCATTCCGCTTGCAGCCTACCCCCGTCGCTCGTCCAAACCGTTGCCAGCTGTTTGGGCCGGGATCGAATGCGAAACTGCATCCGAAAATGGCGGCGAGCGCGGCAGATGTGATCAACCTTGACCTAGAGGACTCGGTCAGCCCGTCCGACAAAGACAGCGCACGGATCAATGTGATCGAGGCGATTAACACGATTGATTGGAGCAGCAAGACCCTGTCGGTGCGTATCAACGGACTGGACACGCCGTATTGGTATCGCGACGTGGTGGATGTGTTGGAACAAGCAGGTGACCGGCTGGACCAGATCATGATCCCGAAGGTCGGGTGCGCGGCGGATGTTTACGCCGTGGATGCGCTGGTGACGGCTATTGAAGCGGCCAAGGGGCGCAAAAAAACCATTTCTTTTGAGGTTATCATCGAATCCTCAGCCGGCATCGCGCATGTAGAAGAGATCGCGGCATCCAGCCCGCGCCTGCAGGCGATGTCATTGGGAGCGGCGGATTTCGCGGCCTCAATGGGAATGCAGACGACGGGCATCGGCGGCACACAGGAAAATTATTACATGCTGCACGGGGAGGCGCGGCATTATTCCGACCCGTGGCACTGGGCGCAAACGGCAATTGTGGCCGCCTGTCGCACCCATGGTGTGTTGCCTGTGGATGGCCCGTTCGGAGATTTCTCGGATGACGAAGGGTACCGCGCACAGGCGCGCCGCTCTGCGACCCTTGGCATGGTTGGCAAATGGGCGATCCACCCCAAACAGATCGCGCTGGCCAACGAGGTGTTTACACCGTCCGACGAGGCCGTCGCCGAAGCCCGTGAAATTCTAGCCGCGATGGCCGAGGCAACAGCGCGCGGCGAAGGGGCGACCGTTTACAAGGGGCGCTTGGTCGATATCGCCAGCATCAAACAGGCGGAAGTCATCGTTAAACAATCCGAAATGATCGCGGGTTAACCGGTTAACGGACGCAATAATTTCCCACGACGTGCCTGTGCACTGTGCGTACACGCCCTGTATGTACAGTGTATTCTACTGCGCATTTATTGCAGCGTCAACAATTGGCTTGGCGATTTGGTGGCCATAATGTTGCGCCGCCGCAATCTGGCGGCGCGCGGGAAGCAAAAGGGGCGGATCAGCCTTCAAGCGACACGTAGATGTCAGTGAGAAGATCCAGTTCGAAAGTGCATTGCTGGACAAGGACGAAGCCGCTCGCGCGGCAATTGGCGCCCGTTCCTGGTGTTGCGCGCTGACTTTAGCTGAGTGCATTTGGTAATTTGCCGAACCTGTTTGACGATTGGGGCTTCTCAAACGTCAAATAGGAGGTTCCCATGACACAGGAGAAGATAACCCCGCTACGTGAGCGGATGATCCCTCTCGGGACATTGCTGCGCAATACCCTGCCGGGCAGCGGAATACATGCGTATCCACGGGATGGGCGACAAGGCGCAGAAAGCCCACATTCGTGCAATCAAGCACTTTGCTGGGTTTTTGAAGAGGTCGCCAGATACAGCGACGCCGGACGATCTGCGCGCCTATCAACTTCACATGACCGATACCGAGGTCACGCCACCAACGTTCAACACGCGGATCATGGCCCTGCGGTTTCTGTTCGGCACGACCTGCGACCGTGAGGATATGAAGCGCTACATGCAGTTCCGGACGCAGCCACGCCGGCTACCGAGTGTATTGAGTATCGAAGAGGTCTCGGAGGTGCTTGCAGCGGCCCCAGGCCCGGGGCTCAAATATCGTGCGGCTCTGAGCATTTCCTATGGCGCAGGATTGCGGGCATCGGAGGTCTGTAGTCTCAAGGTCAGCGATATCGTGCCCTTGGCGCGTCTTCGACACGACAGCGACCGGATGCTGATCCACGTTGACGAGGGCAAAGGTGGCAAGGACCGTAAGGTCATGCTGTCGCCCGATCTGTTGGACCTGCTTCGCGACTATTGGCGCGAGGCACGACCGGAGGGCTGGCTGTTTCCGGGAAAGCCCAAGATCACCCCGATCTCGGCAAGGCAGCTGAGCCGGTCGTTCAACTCGGCCAAGCACCTCGTTGGGCTTTCCAAGCCTGCCACCCTGCATACGTTGCGGCACAGCTTCGCGACACATCTGCTGGAGGTCAACATCCCCTCTCGGCAGATTGCTGCGCAATCGCCTGCCGGGCAGTGGATGTCCGGGTCATTCATGTGTTGCTCGGTCATGCCAAATTGAGCACCACAGCGCGTTATACCCATGTCGCCACCAAAACCATCCGGGACACACCCAGCCCGTTTGACACGCTCAAGAAGCTGAACATTGAGAACCCGGGGTAAGCACCGGTCAGTTGGCCAAGCCAACACTGGAGATTGCTGACATTTTCCAAAAGGATGGTCCTGCATGGCGGCAAGCAAACAAGGGACATGTCAGCCTGTCTCAGCTCAAAGTGATGTCCTCCATTGAAGCCTGCCGAACAGAGGCGCTCGGCGGGCATGTGGCGGCTTGCACCAAGTGCGACCATCAGCACATCGCGTACAACAGCTGCAAGAACCGGCACTGTCCCAAATGTCAGGGACCGGCAGCGCGCGACTGGCTGGCGGCGCGTGCCGAAGACTTGTTGCCCGTGGCATACTTCCATGTGGTGTTCACCCTGCCTTCCGAGATTGCGCGGATCGCCCTCTGGAACAAGAAGGCCGTCTATGGCCTGCTGTTCAAAGCGTCTGCACAAACGGTGATGACAATTGCAGCGGATCCCAAAAGGCTTGGCGCTAAGGTTGGCATGACCAGCGTTCTGCACACATCGCGCCAGAGGCGCGTCTTCGACACGACGGGATCGGCTCTCACGCATTACCCTCACGTCCACATGATCGTGCCGGGTGGAGGCTTATCACCCAACGGCAATCGCTGGGTCGCGTGCAGGCCAGGCTTCTTCCTGCATGTGCGGGTGCTGTCACGCTTGTTCCGTCGCCTGTTTATCGAAGGGCTGCTGACCCTGCACCGCGCAGGCGAACTGGTCTTCTTCGGTGACCTGACGGGGCTGTCAGATGCTGACGCTTTTGCCGCGTATCTCGCGCCAATGCGCAAAATCGAATGGGTAATTTATGCCAAACCGCCCTTCGATGGGCCTGAGGCCGTGTTGGCCTATCTCAGCCGCTACACCCACCGCATCGCCATCTCAAACAGCCGATTGATCAGTGCTGATGCCGACACCGTAGCGTTCAAATGGAAAGACTACCGGGTCAAATCTGGCGACAGACGTTCCGTCATGCACCTTTCTGCCGCCGAGTTTATCCGACGCTTCCTGATCCACGTTCTCCCGTATCGCTTCCACCGCATCCGCCACTATGGCCTGCTCGCGAGTTCCAAACGAAAGGCAAATATAGCAAAGGTTCGCACCTTACTCGGCGCTCAACCCCCACAACAAGATGATCCTCCAGCCACCGAGGTCACGCCGCTCACACTACAAGAACCATGCCCCGACTGTGGCGGTGCAATGCGCATCATCGAGACCTTCCGACGCGGCCATAAACCGCAAACCCGCGCACCACCTAGAAAGGCCGCCGCATGACGAGATGCACGCCAACATTTTTCAGACATTCCCTGAACTGCAGAGCGTTCAGGGCAGGTATCGGTTTGTCTAAGAGAAAATTAGTGGCGTTTAGCGCGCCCGAACCGGAGACAAAGCACTCCACAAAACAAGATCAAGCGCATCAATTCACCGCGCGAAACACAAACCGTCAAGTTCTCACGCCACCCTCGGAAGCGGCAACTTCGCGCTTTCCCCATAGAGCACACCCAGACCCCACGGCTTCCTCCTAGTCATGTTTCCCAACGCGGGCCCACCGCAGCACCAAACGGAAAAGACACGCTCAGGCCCGCATCGAAAAAACTTAAACCTTGCCGTTCAATTTACTAATCTGAACGTCAGCTATCTGTTCCAGCCGATACCCATTTTGCTTGTTACTCCTGTGAAACGTTATCTCAAAGCCGTTGCCGTACGACCAATGAAGTCGTTCAAAGCAGCGACGCGCGCGATTTCGCTCCGTCCCTTACGGGAAATTATCCACAGATCATGAAATCGTTGTTTCGGAAGTTGAATGATCGCCAACTCCTGCCTTTCAGCAAAGGCATCGACGCCGGATTTGGGCAATATTGTGTATCCCAACCCCTGCGCTACTGGAATGGGGATTTGGCCGATCTGGTTGACGAACGTCCTTACCCGCAAGCGGTCAGCCCCTTTGTAATCTTTTGGGAAGTTCAGCGAAAAGAGATCATCCGCATATGCATACCCGTCTGGATGCGCGACAAAACCGAGCTCGTTCAAGAGGTGCAGGTCAAGGACTTGTCCGGCGAGGGAGCGCGGAACAACCAAACACAACTCTTCACGGGCCAATTCAATTGCGTCCAGTCGGGGGTGGTTGACTGGTTCAGCGACGACCCCCAAATCAAACTCTCCATTAAGAACGGATGTCAAAATGCTCATATGTGGAGCAGCCGTAACACGGATCACAAGCTCGGGCGCCTGATGCATCCGATCAAGAAGATGCGGATAAATCCACATGGCAAAGCTGCCAGAACACCCAAGGCTGATGTCGCCTACGTCTGGATCATCAGAATTGATGGTGTCTTGCAGTTCGCGCTCTTGCTGACGTCGCGCAAGGCCGATGGTCAGCACGGCTTCACCAGCGGGGGTGAGCGTGAAGGACTTTCCATCCTTTGATACCAGCGGTTTTCCGACTTGGGACGCCAGTTTGTGCAGATGCTGCGAAACACCAGGCTGGGTCATCCCCAACAGCTCCGCCGTGCGCGTAAAATGTCCGACCTCGCACAGCGTTGTAAAGGTATTCAACCACGTTGCATTTAGCATGACTGCCTCAAAAAATTATGAAAATAATAAAAAATGTAACTCCCAAGCACCCCAGCCGATAACGGGTTTTTGTCAGTTTTGATGTGAGTCTCCTTGACCATTAGGCGCATGAATTTTCTGTTGTGGTCTGAATTTCGTGGCGCTGTGACGATTTCTCTGAATCATTGGTGGAATGGACCAAGTTACTGCTCTTGAACAACTCCTCGCCACGGCTCTGCGCAGGATCGCCGAGTTGGAAGCCGCGTTGGCGAGCATGGCGCAAGAGAATGCGGATCTGCGGCGTCAGTTGGCTAAGAACAGCAGTAATAGCAGCAAGCCGCCTTCGAGTGATGGGTTGAAGAAACCGGTACCGCGTAGCCTGCGTGGTAAGTCCGGTAAGAAAAGTGGTGGCCAAGTTGGCCACCGAGGCGACACCCTACGTCAGACAGCAACGCCTGACTTTGTGGAGCGACATGAGGCTGAGGCCTGTGGCACCTGTCAGCATGGCTTGACGGCTGGGATGATCAAGGCGGTGGAGAGGCGTCAGGTTTATGACATACCGGTGCCGCGTCTGGAGGTCACAGAGCATCAGGCAGCGATTTATTGTTGTGGCCATTGCCGAGCCACGACGACAGCCACCTTTCCCGATGGCGTGAATGCACACGTGCAATACGGTAAGCGCATTCGGGCGGCGGCGGTCTACTGCAATGTTCAGCAGCTGATCCCCGAGGATCGGGTCTGCCAACTCCTGCGTGATTTGTTTGGTGCCACCAGCCTATGCGCGGCCAGCGTGACCAACTGGGTGAACGGCACAGCGCGTACCTTGGGTGGCGTCGTCGAACACATTCTGGCCCGGCTCAATGAAGGCGGCGTTCGGCATCTGGATGAGACCGGACTTCGTGTTGATGGTAAGCTGCACTGGCTGCACTCAATCAGCGATCTCGCCTTCACGCATTATCGCATCAGCGCCAAGCGCGGTGCTGTTCCATCCTTCCTGACCGGCGGGACAATTGTTCATGACCACTGGAAGTCCTATTACGCCCATATGAGTGGGGTGGACGCGCACGCCCTGTGCGGGGCGCATCATTTACGGGAACTCAAGGCCATCGAAGAAATCGAAAAGGAGCCGTGGGCGTGCGCGATGAGCGTGCTGCTCAACAGCGCCAATCAGCTCAAGTGCGCGGCTCAGGGGCGAGGCGAGACCGAACTCCCCACGTCGGTTCACCACGACATCCTCACCAAATACATGGCGATCCTCACCGAGGGCCTCGCCTTCCATGAGCGACAAGACCCACTGGCTAGACGCACTGGTGCGCGAGGCCGAAAAGCCAGGCGGCCAGGCCATAACCTTCTGGTCCGCTTGCGCGACTACCGTGATGACGTCCTAAGGTTCCTTACGGACTTCACAGTTCCCTTCACCAACAATCAGGCCGAACGGGACCTGCGCATGATGAAGTTGCGCATGAAAATCTCGGGAACTTTCCGCACCCTCGAGGGCGCGCAGGTCTTCGCTGACATCAGATCCGTCATCTCGACGGTCAGAAAACACGGGGGCAATATCCTCGAAACACTCACCCTATCACCACAACAGATCATCGCTCGGCTCTAACGTCGCAAGGGCAACACAAAACCCGATATCCGATGGGGTCCTTGGGAGTTACTAAAAAATGATAATTTTTAATTCGGGGACAGTCCGTCTAATTCTCTTTCAACACCCTTGAAAGGAAACACCATGCAACCGACACCACGCTCATTCTCTCATATCGGCTTGTCTGTTCCAGATTTGGACCAGGCGATCAAATTCTACGGCGACGTTCTTGGCTTCTATGTGATCATGGAACCTACTGTCATTATCGAAGACGACAGCGCCATTGGCCAGATGTGCTCGGACGTTTTTGGCAAAGGTTGGGGGCGCATGCGCATCGCGCACTTAGCGACGGCTGATCGTATCGGGTTTGAGCTGTTCGAATTCGAAGGACACAAGGCGCCGGAAGATAACCTTAACTTCAGACAACACGGCACGTTTCATTTTGCTATTCAGGATCCGAACCTTGAGGATCTACTGGCAAAAATCGTTGCGGCTGGCGGCAAGCAACGCATGCACGTTCGCGAATATTTCCCCGACGAGAAACCATATCGCATGGTTTACGTCGAAGACCCGTTTGGGATCGTCTTTGAACTCTACAGTCACAGCTATGAACTGACATACTCTAACGGTGCTTACACATGAGCCAGAAGCCAACATTCGCTTTGCAAAGGCTTATCCCCTTTGCTCCGGCGGCACCTGATGTAGTGCGAAGCGGCTTGCCAATCTAGAATGTTCTGGTATTGTTCTTCCCATGCCAGCCAGATGGAAAAACGACAAACCCATGTCCCGCCCCGCGTTCGACGCCAGGTTTTCTGATGAGGAAGCGTGTTCGCATTATCTGGTGGAACATCGTTGGCCTGAGGGCTTCGTCTGTCCTTCCTGTGGCACCTGCAAGGGCTGGCCGTTAAAGCGAAATCGCGCGACTTGGGAATGTGCCGGTTGCGCACGGCAGACATCCGTGACGGCTGGCACGGTAATGCACAGCAGCCATTTGCCGTTGCGAATTTGGTTTCTTGCCGCGCACATCATCACCAGCCATTCCAACGGCATGTCAGCGCTGCAACTTCAGGCGCAACTTGGCCTTGGCAGCTACAAGACGGGTCGCCATCGTCGCTCGGACCGATGGCGCTTCTCGGCGACCTCCTCTTGCAAAAGCTGCGGCGGTCGATGGTCAACCCTGACCGCAACCCCCTGAAAGACCTTGTCGAAATCGATGAAACAGAGATGCCGTTCCGGTCCCGGCATGATCCCGAGGACCGGCCAAAGGGTGGGCGGAGCCCGGTTGGAAAGATGTTTGTCGTCTGTGCCGTCGAGTTATCAAGTGACGGACATCCGCGCCGTATCAGGATGAAACACATTCCCGACGGCGCGTCAAAGACGCTGCACGGGTTCATTGGTCAGGCTGTAGAGCCTGGCGCTCACATCATCACGGATGGCTGGCTCGGTTACGAAAATCCTCCTGCAAACACGCATGAGGCAAAGGTCGTCAGCGGCAAGAAGGCACACGACATACTCCACTGGGTCCACCGCGTGTTCTCCAACCTAAAAACGTGGGCAAAAGGCGTCTTCCACGGCCTCAGAAAGTGCCATCTACAACGCTATCTCGACGAATTCGTGTTCCGCTGGAACCGACGGCGACACATGCGAAGCGCCTTCGACACGCTGCTGGGGATCGGTGTTGGTCTCGGGCCAGCGACATATCGTGATTTTGTTGAACAGCGCGCCTGAAGGGCCTCGTTCACGGCAAAAGCCACGCCCTATAAACCCACCAGACGTTACAAACTGATCCGATCCGCCTCTAAAGCCACAAGGGCAAGATTCTGCGCCGCGTCAACATGTGGGGCAACCGGACTAAAAGGGATAAGTCTTCACTTTGCAAGTGAGTGTCGGCACAAGGGGGCTCGAAGCCGTCGTTCACGGGTCTTGACGATCGTCTTCGTTGGCGGGGTATTGTCGCAACGGGATCACCTGAAGTGAAAGTGCCGCGCGGGGCGGGTTTGTGGTGAGTTGCATGCACTCCTCAGCGACCGTATATCAGAGCTAAGATTTATTGGAGCCGACCCACATGACCAACTACCTCGATTTTGAACGGCCGCTGGCCGAGATTGAAGGCAAAGCTGCCGAATTGCGCGCGCTGGCCCGTGCGAACGAGGACATGGACGTCGAGTCCGAGGCAAAGGCGCTTGATAAAAAGGCGGCCGATTTGTTGGTGAGCCTCTACGGCGACCTGACCCCGTGGCGCAAATGCCAGATCGCGCGTCACGCGGATCGTCCCCATTGCAAAGACTACATCGAGGCGTTGTT